>MWFF01000101.1 GCA_002071485.1 Verrucomicrobia bacterium ADurb.Bin006 | reverse complement strand
AAAAAAAAGTCCAAGCAACTGGGACTCTAACGACGCTGCGGAGCCTGATCGGGTCATGCGAGGATCTGAGCATTCGGGAGCAGTGCGAGCTGCTGGGACTCTCTCGCAGCGGGTACTACTACCACGCCAGTCCGGAGACGCCGGAGAATCTGGCCCTGATGCGGCGGCTCGACGAGCTGCATCTGGAGCATCCGGTTTACGGGAGTCGACGGCTACGAGAGTTGTTGCGTCGGGAGGGCCTGGTGGTGAATCGCAAGCGGGTGAGCCGTTTGTTGCAGATCATGGGGATCGAAGCGATCTATCCGCGCCCCTTTTCGAGCCGACCCCAAGCGGGGCATCGGATCTGTGCGTACCTGCTGGAAGGGCTGGAAATCACGGGTCCGAACCAAGTGTGGTGCGCGGACATCACCTATGTACCGCTGGCCTGCGGGTACATGTACCTGGTGGCGGTGATGGATTGGTGGAGCCGCTACGTGCTGGGCTGGGAGTTGTCCAACAGCCAGGAAGCGGAGTTCTGCGTGCGGGCGTGGGAAGCGTCGTTGGAGTTGGGGCACGGGGTGCCGCTGATCTCGAATACCGATCAGGGCTCGCAGTTCACCAGCGAAGCGTTTCTGGACGCAGTGGAATCGGCCGGGACCGAGGTGAGCATGGACGGACGTGGGCGCTACCTGGACAATCGCTTTATCGAGCGGCTCTGGCGCAGCGTCAAATACGAAGACATCTACCTGCAAGATTACGGGGACGGCCTGGCGGCCGGACGGGGCTTGGCCCGTTGGTTTGCGGAGTACAACAACCAACGCCCGCATCAGGCGCTCAACTATGCAACGCCGGCGCAGTACTACCTGGACCCCGACGGCCATGGAGCACGGCCAGCCGTTTGGGCTTGAACGAAGCGGGCACCATGAGTTATAGAGAGTGTGCCCGAAGAGACGGAGAGGGGAAAGGGATGACGTTGGGTTATCACTTTCTCTTCTCCAACTGGATCGAAAAGAACGGAACAGAAGACAACAACAACGATCTCAGCGACTCCGGAAAGCCTAACTTAAACTCTCGATTCCGTGGTCCAACACTTGGGGTCCACCTCACCCATAGGAAGCGGGCCGTCGGCGCGAGCATCCGGCCATCGTCATGCACGAACAGGGGCGACATCCGGCGGCGCTGGCGGTCCTGGGTGATGATGCTGATTTCCCACAGCGACCAGACGCCGCTGAGATTAGCCGGCAGCGACGGGAAACGGAGCGAGGGAACGGGCATCCCGGGCACGAAGCGGGGCAGGCGCGAGAGGATGCCGCGCACTTTGGGATGATCGAGCCGGAGCAATTCCGTTTTGGGCGGCGGCGTGCCGGTGCGGGTGGGTAGCGCGTAGCGGTGCATCTGCGTCTCGCCGGGCCACTGGATGCGAAGGCAATCCAACTCCGCCTCATACTTGCCGCCGAAAGCATCGAGGTAATTCTCCGTCATGCGTTCGACCCACTCGGCCAACGGCTGATTCAGGGTGGCTTTTGCCTCGTCGGGCGAGAGCGCGTCGCCATTGGCGAGCATGGTATTTTTGGATTGGGCGTCGCTGGCGCGGGCCTTGATGGTTTCCGCGACCTGCTCGACGGTCTGCGTGATGCGGTCGGGATGGAGCAACGCCTCGACATAGAGATTGTCGAACAGGTGCGCGGCCTCGGCGGAATCGAGCACGTCGCTGGTCTTGTCCACGCCAAATTCTTCGAGGATGACGGCAAGCTTGTCCTCCAGCACGTCGCGGACGCGGAACTCGACACTGTCGGCGAACAGGAAATTGATGGCGCGGACAACGCACTTCTGGCCGATACGATCCACGCGGCCAATGCGCTGCTCGATTCGCATGGGATTCCAAGGGATGTCGAAATTGACGACGATGTGGCAGAACTGGAGGTTCAAGCCTTCGCCGCCGGCATCGGTGGAAATGAGGATGCGGGCATCCTTGGCAAACGCCTGCTGCACCTGCTGGCGCTCTTCCATGCTCATGCTGCCGTTGAGGCACGCGACTGCGATGCCGCGATTGCCGAGAAACTCCGCAAGCATTTGTTGGGTGGGAACGAACTCGGTGAAGACGAGCAACTTCACGTCGGGATCGCCTTCCTCTTTCTGGAACTTGTAAATCCATTCGAGCAGCGCCTCCGCCTTGGCGTCCGGGCCGCGCGCTTCCACCTTGCGGGCGGCGGTGAGTAACAACTCGACTTCGGCGCGCTCGTTTTTCAGCGCGGCGAGTTTGGTCTTGAGCAACGATTCAAGCTGATCCTGCCCGTCGAGTTCGTTCCATTCATCCTCCACCATGAGCGGGAGCATGGTGAGCTGTTCGCCCGGCGCTTGCAGCGCGGTGAGCCGTTTTTCCAACGTGGTGATGATGGCGCGGGTGGAACTGGTGACGAGCCGTTGCATCAGGATCATCAAAAAGCCGACGTAGGCTTTCTTCTCCCGCATGGCCTGATTGTAGCCTTCGCGGACATATTCCGTGACTGCCTCGTAAAGTTGCTTCTGGTCGGCGTGGCCGTCCCAACTCACGCCGACGAGCTTGGTGATGCGCGGCTTGAACAGCGGGTTGCCATCGGCGTCAATGGCCTGCCGCTTCTCGGTGCGGATGACGTAGGGATGCACGCGCTCGCGGGTGACGCTGCCGGGTTCGGGGAAGGCGTTCTTGTCCAGCAGCGACACGAGCCGGTGGAACGCATCGCTTTTGCCCTGATGCGGCGTGGCGGACAGGAGCAGGAAATACGGGCTGGCTTCCGACAGGCCGCGCCCCAACTGATACCGCGCCACTTGTTCGGAACTGCCGCCAATGCGGTGTGATTCGTCCACGACGATCAAATCCCAGCCCGCCGTGATTAAATCCTCGAACCGTTCCTTGTTGAACTCGTTGATGTCGTCGCGCGACCAGCCTTGGCGCGATTCCATCGGCTTGACCGAGTCGAGCGAGCACACGACCTGGTCGAACGCCCGCCAGACGTTGTCGTGCGGATTGATGCGGCGGTAGCCGGAAAACTCGGCGGGCGCGAAGAAGCGAAATTCCTCGCCGAAGTGCGTCTGCATTTCGGCGATCCATTGGGTGACAAGTCCCTTGGGCGCGATGATAAGGATGCGCCGGGCCAAGCCGCGCAACTTGAGTTCGCGCATGATAAGGCCGGCCTCGATGGTCTTGCCCAGGCCAACTTCATCGGCGAGCAGAAAGCGGACGCGATCCTGCGAGACGGCGCGACGCAACGCCTTCAACTGGTGCGGCAGTGGAATGACACTGGCGCTGGCGGGCGCGAGCAACACGTCTTCGCTCAACAGATTGGCGATGCGGGCGGCGTAAAGGACGTAGCGGATGCGCGGCGGGTGGCCGGCTTCGGCGGCGTCAAGCGGTTTGAGCCGGTCGGGTGTGGCGCGAACGACACTTTCCGTGGCCGGCAACCAGACGTGATAGGTGGCGTCATCCCAAAGGCGCGAGACTTCGACCACCTTGCAGGGCTGCCGGTGTTCGATGCTCCAAAGCCATTGGCCTGAGTTGTAAACCACAGATGACACTTAAACTTTCATTTTTAACCACAGATGACACAGATATACACAGATAAAGGCAATGCAGACGGCGGGCTGCCATCCGCTGGGATCTGTGCCAATTTGTCAAATCCGTGGTTCATAACCTCACCCCACGACGCGCTTCCACTCCAACTTGGCGTGCTTGAAATTCAGCAGCAGCGCCAGCCGCAGACCGGTGATGGCGAGATAACCGATCATCTGCGCGATGTGCGTCTCATTGAACGCGGTGACAACTTTGGGATCAACGATCACCGCGTCGTCCACAATGAGGTCGGGAATCAGCTTGCCGATTTCCTGACCGCCGTAAAAAACGGGAAACTGCTCTTGCTGGTCAACCTTGTGTCCGCGCTTGTGCAACTCGATGACCATCGCCTTCTCGTAAAGTTTCTCATCCAGACCGGGCTTCAACACATTCAGCACCTTCATCGCCGCGCCAATGATGGCGTGACTTAGTTCCTTGCGCGGATACTCGGCTGATTCATCTGTGCCCATCTGTGTTATCTGTGCTTCAATTTCATTCTCCTCCGCCGCTGCGCGTGACGGCGGTGTCGTAAATCATCTGCAATTGCTCGTCTTCGTTCAGCACGCTGTCGGGAATCATTTCTGCCACGACCAGAATGGTGGTGTAATCCTTCCGCTGATAGCAGTGCTTGAAGCCGACCCGAACGGCTTCGGTGCGAAGTTCCTTGAGCTTCTTGCCTTTGGGAATCTTGGGGCGCGGCACGGTCAGGCCGGGCAAGGTCTGCCCCTTGTTGGCCGAGAGCGCGGGCGGTGTGTAGCCTTCCGGCAGGTAGGACCAAAATTCTTCCAGCAACCGTTTGTTGCGGAGCGTTTCCACGTCCACGTTCTTCTTCGGGTCGGGAACATACCAGCGGTTCTTGGCTTTTGCCTTCAATGCCGGGGCATCCTTGGCCAGGTTGCGCAATTCCTTGAACTGCGTGGACAGGTAGGCGTGAATCTGGCTGGGCACGTCGCCCGCGCCGTCGTAGCAGAGAAAATTCTGATCGAGCAGTGCGCTCATTTCCGGCCGCGCTTCCCATTTTTTCCAACTGGCGCTGAGTTGCTGCATGAACTCCGGTTGGATGTCCTGCGAGGTAGATGGACGATTCTTAAGGAAGTTCCGCAGCCAATTGATGGCGCTGCGCTCATCTTCGACGAAGATGGCCAACTGCCCAATGTTTTCCACCTGCGCCCGTTTCTTGTCATACTCGGGGACCTGGTCCGGCAAAAACCACATGCCATCACGCTCGACAAAATGCTCAGGCAAAGCAGCCTGAAACTCAGCAGAACTGAGTGGCACGGGAGTGGAGTGGGCAACGTAGAACGCCACCATCCGATCATAAAGTATGCGGGGGTCGCGCTCAGCAATCACTTCCATTTGACCACCCTTGGCTTTGACCACCGGTAGATTACGCATGTGGGTGCGAACAAAATCCCAAGCGCCTGCCTCTGTCGCGCCACGTTTGGCGAAACGATCCTCCAAGCCGCCGTTTGGCTTGTAAGCAGAGATGACTAAATCTTGCTTCACCGCTGTAACGCCAACGATTGCCATTAGTCCGCCACGTCCTTTGTTCAGTGCAGAAACATTTGCTACAACGAATCCAGCTTCTTGCAGGGCAGTTTGGATGGCATTCCAAATCGCTGCTTGTGTATTGGAAAACTCAACTGTCATCCAACGCCCCGGCTTCAAAGCGCGATAAACAGTTGTGAAGCAACTTGAAATCAGAGTCTTATAGGATTGAATGTCTTTGTTCTGGGCACGATCTTCGATTGCTTCAGGCTTTTTATTGGTAAACACTCGAATCCACGCTTCTGTGGTGGAGTTCAATTCTGAATAAGCGATGTTAGCTCCAAACGGAGGATCGAAAAAGAAGTAGTCAAGCGATTCTGGTAATAATTCCATTGAACTCGCAGATTGTGTGGACACAACGACGGCTTCTGTACGTGGCATTGAAGCAATGCCTTTGGCTATAGCATCTGCACGGTTGCGCATTAAGAAGATGCCATTCATTTCAACTTGATTTGACGGAACGTAGAGCGTGCCTCGGCGATGACCGGCGGTTGCCCCGC
>MWFF01000100.1 GCA_002071485.1 Verrucomicrobia bacterium ADurb.Bin006 | reverse complement strand
CCGTAGCCGCGGACGGGAGTCCGCGCTGACTCGCTCCGGCGAATACAGACATCAGCGCCGTCTCACGACGGCGGCCACGGAGGCGTAGCCGTCCCGTAGCCGCGGACGGGAGTCCGCGCTGACTCGCTCCGGCGAATACAGACATCAGCGCCGTCTCACGACGGCGGCTACGGAGGCGTAGCCGTCCCGTAGCCGCGGACGGGAGTCCGCGCTGACTCGCTCCGGCGAATACAAACGACAGCGGGGAGGGAGTGGCGGCAACGCCACCCCCTTACCCATCGCGATCTGAACGCGCGCGGGGACTACCGGACTGTCACGGCGCGGTAAAAGCGCTGTGTGCGACCGACCGCGGAGGTGGGATCGACCACCCGGATGCTTGTGCCGCCCAGCGCCGGGATGTCGTGGAGCAGTTGCCATGTGTCCGCGGCCGCGAGCGAATCGCGATACTCGACGCGGTAATGGATGCCGGGCACGCCTTCCAGCGTGATGCCGGCCAAGCCTGCCTGGAGGTCGATAGACAGCGATGGACCGTCTCCGCCGCCCGTGAACGCCGCGGCGTGCTTCAGGAGCGTGGCCTCCGGCAGCAGCCCGTTGTACACGGTCAGTCGGTAAATCCGCCCGGTCATCGCTTCGGCCCCGCCCGCCGTGGCACCCAGGTAACCCGGTCCCGAGGGCATGACAAAGGCGTCGCTGACACCGGTGCTGATGCCTCCCAGCGCGCCGTTGATGTAGACCTTCATGACGAACTCAGCGGCATTCCATGCGTATGCGACGTGCGTGGCGGCCGTGGGCGAAGGCACGGCTGGAGTGAACATGTAATCACTCACTCCGCTCTGGGTGAACCCCATCTGGCGGGTGTTTTGCCATTGCGCATAGCGCAGGCTGCTGGTGCTCACTTCGCCGACAGCCAGGTAGGCGTCCGCGCCGGCTGCGGGGTCGCCTTCGAGAATGAACTCCATTGTCACATCCCCGAACGTGCCGCCGAAATCAAACGGCACACCGCCCGACCCGGTGAGCGTGACCACGCTGGCCAGACTGGACACGGGAGTCAAACCACTGGCGGCATCAGCCGCGATGACGGCGTCGTAGGCATCGAGCAGGGGCGTCACATAGATGGTGAGCTTGGCGCTGACCGTGGACACGGCGTTGGATGCCAGCAGGGTGTAGGTGGTGGTGGCGGCGGGTGACACAGTCAAGCTCGTGCCGGCGACGGGGGCGTTGTTCACGTACACCCCGGTGGCATACTGGACATCCCAGCTCAACGTCGAGGAGCCTTGCCCCACGATTTCGGCGGGGTCGGCCGTGAAGGAGGTGATGATGGGGGCGCGCAGCACGCTGGTGAAGGCCTCGGCGTGCCGCTTGACGGTCGCCTCGGGCAGCGCTTCCCCGTAAACCACCAAGCGGAAGATCCGGCCAACCATGAGCTGCGAGCCGTCGGCGGCAGCGCCAAGCCAGCCGTATCCGGTCGGCATCGCAAACGCGTCGGTTACGTCCGTGACCTTGCCCTTAGCCACACCGTTGACATAGGCCGTCATCGAGAATTCGTCCGCGTCCCAGATATAGGCCACGTGGGTGGCGATGGTCGGCGAAGACACGGAAGGGGAGAACCGGTAGTCGGCGATGCCGCCTTGGGTGAAGCCCATTTCCCGCGTGTCCTGCCACTGTTCGTAGCGCAGGCTGCTGCCCGAGTTCTCTCCCACCGCCAGAAAAGCCGAGCCGCCGCTGGCCAGCGGATCGCCCTCGAGAATGAACTCCATCGAGGTGCTGCCCCAGGTGTACCCGAAATCGAAAAACACTCCCGCCGTGCCGTCCAGGTCGACCGTGTCAGCCAACATGCTGATGGGAGTCAGGCCGGCAGCGGTGTCGGCCGCAATGACCTCGTCATAAAGAGCCAGCGGCGGTTCCACCTGGACTGTGACCTGCGCGCTGGCCACAGAGACATCATTGGACGCGACCAGCGTGTACGTGGTGGTGACGGCGGGCGACAGGGTGACGCTCGTTCCGGTCACGCTCACGCCGTTGATGAAATGCGCGGTGGCGTTCTGGGTTTCCCAGCTCAGCACGGTCGAGCCCTGGACCAGGACCTGAGTGGGCGTGGCCGTGAAGGAAGAAATGCCGACCAGCGGGCCGCGCGCATTCACGAACGCATCGGCGTGGCTCTTGATTTTGTCGTCGGGGAGCACACCCGGGTACACGGTGACGCGATAGATGGTGCCGACCATCTGCTCGCCGCCGGCGGCATTCGCTCCGAGGAAGCCGGCCCCGGTGGGCATGGCGAAGGCGTCGCTGACGCTCCAAACGGTGCCCGCCATGACGCCATCGACATACAAGGTCATGGAGAGGTCCAACGTGTTCCAGACATACGTGATGTGCGTGGGAGCGGTAGGTGAAGGCACACCGGGATCGAACAGGTAGTCCGCTACGCCGAGCTGGGTAAACGCCATCTGGCGTCTGTCCGGGTACTGATCATAGCGGAGGTTGCTGGTCATGTTCTCACCCACGGCCAGATAACCCGAGTTGCCGGTGGCGACCGGATCGCCTTCGAGGATGAACTCCATCGTGGTGTCGCCCGAGGTCGCTCCGAAGTTGAACGGCTCGCCGGCTGTCCCGTCGAGGGTGACGGCCGAGGTGAGCTTCGCCAGGGCTGCGGTGCTGTCGCCCGTGATGGCGCTGTCATAGGCGCTGAGGGCCTCATTCAGTTTGGCCGAGGCTGCGCGTGCCGGATTGGCGCCGAGAACGAGTCCGGTCGCGATGAGAGCGAGCCAGGCGCTTGCGCCAAGGGCGGTGCTGCGCTGTTGAATTGCTCTGAGAGGTGTTTTCATTGGAAGGACTGGAGTCGGTGCAGTGTCAGTTGTTGAATGATCATCGGTTCTGACCGCCCCCGCCGGGCTTGGGAACCTATCACAGTGTTGGTTACAGAATCTCGCCCGCCTCGGCAACCTTCTTTTGGGGCAAACGCGCGCCTGCACGCGGTGATCCAGGCCGTGAACGCGTTGGAGGCAGGGTCAGCGAGCCGCGTAAGCTCCCGGATGTTGCGCTCGCCACGGATGTTCGTACGGTCCCATGCAGGAGAGCGGGATCGGTTCGAACAGCAGGGCACGCACGGCAGGCGCCTGGGCGGCTGCACCGGCGCTCGACACCGCCTCGAGATCGAGCGGTCGATCGCTGCTGGCGTTGAGCGCCGTCTGTTGCGTGTTGCCGTCGCGCAGGAACTCCTGGCCGCAGCGCACGAACAGATTCCGTGTGACGATGTTGACGTCGGGGGCGGACTCGAGCCGCGCGAGTTCGGGATATCGGGCCACATGGGCGGGATCGGCGGCCTGGGGAATGAACTTTGCGATCGCTTCGAGCCAGCGCTTCTCGCCCCAGCGCGAGAAGCTGATCCCGGCGAAACAGTCGATGAACACGTTGCCGTCCACCCAGTTGTCTTTGCCACCGTGTATCTGCACGCCGCCAAAGGCGACCGCGCCGCATCGTTCAAACACGTTGCCCTGCACGACGGTTCCCGAAATCATGTCATCGAGGCGCACGCCGGCAGCGCCATTGTGCGTCCCGCCGCGGATGTCGCTCCACCGGTTCCAGCGAATCACGGTGCCGCGGTACAGTGGGTTGCCGAACATGTCAATGCCCCCCTGGTCGTCCGACTCCTGCACCACGTCGCGGATCACGTTCAACTCGACCAGATGATCGTTGCCTTCGATCCGCATGGCCGAGGATGGCATGCGCTCGAACAGATTGTAGGCCACGCGCTGTCCGCAGCCGTCCAGATGGACCGCAGGGGTGTAGGTCCGCTTGAGACGCGAGATGTTCGACACAGTGCAGTTCTCGACGAAGTGCCGTCCAGCCGCGAGCGTCTGCCGGTTGCCCCCGGCGACGCGCGCTCCGCCACATCCGAGCGTCTCGAGAAGGCATCCGAACAGGCCGTGGCGCTGGCCTCCCTCGATGACGACCCCGTCACCGCCCAGCCGCCGAACCGTGCAACCTGCCACCAGGCAGTTGGTCCCACCCCGAACCTCAATACCGTTGGCGCGTCCGTCTTGCACGGTCAACCCCAGGAGGAGCACGTGGTTTGCGTTGTCCAGGGCGATGAAAGGCCGATCCAGAACGCTCAACACGACCTCGGCCTTGGCCACATCCACGTTTTCAGGCGGCAGCCAGAACACCTTGCCGCGCTGGCGATCGAGGTACCATTCGCCGGGCTGGTCGAGTTCCCTCAACACGTTCAACGCATAGTACCGCTGTCCCGACCGATACCCGTACTGGGAATAGGGCTGCGCCAGCGTGTAGCTGTGCTCGGACGGGTCGATACGTTCGACTTTCTGGCACTCCTCGTACCAGTCCCAGAACCAGTACCCATAGAGGCGCACGTCCGGTTCGTCCGCCCAGGTGCTCGGACGCTCCTCGATGTATCGGAACCGGCCGTCGCGGCAGCCAGCGATCGAGTTCCAGACCTTGAAGGTGTCCTGGCCGAGGAGTTCTCCGGTCTTGACGAAACCTTCGTCAGGCCATCGCGCGAGTGTCTGCGGCACGCCGTTCACGAACAACTCCGGTCGGCGCCGCAGATCTGTCGGATCGCCGTAGTCCACTACGCCCAACGCCCCCAGATCGGCTGCCAGCACACGGTCGCGGGCCGATGCGGCCAGCCGCTCGCGCACCTGCAGGTCCTCGATCGGTGTCCAATTCGCAATGCGAATCCCACCGCTGAAGACAGGCGTTTCGCCTTCTCCAGCTCGGTAAACGACCGGCGCATCGGGTCTGCCGGAATCCTCCGTGTTCAGCGCGAACGTCTCCGACACGGCATACATCCCGCCATGCACGACAACCGTGACGCCTCCCGATGGCAGCGGTCCGCCTCGCGCCTGCTTGAGCGTGCGCACAGCGTCGCGGGCTCGATGCAGCGTCAGAAAGGGGTTCCCCTCGGTTCCGTCGTTGCTGTCATTGCCGTTCGGCGCCATGTGGAAGAGCGCTGTCGATCGAGACACGTCCGGCAGCCGCACGCGGTCAGACTCGGCCTCGTCCGCGGAATCGTCTTCGGCTTGGCGGCTTCGGTTCGCCTCGGTGAGGCGGCGCAAAGCCGCGTCCCGATAGAGCGTCGGCACCGTGGCATCCGCCGCCAGACGCTTCCGGAGACCCTCGATATCGTCCGACGACTCGCCGGCAAGAGCCAGATCAGCGAGGCCGCACCAGGCCAGACCGCGAACGAATGGGGGGGCAGAAGCGTCGCGCGCAATCGCATCGAATCCGTCGCGCGCCTTCTGGGTCTGGCCGTCGGCGAGGGCTTTCGCCGCCACTTCGAGCGTCGGGGACGCAGTCCCGGGGAGGGTGGACAGCTTCTCGAGGAACGCATGGGCGCCGACGCTCGAGGGGGTGATGACGACCGTGACTTTGCCGTCGCGCACGGCCTCCTTGAGCCGCAAGCCGATGCGCGTAGCTGTGCGGCGGGCGACCAGATCTTCGCGGATCGGCTCAGCCCGGATGTCGAGAGGGATGTTGTCCGGCACGCTGATCTCGACTCGGACAGCCTCGGCGCCGTCGGTGATCTGCAGCACTCGAGAGGACAGTTGTTCGCATCGTCCGAAGGTCAGCAGGGCCGTTTCGAACGTCTCGGCCTGGGCAAAAGCGAACTCATCAATCACGGTCAGAGACCCGGAGCCGGTCCGGCTGTAGGTGCAGGTGCGGGTGAGCTTGCTGAGCGAGGGCACGTCGTAGGCCGCGGCGAGGTCGAACACGACCTTGTCGGTCCCTTCATCCGATTGTTCGAGCGCCAGCAGCCGGGCGGCGGCCTGGCGTCCGGGTGACTGCATCTTGCCGGCGATCAGCGGCACGGGGTGGCCAAACGAGTTCAGGGCCCGGCTCTCGTAGCGTCGCGCGCTGAATGTGCGCTGCGTGTAGACCTCCGACCCGATGTCGGGCAGCACGGCCACGCCTCCCACGACGGCGATGAATGTCCCGACGTCATTGTGGTTATGGTGCTCGGCGTTGTGGCCCCCCTTGATCGCCACGGCCAGGCGAGTTCCCGCGCTCGATCCAGGTCGGCAGATCAGCACGCCCGCGTCTGGAAACCATGTCCGCGGTGCGCTGGCCGTCGGGATCGGCTCGCTGAGCGGGATCGGCGGGGCCGGGGAGGGAAACAGGTCCATGAGGGCCGCCTGGAACGATCCGCGTGTCGGCGGTGCGAGCGCTGTGGGCTCGTCGGCGAGTCCGAAGCGCCGGCGCAGCAAGCCGACCAGGCGCGATCCGGGGCGGGCGCCCACGTCGCAGTCCGCAAATGCGGGGCAGACGCCGTCGGCGATCTCGATTTGGAGTCCATAGAGCGCGGGCTTGATCGCTTTCGGGCGGGCCAGCAGGTCGATGCCGCCGCCGGTGGCACGCCGAACCGCCTCCGCGAGGGCCACGTAGTTGCCGAAGCCGTAGTTCCAATATCCGACGCCCTCGCTGCAGTAGCCGTCGGGGGTGAATCCCTCGAGAAAATTGGCCGAGTATTTCTCGGCTGCAAGGACGAACCATGCTCGTTCCTTCGGGTCATCGAGCGAGGCCAGCGCGGCGCCGGTCACGCCGGCCAGGCAGACGGCATTCCAATTGTGCACGTGCAGCAGCCAGAACTGATCCTGTTCGCCCGCCGTCATGCGGCGGTAGGGGGCAAACACGCGGCGTTCGAGTTCCTGCCGTATGGTAGTTCGCAGGGATGGCGAGAGCTTGGCGGCCAGGACCCGATCGATCGTGGACAGTTCCCAGGCGAACATCGCGACTGCGAGGTCGATGGTGACCTGGCGTCCATGGAAATTGTCGAGCCCTCCGTCGTGCGCGGGCATGACCCATGTGCGTTCCCGGGCGATGGACTGGAGGGTGGCTTCGAGCGGTTCGAGGAAACGCCCCCGGTTCTCGATACACTCGGCCAGGGCCAATGAACTCGCCCGGGCACGCCGGGCGAACAACACCGTTTCGCAGCGCCGTCGGTTCCCGGTCTTCGAGTAATCGAGGAACAGCGCGTCCGGCAGATCGGGGAGCGGAGTGCGCATTTCCTCCTCGGCATGCCGGACGTGCTGCTGCATTTCAGGCCGGCTCGCGATCCTGTCCCACGCTTCGCGGTCGGTGCATGCCGGGCCGAAAGCGCCAGGCTCGGACGGCAACTGTGCGGCGACTCTGGTCAGCGCGGCCGGGTCGGGTTGGAACAGATCGGCGGCGCGGAGTCCGCTCAGACCCGTGCAAGCGACAAGGAACGCGGCAACCGATGACGTGGCTGATCGAAACGAGCGCATAAATGGTCTGTGACTTGAATGCGAGAATCTTTGCCACGACTAACACCCTTTTGCCGGGGCCGCAACGCTGTTCGCTTGGCTTTGCGCGGTTCTCGTTTTGGCCACGAGCCCGGACATCCGATCGTGCGCAGCGGTGTGAGATGTCCGGACTAAAGGCGACACATCAATCGTGCAATTCGAGACATTCAGCCTCACCAACGACACCCTCGGGGCCGCCTCGCCGGCCGCCGCAACCGGCCTCGCCGCGGCCGACGCCGAGAGCGGCTCATTGAATCTCGCGTGGACGCCCGGCAACGGCACGGCGGGCAGCGTGGTGATCATGCGGCCGAGCGCCCCAATCACCCGTCAACCGATCGATGGGGTCGCGTACAACGGCAATGCGGTGTTCGACGACGAGAAGAAGGAACTGATCTATGGCACCTGATCGCGGGTTGTCGACACCGCGGCGGCGGGCATCTGCAAACCGCCCGGTGGCTGGGGAACGCACAGGATCGGGCATGGCGTATCCGCCAGTATCCGGCTGATCGTCCGGAGGGCGCGCAGTCGCCGCCACCCTGAGAACTGCTGGGTCCCCATGACAATCAGGTGCGCCCGCATATGCCGGGCGGCGCGCAGGAAGGTCGACGCGGGACTGCCCACACCCACACACATGTCAAGGTGCACGTCGGGAGGAGCATGGCGATGCACCCAGGTGCGAAACCGGCTCTTGGTCTGAACGAAGCGCCGATTGCGGGCACCGGTCGGCCGGTAGTGGGAGTACAGCCGCCCGGTGCGCAGGACATTGAAGGCCGTGACTCTGGCATTGAACCAACGGGCCAGAGCCAGTCCCCGGGCCAGGGCGTTTTCACCCACCCTGCTCATCTCCGTCGGTATCAGGATCGTGTGCCAGTGGTCCGGAGAAACCAGCGGCAAAGACTCCCCCGACTGCCACAGCACCTGGGGGGGGATCGCGAGCACGGGACACGAGGCGCCAAAGACAAGACGGCGTGTCACGCCCTGGTCGACGAAGCCCTCCAGGCTCGGCTTCGACCGAGTGTGCAGGACGAGCGCGTCGACGTCGTATCGTGCCGCCGCCTCGAGAATCTCCCTGTGAGGCT
This sequence comes from Verrucomicrobia bacterium ADurb.Bin006, assembly GCA_002071485.1. Lineage (GTDB taxonomy): Bacteria > Verrucomicrobiota > Verrucomicrobiia > Limisphaerales > J093 > MWFF01. The sequence goes on along the minus strand of MWFF01000100.1, from coordinate 25,630 downwards.
GGCCATCGCGAATCCAGACGTTCCAGGGAACCTGCCAATGCACTTTGCGCTTGATGACGGCCAGCAACTTGGCGCGCGCCGCCTCCGCCAAATCCTCCCTGTCCAGGCCAGCCAGCAGCGGAACCGCCCCAACCCGGGCCCCCCGCGGACGCGTGGTCAACACGTGGACGATGTCCAGACACGCGCTCAACGACTGCGCAAGCTTGGAGGCGTAGGAGAGCGTCTTCATCGACTCCAACGAAAAGTCCACCGGCACAAGAATTCGCTTCCAAGGTGCCATGGGATCGAGGTTCGACCTAGAACCGTCGGCGAGTTCAGGCGTCGGCCAGTCGGTCCGGGACACAGAGGTGTCCGGTCCGGCAGCTTGATCAATCAGGGCCATGACGATGTGGTTCTTGGTTCGGTGTGATCTGCACCGGTTTGATGGCAATCACTGTCAGCACGGCATCGCGACCTTCCAATTGAGCACGCACGGACTCCGCCAGGCCAGGCTCTGGCTTCGGCATATGGTGTTTGAAGGTCAGTGCCATGGTCGTTAGTGTTGTTCAGATTGCTGGTGCCTTGCCAGGGCCGCGGCATTCTCGCACGGCGGTCGCCTGGGTTCCGCACGGAGAGCACTCACGCTGGGACCTCTCCGGCGAAGGGCTGCGTGCCAGGTAGCGCGCCACCGCTCGCGTGCGGTCTTTCTACAGACCGGCAAGGCACCGACTTCAGTAAGCTGGCGCCGTGCCAATGTCGCCTGAGCCTGAATCCCCCACGAACACGCTCGTTTTCATGCATTTTGAGACGCACCGGCTCGAGTTCATGGGGAAGAACCATGCCACTGGTGGTTCGCACCGTGCCTGCTACGATCCACCGCGCGTGCTCGCGGCATGGCACGGCGCGAGGTCACCGGCCGGCTCGCATCGACAACGACCCTGCGCCCTCAGAGAGCCGTCAAGGCCGGTGCACGCGCCGCCCGGCGGCGCTCGCCCAGGACGCTATGCAACTGCTGACCCAAGAAGGTCAGAGAAAGCAGACCATGCTGCAGTCTCACGAAATTGGCCTCCATGAGAATCGTGGTCACCTTGCGCACAGCAACCTCCGGCAAAGGCTGCCTGCTCTTCTCGATCAACTGGGCGTTCACGGCGGCGGTGATGTCGGTCATGTGCATTTCGTTGCCGTTGCGCGCCAGGACCTCGAGAATCCGACACGAGAGGGAAGACTGCGCGAAGTGCCGCAACAGACCCTCACCCAGGCTTTCAGAGGGCAGGAGCGTGGGGACGAGCCCGGACGTCGTGTCGGACTCAAGACGCGGCTCGTGCATGATGTCGAGCAGGTCCTTGACCAGGCGATCCCGATTCTGCGGAGCAACGAACAGTCGCAAGATGATCTCCGTTGCCAGGAGGCAGGCGACGGCAATGAGCGCGATGAGTTCGGCGGTGTTCATAGCGGAGAGGAGTCCAATCATAATTCCATTGCCCGGGCGTATGCGAGCCCGCCTGCTGCCTGGCCGTTCCTGGCGGGCCTTGCTCGCAAGGCCCAACCACGGTGCACTAACTCAGCGGGCGGGCGGACCGTGGTCCAGGATCACCACGGGCACCATCGACAACTTCTTAACCCGGATGTTTCATAGAGCTTCGCGGAGTCTCGCATGCGGGCTCTGGCACCCGACTACCCTCGCCTTAAGCTGGCAGTGTGCCAAGCAGGCCAATGCCGGGATTGAGGCTCGGACAGCGTGGTTTTGCGTGCTTAGTGCTTACGAAGACGGCTGTTTCCTGGCTCACCCCTGACCACTCCTGGTTCGCGCCGTGCCACGGCAGGCCGACTGGCACCGCGCAGTTCAATGCCTCATGTAGGACCGCCACAATGGCATCGCGCACATCAGCCGGTCGTCAATGGGCAACACGTGCGGTCAAAGGCCGAACGCGCAGAGCGCAAAAGGCCGCCAAACCGAGGAACACCAGGAAACCGAGGATGTCGGTCAGGGTTGTGACGAAGATGCTCGAGGCCATGGCTGGATCTATCCTGCAGCACCTCAAACCGAACGGGACGAGCACGCCTGAGAGGACGTCAACGCGTTGGTTGATGCCCATCGCCGCGCCGGCCACGATTTCCAACAGGAGGCTTCCTTTCCAAGCGGAGCTGCCGGCTCGGCTTTTGATCTTCCCAGATCGGTTGGCGGCCTGGCATCGGGCGGAGTGATCGAGCGCCGTCCGCGACCTGGAGGTCAGATCATCTCTCGGGAGTGCGAAGCCTCGGCTGTTGGATGGATCGACTCGGCCCCAAGGGCTCCAGGTGCCTGCCCCTTGAAATGCGCCCCTGGCTTTGCCAGACTCGCCACCATGCCGAAGGAAATCGGGCCATCATCGTACGAGTGCGATTGTGGGTACGTCGCACAGTTCTCCGAGGCCACCATCCTGGCGTTGAAGCAACGCAGCCTCATGAAGCGACCGTGGCTCTCGGATGGCGGGGAAGCCGGGGGGCACATCGTGGTGTTCGAGGGGGGCAAGATGATGACGATGCTCTGCCCAAAGGAAAGGTACAATGAAAAGCCTGCGCCGTGCTTCACCCGACTGCAGGGCCGGTACTTGGCGTTTATCCACCAATACACCACGCTACATCGGGTGCCTCCGGCGGAGCACGAGATGCAGCGGTTCTTCCAGGTCTCGCCGCCCACCGTGCACCAGATGATCCTGACCCTGGAAAGGAAAGGGCTGATCAAGCGCACGCCTGGCAAGGCCCGATCGATCAAGGTGTTGGTCGCAGCAGAGCAATTGGAGAGGCTGACGTGACCCGAACCACCATCGCTTTCGACTTCCATGTCGCCCTCGTCGGCGCACGCGAGATCTGGCGATGCATCCGGAACCGAACCTGCCTGTCCTGGAGAAGCGCGGCGAATCACCCAATGAGTTCGAGCAGTGGCCGCCAGGGAGGCTTTGAGAAACCTCGCGCGGTTCTGATCGCCTGAGTTCGATCCTGAGTGTCGAGCGGGACTCCTTGACCCTGATCTCCTATGAACAACGACAAGCTCGAGTACGCTGATCTCCTCGAGTTGCTGATCAACGGCCCTGTTGGCGGGCCCCGACGTTGGGCTGCCTGGCTGGTCCTGCGGATGTTGGAGACGAAGGGCAACTGTTGCTATCGGAGCGACGACCACCTCCGCGGCACGGAGCGTGCGCAAGCGGCGATTGCCTCTCTGCGAGCCGCCGCACGCGCGCTCTCCGTCGCCGAACAAGGACTGCTGTTGCGGGCGATACTGACGCTGTCATGGGAACAACTGCGTCGGAACACCGGCTTCAGCCTCCGAGTGCCCGGGATCCTCGTTGAACTCGGCAAGGACCTCGGTGTCCTGCCTTGTCTGGCTGCCGCCGAATCCGTAGTCGACCAAGGCAACGACGCTGTGCGCCGGTATCCGCTGACGGGTCTGCTGCCGGAGGTGCGGCAGCCCGGCAGTGGCCTCATCTTTAGCCTGAGTGCGCGGGAACGCAAACAGCTCGGAGTTTCCGCGGACACGATCGAATTTGACCGACTGACCGTCGCGGTCAAGAGCTTCCGTGGCTGCGGATGGGAGGCGAACCTGCGCCCTTTGGTTGCCTGGTGGATCGAGAGCCTTGATCACAGAGACGCGGCTCGCGTGGTCAGAGGATTGTTCCCGGACATACGCAGGGCGGCCAAGGATGACCAGGCGCGATGGCGAGCACTCGGACTGCTGGATTGGCTGGTGGACCATCCGGATCACCCGACAGCCGGCGAGGCAATGACCGTCGCCCGGGAGGTCGCTCGGGCCGATGTCCGCAAAGCCGCAGCCGATCTGGCGGCGGCGTTGGGGCAGTGGGAAGTGCTCGAATGGCTCACCGGGAGTGATCGCGACCGAAGCGTGCGGGAGCGGGCCGAGAAGTTGCTCCAGGGCAGGGTCGGTCCAGGAGCATCCGGCGGCCAGGACGAACTCTTTGGATAGGGCGTAAGACGAAATTCTTCGTTCAAGCTGCGAGGGGGATGGCGTCATTGAGGGAAACGTGCCTGTTGAGCCTCCATTTCCAGAAGGCGTCGAGGCGCCGACTCGCGTGGATGCAGCGGAAGGCGAGGATGTTCTCGGCTCCGGTGACACCCCAGTACATGCCAGACTGCTTGCAGCGTGAGCCGATCGCCGTTTTGCAGCCCGCCTCCGCCACTCCAGAGCCAATGAATGGATGAAATTGCGGGGCGCGTCCGGCAGAGGGACCAGCACGCGAAAGCTGTCTGCCCCAATACGCCTCACGCATGCGGGGCGTGACTTCGTTGGCCGAGGGATGGCAGGATGGCTGCCGGCAGGCGCTGCCTGCCACCAATGCGCGTCCTGCTTGTCAACACCAACCGAATGAAGCCCGCAATCGCGCCGCTCGGTTTGGATTACCTGGCCGACGCTCTCGAGGCGGCTGGGCACGAACCGAGGCTGGTCGACCTCTGTTTCTCGCAGGACATCGCCGCCGATCTCGAGGCGGCCGTGCGTCTTGGCGCGCCCGAAGTCATCGGGGTCACCGTGCGTAACACCGATGACTGCTACATGTCCGGCCAGGCGTTCTTCCTGCCCGAGATCAAGCGGGCGATCCAAATCCTCCGGGGCAGCACGACAGCCCCAATCATCCTCGGCGGCGTTGGTTTCTCGGTAGCGCCCATGGCCGTCATGGAGTTCTGCGGGGCCGACTTCGGCATGGCCGGCGACGCCGAGTTTGCGCTGGTCGAGTTCCTGCGTGCGATCGAGCAACGTCGCGACTGGTCCGCCGTGCCCGGCCTGGTCTATCGCGATCGGGGCCGCTGGCGGCTGAACCCGGTCGTCCCCGGCGACATGGCCCGATTGCCCGAACGCCGCCGGGCTTTGGTGGACAACGCGCGCTATTTCCGCGAGGGCGGGCAGGCCGGGTTCGAGACCAAGCGCGGCTGTGGGATGAGGTGCCTGTATTGCGCCGATCCGGTCGCGAAAGGGCGGACGACGCGTTGCGCGCCGCCGGGCCTGGTGGTTGGTGAGTTGTCGGCGTTGCTGGCCCAGAACGTCGATCATTTCCACACGTGCGACAGCGAGTTCAACCTGCCGCTCGAACACGCGCGCGCCGTGTGCCAGGCGATCGTGGACGCGGGTTTGGGCGAACGCATCCGCTGGTATGCCTACTGCGCGCCGACGCCCTTCAGCGACGATTTGGCGACGCTATGCCGGCGGGCTGGATGTGTCGGCATCAACTTCGGGGTCGACAGCGGTTGCGACTCGATGCTGCGACGGTTGGGTCGCCACTTCACCACGGCCGATCTGCTCGATACCGCCGCGACCTGCCGCCGCCACGGTCTGGCGTCCATGTACGATCTGCTGCTGGGCGGTCCAGGCGAAACGCGGGCCACGGTGCGCCAGACCATCGACCTCGTTCGCCGGGCGGCGCCGGACTGCGTTGGACTCTCGTTGGGGGTGCGGGTGTACGAAGGCACACCGCTGGCGGAGTGGGTGCGCTCTCAGGCGGAGGTCCCATCCCACCCGGACTTGTACGGCGCCAAGGAAGCCCACCCGCAATTGTTGGCACCGGTGTTCTATGTCGCGCCGGGATTGGCGGAGGATCTCGTCGGCTGGGTCCACGAACTGGTCGCGGGCGACAGTCGTTTCTTTCTGCCAACGAACACTGCAACCCACCAGAACTACAACTACAACGCCAACGAGACGTTGGTGCGGGCGATCGCGCAAGGGGCGCGTGGCGCTTACTGGGCGATCCTGCGCCGTCTACGAACGGCAGCGGGGTGAGATCCGCGGATCTGGTGTGTCAAAAACACTTCGCCGACGGGACCATCCGGTCCCATCGGCGAAGACCAACCCATGTAACCTAACCAACCAGACAACCAGTCCACTGGTTGTATCTCAGAAAATAGCGTAATTCGTGCCAACTTTCGGCAGTGCACACCCTTGGCTCTCCTAAGGTATACCGCCGAGTATTCATGCGCCTTTCAGATTCTAGGATCTTGAAGATGAACGTGTTAATCAGCGTATTTGACGCTGCATCCGTAGGGCTTCGTCTCGGCTGTCGGCACCGGTTTGCCGGCCATGAGGGCCTCGATTGCCTGGCGCACATAGTTCCGCGCTGTGCGAGGGTCTCCAGAACTCGCTGGGCGATCGTCGATGGCGCCCTGATAGGCGACCAAGCCTTGCTGGTTGATGACGACCAGATGCGGGGTCGTCTTGAGCCCATACTTCCTGCCGATAGCGCCGCTGCTGTCATCGATCCAGGCTGTCGCCTTGATGCCTGTTGCCGCGAATTCCTTGCGGGCGGCGTCCGGTTTTCTGTAGGACGGATTTCCCGGATGCGTTGAGTTGACGACCAACCAGACGACACCTTTGCTGACGACGCTCGATTGGAGGGCTTGCATGGCGCCGGATTTGTAGTGGTTGGCGCAGAATGGGCAGTCAAGATTGTAGGCCTCGATCACGACCACATTGCCACGGTAGTCGCTAAGCCTATGGACTTTGCCCTGGATGTCGGTCCCTGAAAAATCCGGCGCGGGCTGCCCGATCTTCACGTCGGCAAGGACGATCGATTGAGCCACCATAAAGCCGGTCAACATGGGAATCAATCTCTTCATATGGTTCGCATTCGTTTTCTGACCGAGGCCTGTCTGTTTCTGCCCGGTCGTATCGCACTCAGACAGAGTAGAAGCTTGAAGAGTTCAAATTATTCATTGAATTTATCAATCGAGTCATTTACCGGCAGCCCGGCCCAGGGCTTCGAGGACAAGACCCGGCGTCAGGGCCGTCGGCAGAATGATCGCCGGTCCGGTCACTTTCCTGGGAAAGACCAGGACCAACGGTACTCCTGCCCGTTCGTAGCGTTTGAGTTCCGCGGCGATGCGGGGGTCTTTATTGGTGTAGTCGGCCCGAAAGGCAACCCCTCCCAGTTCATCGAGCTTGACGCGAACGGACGGGATGTCGATGGCTAGTCGTTTGTTGGCTTGGCAGGTAAGGCACCATTTGGCGGTGAAATCCACCAGGACGATTCTGCCGTCGGCGCGGGCGCGCTCGACAGCCTCGGGCGACCAGCGATGCCAGGCGAGGCCCTCGGGGCTGTCTCGAACCACATCCGCGGTGGCGTTCTGACTTGCGGGTTGGCGCCATCGCAACTGCCGTTCGAGGCTCACGGTGTAGCCTGCGATCAGGAGGCACAGCGCGATTGCGCCGGCCAGACCGCGGCGGCGTTGTCCGCGCTGGACGAACTCGCCCAAGATCCAGGCGGCGAGGGCGAGCGTGACAAGAAACAAACCTATCCAGAGCACCCCGGCCTGGCCGTAGGCCGGCGCGGTAAGGTCGAAGAGCCAGATCGCGGTGGCCAACATTGGGAATCCCATTGCCACCTTGAACCGCTCCATCCAACGGCCGGGTTTAGGTACGAATTTCAGCCAGGCCGGATGCCAACTGAGGATCATGTAAGGCGCGGCCAGGCCCAATGCGGTGGCGGCGAACATCAACACGATCACATGGGCCGGTTGTGTAAACGCGAACCCCAGCGCCACCGTCAGGAAGGGGGCCGTGCATGGGGTCGCCAGCGCGGTCGCCAACACCCCGTTGAAAAAGGCGCCGGCGTTGCCTTCTTTCGAGGCGAGTCCGGCGGCCGCACCGATCGCCCTGCCTCCCAGAGTGACCTCGAAAACGCCAAACAAATTGAGCGCCACCAGGGTGACCACGACCGTCAGCGCCATGCGGAAGAAGGAATTCTGCATCTGCATTCCCCAACTGGCTGCTTCCCCAGCGCTTCGAACGCCGATCACCACGCCCGCCAAGACCATGAACGACGTCAGCACGCCCAACCCGTAGAGCAGACCCAGTTGCCGGACGCGGCGCGGTTCCTCTTTGCTCTGCTGGACGAAGCCGAGGATTTTCAGGGCGATCACCGGCAGCACACACGGCATGATGTTGAGGATCAGGCCCCCGAGCAGGCCCAAAACCAGCATCTTCCACAGCAGGGTCCGGGGCGATTGTTGCGTGGTTTGGGCTGTCGAACTGTCCGGATCGGCCGCGCTTGCGCTAGGGCCCGCGGATGCGAAGGTCAGGTTGACTTCGTGGGCACGCACGTCTCCGTGGCCCGTCCCCGGGTGAATCAGCAGGCCAGGCAGCGCTGTCGGAAAGTCCGTGGCGAACCGTTTGAGGGTTTTCGAGAAGCGAAAACGACCGGTCGGCGCTTCGAGCGGCTTGACCTCGGGCCTGATTTCGTACGCATCGTCGGCGTAGGGATAGAAGTCGGTGGGGACAAAACCGTCGGAGACCCGACCCTCGATAGCGATCTCGCCGGAGTCACCGTCAGGTTCGAGAACCCATGCCACGGTAGCTTCGATGGCGGGATTTGGGACGGGAATCCGGGCCTTCCACTTCTCGATTTCCGCGGCTTCCTTCGAGGGTTCGGCCTTGGGCCCGACGGTGAGACGGGCGCTCACCGCGGCGTCGCCGGGCAGGCACGCCTCCTTGCATTCGAGCCACGCCACGTCCGCCTTGACCTCGATCACTCCTTCGGGGAGGTTGGCGGCGAGCGTCAACGGCACAAGGAGCATGGTCTGGTCGTGATAAATGAAGGTCGTCATCCCGGCCGCGGTGTGCGACTCGGGGAGCGGCCAGTGGATTGCGCCCGCGCTCACCCCGGGTGGCAGGTGCCACTCGATGCTGGTTGCCAGACCCGACTCGCCGGGATTGCGCCAGTAGGTGTGCCAGTCCGGCGCCATGGTGAGGTGGATGCCGGCCCAGACCACCTCGCCGGCGCGCGCCGTGTCGGCCGACAGGACCAGGCGCGCGCTGGTATTGGGCTGGGCGGCGGTGGCGGCGGTGGCCAGGAGCCAGAGCGCGGCGGCCAGTGCGACGGTGCTCCGTGATGTCATGCGATTCAAGCGCGAGGATTTCAGATCTCCGTCCAGGCGCCCGGGACCGGGGCGGGATAGCGGCCTTCGGGGTTCGCCTGGACGGGCGCGGGGCTCGACTCGGTGAGAGCGTCCACATTGGGGCAGAACTGGAACTTGGACGCGATGGCCTGTTCCCACGTCACGATCTGGCCGGTGTGCACGGCGGCGCGACCCATGATTGCGCCGAGGTTCGAGAGGGCGGCGCGTCGGGTTTCGTTGTGGGGGCGATCGTTTCGGATGGCGCTCAGGAGCACGTCCCACTCGGCCTGCCAGGGGTTGACAGTCTCCTTGGGTGTTCTCCAGGCGATGTTTGACGGCTCGGTGCGCTGATCCTTGTAGAGCCAGCAGGTCGGCGCGTGAATGTCGCCCGAGAACTTCGCCGCGCATTGGGTCCCGTGGACGAACGTGACAAAATCGGTGTGGCATCTCGGAATGTAGCGCCCGGTGACCAGGGCCTTGGTGCCGTCAGCAAAAGTGTACTCGATCGAGTAGCTGTCAAGATTCTGGCTGGCGTCGGCGCTGCCGGCAAACCGCCCGCCCACCCCATGCGCCGACACCGGCCAGGAGTCCTTGATCCAGAAACACTCGTCGATTTGGTGGATCATCAGTTCGATGAAGATGCCACCGGAGGCCCACAGGAACTGGTAGGGGTGCCCGGGGCTGAGCTGCCAGAGCAGTTCGTTTTCATTGCGCGAGAAGGGCGGCATGAAATAGCCGGGGTCCATGCGGTAGGCCCGGATGAGCTGGACCTCGCCCATGGCGCCATCCCGAATCTTTTGGATCAGCGCCTGCCGCGCCGAGGAATGACGGGCCATCAAGCCCGCGGCGATCTTGAGGTTCTTTTTCTCGGCCGCCTCCCCGGCCCTGAGGATGCGCTGGACGCCCCCCGGGTCCGCCGCGAAGTCCTTTTCCATGAAAACGTTCACGCCCTTCTCGACCGCGTATTCGAGATGCGGAGCGCGGAAGGCCGCATGGGTGGTCAGCATGGCCACGTCGCCCGGACGCAAGCAATCGATGGCGTGACGGTAGGCATCGAAACCAAGGAAGCGGCGTTCCGGCGGGACGTCGATCCGATCGCCCAGGGCCTGGCGTAACGCGGCGTGCGATTGATTGAGCCGATCCTCGCGCAGTTCCGCCATCGCAACGAGCCGGACCGGACCGGCGGCGCCCGCCGATGCGTCGCGCTCCGTGCCGCCGCTGTCTCCGAGCACCAGTCCGCCCGCGGACATCGCGTTGGCCACGGCGCCGCACCCGCGCCCCCCACACCCGATCAAGGCGAGGCGGATGGTGTTGTCTTCGGCCGCGTGCACGTGCGGGAGGGCGACTCCGGCCAGCGCTGAGGCGGCTGCAAGTTGCCCTGTGGTTTTGATGAAATCCCGGCGGGAAGCGAGTGACTGATTTCCAGCATTCATGGAGGCCATGCTCCATCGGATGCTGAAATGCTGTCAATCCGCGTTTCTCCTCCCGGAACCCCCATAGCCGCCAGCATTCAATCGGAATCCACTGCCGATGGCCGCGGCGGTTGTGCTCGAGGCGCAGCGCCGGGTGCTGCTCATTCGATGGAAGCATCCGCCGCGCCGCAGCCTCTGGTGCCTGCCCATGGGCTTCGCGGAGTTGGGGGAGACAATCATGCGGGCTAGTCGGCCTCGAATGCGAACAGCGTAATGCTGCAAGGCGCGAGTGCGATCTGTTCGCCCACCGATAGCGCCTGCTGCTCCTCGATGGCGACGCGCGGCGCCTGGTCGGGGTCGTTGAATGCCATTGGGTCTGACCCGGCGATCTGCCAGCGCGTGCCGCGACCTTTGAGCCGGGCGCCCTGGATGCGGAGCGGGACGGTTGCCGGTTCGAGGGTGGGATTGACCACGCCGAGCGTGAGCGTCTTGCGGTCACGGCTCCAGGCCGCCTGGGCATCGACCAGGCCGGTCGTTTGCGTGGCCACGGGCAGTTCGCCGAAGTGGTGCCGGTAGAGTTTGAGCACCAGGCCTGTCGTTTCATACGCGGCGTTGCGGCGGCTTGTCTTGATCGCGCCGATGACGTTGACCGTCTGCGCGTAAAACGCGGAGCCCACGATGTCGCTCTGCCGGGCGTACTCGTGCACGCCTGCCGCGATGCCGAGCGCGTCCTTGAGAAAGTAGCGCGTGCCCAACTCGCCGAAGACGTGGGGCCCGTACCAGTAGTTCCATTCGGTCATGGCAATGCGGATGTCCTTGTCTTTGAGTTCGGGCAGGTCCTGCCGTGCCTTGCGGTGCCATTCGGCTTTGCGCCGGATGTTGTCCGGAATCTGGCGCACGTGGGCGGCGAGGCCGGGGCGCTCCTGACAATAGAAATGCTCGGCAATGAAATCCATGTGATCCGGGCATGATTTGAGGAGGCCGGTGCTCCACGGGCCGATGTCGCCTGAGGCGATGCAGATGATTTTGGGATCGACCTCGCGCATCTTGTCGACGACCCAGTTCTGCTTGATCACGTAGTGGTCGAGGGCCATGTGTCCCAACTGCCAGGCCCCCCACATTTCGTTTCCGATGCCCCAGTATTTCACTCCGAACGGTTCAGGCGCTCCGTTTTCGGCGCGGCGGCGTCCCCAGTAAGTGTCGGGAGCCCCGTTGCAGTACTCGAGTTGGGCGGCTGCCGAGTAGGCGTCGCCGAACCCGGTGTTGACGGTGATCCAGGGCTCCGTGTCGATCAACCGGCAGAACCGGATGAATTCGTGCATGCCGAAGTCATTGTGCTCGACCCCCGTCCAGGCCGGGTTGGTCCGGGGCGGACGCCGATCGCGATCGCCGATTCCGTCGCGCCAGTCGTAGCCGCTGACGAAGTTGCCGCCGGGCCAGCGGTAGATCGGGGCTTTCAAATCCTTCAACAGGGCGAGTGTGTCGGCGCGCATCCCTTCGACGTTGTCGGCGGGCATGAGGGAGACCGTGCCGATCAGCGCCGCGCCTTCCTTGACCAGCAGTTCGAATGTCGCCTTGTCGGTTGTCTCGCCGGCCGTGAAGGCGAATTCGAAGCGGCGGTAATCCGGGGCATCGAGGGCCATGGCCATTGTTCGTTTGGCTGCAGCGTCATCCCCCCACGCGAGCGTCACATCGACCGACACACGCTGGCCGCCGTGCGGCCTGAGCCAGACGTAACCCGTGTAGCGCTTGCCCTGCGTCACCCCAAGGTCTTCCTGCCGGATGGCGGTGCCCGCCTTGACTTGGGGCGTGTGCCGTCCGACAAACGGCTTTTCTCCATTCATGGAGACGCCGTCGGCCGCGCCAACGATGCGCCAAGGCGAGGCTCCGATCACCGGGAAGGCCGAATCGCGCAACGAGCGGTACGGGCGATAATCGGCGGTGATGGGGAAATAGAACTTCCGGTCTTCGAGCATCTCGGCCCAGATTCCTCCGTAGATGCAGCGTCCGAGGTGTTCGATGAACTGGCTGTAGATGTCGGGAGAAAGCGGTTCCCGGACCTGGTCGGCGTCGACGGTGATCTGGGGAGCGGGGGGATCCCGGCGGCTCAATTGGGCCAATTCGAGATCGTCATACCAGGCCTTGCCTGTGGCCCGGCCCCAGCCGCCCAGCAGACAGTTGATCTGGAGGACGTGGTGGTCTTCGACGTCGAACTCGACCTCGACACGCGTCCAATCCGTCGTTCCCGTCACGGCCTTTGTGGCCACGGTCTGGATGTCATGCACATTGAACAGTGCGCCTCGCCCATCCATTGGCCGCACATCCTCCGTCTTGATCCAGCCCGAGAGGCGATAGCGGCTGAACGGCTCGACCGGGACCGAGGCGCTCCACGAGATGTCGGCCCCCGCGTCCGACGACAACATGATGCTGCGGCTGCCGGTCCGGGCTGCGTCCGCCACCCGCCCGGTTCCTTCGCCACCCCAGACCTGCTGCCGCCAGCCCCTCGGACGTCCGCCCTGATGCTCCTCGAAGGAGTTGTTCGGGATCGGATTTCCCGCAGCCGCGAGCTGTAAATGCGCGAAGAGAAAGATCAGAGCGGACCAGAGAAGACGGTTCAGTGCTTTCATATTCAGTTCTTCGGCCTTGGGTGAAGCGGTGTTTTCTTTAGACAATAGCTGCACTGCATGATTGAATTCAAGGCTGCCTGTGCCAGATTTCGTGTCGCGATCGCGACACGAAATCTGGCGTTTCCTCTGGTCTCGGCCTGGGGATCGAGTCCGACATTGTGCTCCCGAAAATCGGACTTTGACGCTTCGCCAATGAAGCACAAGACCCTGCCGACCGTTACGAGCGCGACCGGTTGGGGCGACGCTTCGAGGGTGTCGAGAATCAGCCGCACGCCCTCCTGTCCATCGGCGTCCTGATCCAGGGCCTTGTCGTCGGGCGATCTCAGCTTGTCCGGCAAACCGATTGCCACCGGAACGCGCCGCCCGGTGAGCCGGTTGAGCTGAGACACGGGGATTCGCCCGGGCCGGTGCCGTTGGGTGGCGCCTTGATCGAGGATGATGCCCTTGAGGTCAATGCCGGGGATCGCATAGAGCACGGCCAGGTCGAAATGATCGTCCGGGTCGTCGTGCGGATGGAAGAGATCAGTCGAGTAGAGGACGGGTTGGGCGCCACGAGTCCAGAGAGGCAGCAAGACCATCGCCAGGACGACAACAAGCCACCGCGCCACCGTCGCGGCGCCGCGGTAAGTGGCGGGGTGGCGTGTCGCGATCCACAGCCCCGCCTTGTCCTGTCGCATTCGCCGGATCGAATCGGTGGAGGCGGATCGGGATCGTGTCGGTCGCAGGTTACACTGCAAGAAGACTCCCCCTGGGCAGTCTTTGTCGCTGCCTTCGTCGCAACCTTTGTCGCAAGGGGGCGTGGCGGTCGACAAGGGTGCCGACGGAGGTGGCGACAACGGTGTTGTCGTTGCGAACCCCATTCTCATTTGATGTGGTTTGCCAAAATGGCATGTCAGGTTCTTAGGGCTCTGTTTGCACTTGATCCGCCTCACGCTTCCGTGTCTTGCGTGGGGCGGTGATCGCTCCTATCGTCCGACGCGGTCTCTGGACAGGCCGGGGCAAGTTGTCCGACGAGCCGGGTGATGACATCCACGGCGGCGGGGATGCCGCGCTGCGCGGCGGGGGAGAGGGGGTGTCCGAGTTCGGTGGTCTCGACTTGCACCTTGACCATCCAAGCCGATGGGCTTGCGCCAAACACCGCCTGGCAAAGGGCGAGCAGTGACTCGGGATTTCCCAGATGCCCAAGGGGCTGTCGCAAATCAAGGGGCCTGCAAGGGACGACCTCGACTTGGCCAGGCGGGCCGTCGAGGGCGGCATCGACGAAGATCGCGGCGGAGGCTTGCGACACGAGTTCCGCCAGTTCGGGGGTCAGTTGCGTGAGGGCGAGGACTTGTGTGCCCGGCAGGCGCAACTCGGCCAGAGCCCGGGCGACCAGGGGGCCGATGGCGTCGTCGCCGCGCAACTCATTGCCATAGCCGATCAGGAGTATCATGGCTGCGATGGTGGGTCCGATGCGGGCGCGATGGCGGTTCGAGGTTTCGCCGTGAGGCTCTCGATATGGCGCACGAGGTCGGGCAGCGCATCGTAGCGGTCCAAGCGCACGCCTGCCGCGCCTCCGCCCGGATGCGCCTCGACAAACTCCGTCTCGGGGGCCAGGCCGAACCGCCGGTAGAACGCAAGGCGGATGAACTGCTTGACTTCCCGCACGTCCGCCTTCTCCCGGTCGACATGGACCTGGAAGAAATCGCCTTGTCCCGCGGCATTGACGCGCACGGCGACGGCGTTTGCGCCGAACGCGCGTTTGAGCATGGCTTCGGCGAGGTCGATGAGCGCCAGGCCGCGAAAGAAGTTCGATCCTTCGAGCCTGTGAAACTCGGGCGGGTCCGGCGCCGCAAGCGCCGCATCGTCCAGGCCGCGGTTGAAATCGAAGGGCGTGGCGCCGAACCGGTCGAGCCAGAGATCGAGCAAGGCGGGGCCCGTGGCGCCCGCTTCCCATGGCAATGAGGATTCCATCGCATCACGCGTCGGGAGGATTTGCGGATCGATGTCGACGCACCGGTCGCCCCGTTGGGATGCGGTGACGCAGGCGATCCACTCGTCGGGGTGATGGATCAGGCGAAAGTTCTTGGCCGTCTCGCCGAAGAGATAAGCCATCGTTGCCCGCAACGGCAGCCCCTCGTCCACGACGATTTCGCCCGAGGCGGTCGCGCGGCGCAGCACGGGATCGCGCCATCCTGCGAGGAGCGATGCCAGATGCGCCTGGAATCGGTCGCGCGCCGCGGGGGCGGGAACGCGCTCGACCCGGGCCAGTTCGTCGATGAACCAGGCGCGGCGTGTTTGGAGTTGCTCTTCGAGTTCCACCTGTCGGATGCACAGCGGAAGTTGGAGGAGAATCGAGGCGATCCAGCGCGCGCTGTCCCGGCTCTGTGCGCCGTCCCGAACAAGCTCCTCCTGGATGAACTGGAAGAAGTCGCGGTCGAGAGGCAACCGCGTCCAGAGGGCTGCGATTTCAGCCGATTTGCCGGTCATCTTGCGCATTTCCTGGGCGGTGAGGCGGCCGGGAGCGGGGGTCTCGGCATAGGCGCCCCATGCCCAGCGCCAGGCCTCGCGGTCCCGGGCGACGCTCGATGGAAAGAGGATGTGAATGCGCTCGGTCGGCACGGGAAAGACCCCGAATGTGCGGTAGCGATCGCGCGGATTGGACGAGATCAGAGTTCCCGAGCCGGCTTTGCCCGTCTGTTCGGTGGCCTGGTCGAGCGAGCCGGCCCTCACCCCGGTTCCATACTCGGCCTGGCAGGCCAGACGGACCAGCGTCTCGGACGTGATGGCGAGACCATAGAGCGCGTTGAGAGCGTTGAGTGTGGCCACCGTGAGGGCGGACGAACTCGAGAAACCTCCTTCCGGGATGCTGCCGGTCGAAGCGATGCGCAAACCCCGGAAGCCAGCTTGGCCCAGGCTGGACTGCACCCGAGCGCCGGCCTCCTCGGTCCGCAGAGTGCGGAGGGAAGCGAGGGCGTTAGCGACAAGAGGCCAGGGGCGGCGCAGGTTGGCGCCGACCGACCGCGCGGGAGGCGGCACGGTCTTGCCGCGCGCGCGAAGCTGCTGCACTTCCTCATCGGTGAGATAGCCCTGCAGCCGGAGCAGCGTCTCGCTCATACGCGTCCCAAAGGCCTCATAGGTGTTCGGATCGATCACATCCTGGCCCGGGTACATGGCATCGAGATCGGCCGCGAATGAATCGAGGCGCTCCCGATACCTCGATTCGATCGGATGGAGGCGGATGGACCCGTCGTTCGAGGCCTGAATCAGCATGACGATCTGCTCCGAGCCGTCGGGGTGTCCGGCGCCAATGGGCATCTGCCATGCCGGCCCGAAGAAGCGGGCCATGTCCGGATGCATGAAGGCAATGCGCAGCCGGCCGCCGGCCACTCCGATCGCCACCGGACGATCCGGGGCGAACCCGAGATGTTCCCGGGCCGCGAAATCAAGCAGCGCTTGGATTTGGCGCGCGATGGCGGCGGCCTGTACGGGCGGGCGCTCCGCGGTCAGAGCGCGCGCCGCACTGACCACGTCAACGCAGCACAGAGACTCGAGTTGTTTACGGCAAGCTTCGCCGGTCAAGGATTCTAGCCCGGATTTCTCACCACTTGAAGGAGTAAGCTGAAATCCGGGCTGTGGCAAAACCGCGCCGGCACAGGGGGGAATGAGGGTCTGGTCATGGATGGAAACGTCGTTGCGAACCAACACTCCGCTGCCTTCGTCCCTCCCTCGATCCCGGCGCGGTTTTGCTTGGCGAGCGCCCATGAGTGCACCTTTCGATGGCATCGGCTCCGAGTCCTTCAGAAGTTGGTGAGAAATGCGCGCTAGGGCGTCTTCCAACCGTGCCAGGTCGGCCGGACGCGTCACATCCGCGCAGAGGACGTCGTACTCCGGTTGCGCGGGCGAGGTCGTGACGGTGCGGATGAGGCCGCCGTCGCGGCTGATGGCCTCGATGATATCCGTGAGGTAGAACTGATGTTGGGCATTGGTGTTGGTCAGTCGTGAAAGGTAGCGATGGAAAGTGTCGGTCCGCGCGGCATAGAGGGGGCAGTTGCCCTCGCTGAGACTGTCCAGGTGCCGCCGCGCCGCGGCGTCCGAGAGGGCGTCGATGTCGCGCTGTTCGACAATCCGTTGCACGCACCCAGTGCCGTCGCGCACGACCCGCCCCTTTCCGTGATTTCGCGGAGCCGTATAAAGGGCGCTCAGAAACGTCAGGTCCGCCTCCCGCGGCGCCGCACGGTGGGTTTCGACCAGCTTTCGGAAGATCCAGTCGGGCACGATGCGATCGCCCATCGTGATGACCAACAGGGGATTGGACGCTCTCAGTTCAGCGATGCTGAATGCCTCGAATGCCGCAAAAGCCGTCCCTCCGGTCGAGTTCTCGGAGCGCACATAGACAACGTCCTCACCCAACGCGCGCGCGACGTCTTCATGGCGGTGCCCGACAAGACAGACGACTGAGGCCGGCCCTACCCTGCGGAAGGCCTCGATCGAGTGACGCGCCAGCGGCAGACCGCAGACCGGTTGAATGCACTTGGGCTCGGTTCCGAACCGGGTGCCTTTGCCCGCCGCAAGAACGATCAGCACCGGAACATCCGCCGCGCAGGTGGCCGGGGCGTTCGTGAGGACGCTCGAGCAACCGGCACTTGCCGGTCGATTGTCGCAATCCGGATCGGCCCGTTGTCCGTTCGCGCATCGGGGACTCGCGCTTCCCGGCCAGCCCGACAGCGCCTGCGGGTTGAGCACTTTGTCTTGCGTCAGCTTGGCGGCCTGGGCCAGACGGAGTGCTGGGGGCGATGCCGGGGCCGGCTCCTGGCGGATGGGCGTCATTCGGCCTCGAGGTGAATGCAGGTCCATTCGCGGTTTTGCTTTCCAGCCCGCATTGGTCCACGTCTTGCAGTTTTCCGCTTCGCCCTGGTCACAACCCCATGAAACATGCGGGCTAGCCGCCGTCAAGAGCGGGCGGACGGGATCGGAGGTCGGAGTTCGGAGTTCGGGGATCGGAGATGGGAGATCGGAGATGGGAGATCGGGGATCGGAGATGGGAGGTGCAGGGCCAATGTATGAAGTGGAGCGGCAGGCAGGGCAGGCAGGGCAGGTAGGGCCCCGTTGCCGGCAAATACCGTCTTCACTCGCGTTGGCCGGGGACGAGCCGTCCCCGCTCCGGCCTTTACGGCTTCATGAATTGGCGCTGTGGGAGGTGGGGATGAGCGTTTCCATCTTGCGGCTCGTGAATGCTGAGTCTAGCGTCCGTGGGACGTGCGGCGGGGACCCGCCGATTTCAATGAATGGGAAGCGCGAGCTGAGCTATGACTCGAAGATCGAGGGCGACGTCGTCGTGACGCGACTCGAAGCCGCAATCAATTGGTTTCGGAAGCACTCGATCTGGCCGATGCCGATGGGTCTGGCCTGTTGCGCGATCGAGTTGATGGGGGCGGGGGCAAGCCGCTATGACCTGGCCCGGTTCGGGATGGAAGTGATGCGCTTTTCGCCCCGGCAATCGGATGTGATGATTGTGGCGGGAACGGTGACGTACAAGATGGCGCTGGTGGTGAAACGGTTGTACGAGCAGATGACCGAACCCAAGTGGGTGATTGCCATGGGCGCTTGCGCCTCGACCGGGGGCATGTACCGCAGTTACTCGGTCTTGCAGGGCGTGGATCGCATTCTGCCGGTTGACTTCTATGTGGCCGGCTGTCCGCCTCGGCCGGAGGCGCTGCTCGAAGCCTTGATGAAGCTCCAGAACAAGGTCTCGAACGAACGGGTGCTGGCCACTCTAAAACATGCGGGCTGAAGTCGATGCCGCGCGTACTCACGTCTTCATCCGAGCATGACTCCCCGCGACCTCGCCAGCCAGTTGCAGACCCATTTTGGGGATTTGGTGGGAAGCCTTGTCGAGTTTCGAGGCGAGGCCACACTGACCGTCCGTGAGGCCCGACGAATTCCCGAGGTATGCGAGTTTGCGCGGACCGCACTGGATTGCGATCTTCTCCTGGACATCAGCAGCATAGACAATTACGGCGAGGACCCGCGTTGGACGATCGTATACGAACTCTACAGCCTCAAACATCGGGCGCATCTCCGCCTCAAGACCTGCGTGTCCGAGGAGCAATCCGAGTTGCCGACGCTAACGCGCGTCTGGCCGGCGGCCAACTGGCATGAGCGAGAAATCTACGACATGATGGGCATCCGGTTCTCCGAGCATCCGGATTTGCGCCGCATTCTGATGTGGGAAGGCTATCCTCACTTTCCCCTCCGCAAGGACTTTCCCCTGGCTGGTCGGACGACGGATTCGCCGGAGGTTGCGTTCACCGAACCGGCCCCGATGGAGGGCGGTCCTTTCGTGACGACCCCGGGGCAGACGGGTGCGACGGAGCGCGAGCCGCGGGCCCGGGCGAATCATCCATGAGCGGGACGGAGCACAGGATTGAGTTTGGCGACACGGGCGGCGGGGCCGAGGCGATGCCGCTGACGCCGGCGGTGCCGTCCGAGAGCGAGGATTTGCGCGACGTTCACGGAGACACGATGGTCCTCAACATGGGACCGTCGCATCCGTCAACGCACGGCGTCCTGCGGTTGGTGCTCGAGATCGATGGCGAGATGATCACGAAGGCGACGCCCGAGATCGGGTATTTGCATCGCGGCGACGAGAAGATCGCCGAGAACATGACCTACACCCAGTTCATCCCGTACACGGATCGGCTGGATTATCTCGCCCCGCTGGCCAACAACGTGGCCTACGCGCTGGCGGTCGAGAAGTTGCTGGGCATTGACCGGCAACTGCCTCTGCGCTGCCAGTACATCCGGGTGCTCTGCTGCGAGTTGGCGCGCATCTCCGCCCACTTGCTCGGTCTCGGCAGCTTTGCGATGGATTTGGGGGCGATGACGGTTTTTCTGCACACGTACACCGAGCGGGAGAAAATCTACAATCTGTGCGAGTCGTTGACCGGCGCGCGGTTCACCACCAGCTTTACGCGCATCGGCGGGCTGGCGCGCGATCTGCCCGTCGGCTGGACAGATCAGTGTCGTCAATTCTTGAGCGATCTGCCCGCCGCCATCCGCGACGTCGATCGATTGCTCACGCGGAACCGCATCTGGATCGATCGCACCAAGGACATCGGGGTCATCTCACGCGACGAGGCCATCGGGCACGGTCTGACGGGGCCGAACCTGCGCGGCAGCGGCGTCGAGCACGACCTGCGCAGGGCGCATCCCTACCTGGTCTACGACAGGCTCAAATTCGATGTGCCGATCGGTTCGGTGGGAGACTGCTACGATCGGTATCTGGTGCGCATGGAGGAGATGCGGCAGAGCGCGCGGATTGCCCAACAATGCCTTGATCAGATGCCGGGCGGGCCGATCAACGTCCATGACGAAAAGGTCGTTCTGCCGTCCAAGGAGAAGGTCCTGACCCGAATGGAGGAGTTAATCCATCAGTTCATCCTGGTGACCCAGGGTGTGAATGCGCCGCCAGGCGAGGTCTATTTCGGCGCGGAGAACCCGAAAGGTGAGTTGGGTTTCTATATCCACAGCCGCGGAGGCGGAACGCCCTACCGGCTTAAGATTCGATCCCCCTCCTTCGTCAGCTTGAGCATTCTGCCGCGCCTCCTTCCCGGACACATGATCAGCGATGTGCCCGCGATTCTCGGGTCGCTCGATTTTGTCATGGGAGAATGCGATCGTTAGCGATGAATCTCACGCTTCCTGACACGCTCGTGGCCGAGATCGACCGGTTGGTGGCGCGTTATCCCCAGCCGCGCAGCGCCAGCGTCATGGTGCTGCATGCCCTCCAGGATCACTTGGGCTACCTTTCACCGGACGCCATCGAATGGACCGCGGCCCGTCTGAACGTGCAGCCGATCAACGTGCTCGAATTGGTCACGTTTTACCCGATGTTTCGGCAGGCGCCGATCGGGAGGTTTCATCTCAAAATCTGCCGGACGCTGAGCTGCGCGCTGCGAGGTTCGCACGAGTTGTACCGGCACCTGTGCGGGAAGCTGGGCTTGGACCCGCATGCCCACAGGCCGCAGACGACCGCCGACGGACGATTCACAGTCGAATTCGTCGAGTGCCTGGCGAGCTGCGGGACCGCACCCGTGATGATGTGCAACGACAGGTTCTTCGAGAAAGTGACGCCTGAACAGGCGGACCGGATCATCGCCGAGACGCACTCTTGACACCGCCCGGATGCCGGTCGGCGCAACTCCTCGCGGAAGGTCTGGGATCGATAAAGTGACAGGTTCTTTATCTGGGTGCATACGGAACAAAAAAGGCCGGGCGTAAAGCCCGGCCTTTGTCATTCCGTTTGAATTACGGCGTCTTGACACGCCAGAAGGAGCTGCTTCCGCTGGTGGGAACAACCTGCGGATTCGCCTGGCTGGTAGCGTCCGTCCACGGCCCGGAGATCGTCGGTGCCGTCTGCAATGTGCCGCCTCCCGTCCAGGAGAGCGTGACACTTCCGTCACCCCGAACGATGGACATCACGGGTGTTTCGGACGAAACCTGAACAGTGGAGAGGTCTTTGCCATTTCCACCAGCCGTGTAGATGGCCGCCACTTCCTGCGGCGTCAGCACCCGTCGCCAGATACCGACGTCATCCATATCCATGTCGCTGAACGATGCGCCATAGGTACCGGTGCCATCCTGACCGATGTTGGTCGCCAGTCCCGCCGGTGTGTCAACATTGTTCTTGTTGGCAGTCAGCCACTTGTAGTTGACCTGGCTTCCGTCAATGTAACTGGTCGCCATACCGGCACGATGGAACGTAACGACCACGTGATGCCAGCCGTTGCTAAGCGCTCCGGCCGGCCCGTCGTAATCCTTTCGTGTTCCGGGAGAGCCGGCCAGATTCCACTGGAAGTGCAAGTCGCTGTCAGTGGCCAACACGTAGCCCTGGTTGCCACCAGAGTTCCAGTTCTTGTTCCCGATATAGACAGGGTCACTGCTCCATCCGATCGTTTGTGCCCAGAAGGAGATCGAGAAGTCCGTATCGGTCCCGAAGTTCAGGTCTGCCGGCGTTTCCAGCGTCACATAATCAAAGCCTGACGGAATGTGAA
Organism: Verrucomicrobia bacterium ADurb.Bin006; assembly: GCA_002071485.1. GTDB lineage: Bacteria > Verrucomicrobiota > Verrucomicrobiia > Limisphaerales > J093 > MWFF01. The sequence goes on along the minus strand of MWFF01000100.1, from coordinate 3,703 downwards.
CCGCCTTGCCGATCTTGCCGGTGTCGTATGTCGGGCTCCCGACTGCGGTACCGTGATTGCCCTTGCCGCTGGAATCAGTCAGGTTGTCATCGAACTTAAGATGCACCACCAGATCCTGGGTGATGGGCCCGGCAAACACTGTCAGCGCCGCCGGAGCACTCTCGGCCTCGCCACCCGCGTTACTGACGATAACCGAATAATCACCGGCGTTGGCAGCCTGGGCGCTCGGAATCGTCAGGGTTGATTCTGTCGCTCCGGGAATGGTCATACCATTGAATCTCCACCGGTACTCCAGTTCCTCCCCCGTGACTTTCACCTCGAAAGTGGCCGATGCGCCGGCGGACACGACCTGAGGCACCGGTTGTTCGGTGATCTTGGGCGGGAGGGGCACATCTATCTCATAAAGCCCCAGATCATCGATGCCGAAGAACCAGCTTGCGGTACCCGCTTGCGCGAAACGGAAGCGCACCTTGGCCTGGCCATCCGCCTTTTCCAGACGGAACATCTCGACCCGCTTGGATTCATACTGGTCGTCGTCAATTCTTCCGCTGATATAGGGTCCGAGGGTGGACCAAAGGTTCGATTTCACTCCGATGAACGCACCATAATGGTGGCCAATGTCTTCGCCGGTATCCGGGTCAGCGAGTGCAGCGGCATCCGCGTGGGGCGCCATCAAGGTGGCATAACCATCGATGTTGCCGCTGGCATCCCGGATGATATCCGGCACATCAATCATATAAAGGATCGGCAGCCATGTTGCCCCGCTGTCTATGGAGTATTCGACTGAGGCAATGTCGTCCTGGTTCTGCGTCCGGATACTATTAAAGACCACAAACACGTTGGTCTTTCCGGTGCAATTGATGTCAGCGGTGAAGAGGTACTGAACCTGGCTGCCGCTACGGGCGTCGGATTCGGCATAAATGAAGTTGCCCTTGACGAGGCTGGTGACCTCCTGACCGTTGATAAACTGACCCGGCGCAACATACAACCGTTGCGCGGGGTTGAAGCCGGTAATGCTCTCCAGCGTCGTGCGGGAAATCACCACCCAGTTTATATACGAATCCGACCGGGGATTAAGCAGGTCCTCATATCCGGAGGAGTTTTCATTGCTGCTGTAGTTCGTTGCCAGCCAACCCGCCGGCAGGGTGGCTTCCTGCAAGGCGTCAAAATTCTCCAGGTAAAACGGCGCGGGCAGCGTAACATCAATGTAGTCCCGAACCGTAAACTGGTAATCGTTGGTGCGCACCGTGCTCGTGCTGTCCGCGAAGATCACTCGCACCTCATGATGCGAGCGGGATTTGAGCTTCGTGGGAGGCAGGTAGCTGTAGGTGGTCTTGTTTCCGCTTTTCTGCGGGTTGGCATTCACCTTGGTGCCATCGAGGTAGAGTTCAACCGAACTCGCGACCACCTGCGCGGTGCTTCCGTCAACGATGACACCACTGATGGGCGCGGTGGGCGAGGCCGCCGTTGCGCCCACGCTCGGCTGCACGATCTGGAAATAAGGCGGATTGCCCGTGGTCAGTTCGCGATAGGCCTTGATTGATGTGGGATCGTAGGGATCGTTGAGCAGCACGCCGGTATCCTTGGAATCCCCCATGAACCAGGAGACATTCGCCCCGCCACCAACTTCAAAGTAAACCAACCGGAAGGAATACAATCCCGCTTTCGTTATGGTGAAGGTGAAGATGGAATCCCCCGCGCCTCGCGCCCCGTCATACACCCCCAACTCCATGGCCGACATCTGGTCGCGCGCCTCCACTCCCACCGTCACGCGAAAACCGTCGTCACTGTTCACTCCCATGGTGTATTCGCCGGCATCCAAATCCAGGTACGCGATCGCTTCCACGGCGAAGTTGTCATTACTGAAAGTGGTCCCGGGAATGCCGGGGAACATCAATCCATAAGTGCTTCCCCCGTTTTGTTCGTAATCAATAGCCACTTCCTCGTTGTAGTAACCGTCCGGACCGAAAACGCTGGTATCCGCCACGTTCGGAAGCGGCTGTCCGCTGGAGTCCGTCAACATGCCGGCCAATGCCGCCTCTGCAGCGGCGATCCTGCCCTCCAAGGCCCGATCTATTTGGACCGTTCGAACTCGAAAGCCTTCTTTACTGGTGTTCGCTTGGGCCTTCGGATGGGCGAAACTTGCCGGCACGGTCACCTGTGCCAGCCCTACTCCCGATCCCGCCAGCATCGCCAAGACGGCGAGCAGGAAGCCTGCGCGTTTGATCTTTTTTGCAGCCATATATTTTTGCATTTGGTTGGAGGTTATCTGCACGACGAATTGTTGCTGAACCGAACGGCACTTGTCAATCACGTAAACTCACTCACCGTGAGGTCAGGGCTGCCTTCCGTCTTCAGAATGTCCAAACTCCAGGGCACAGCCAGGAATGGCTGTGCCACATTAGCGCTCCGTACTTTGGTGAGCGCCCGCACTTGGTGGGATCGCGCCAATCCAGCGATTTCACCGCTTCCCCAACCGAATGGTGGTTTCGCAACTTCGGATTGCGGGCTCAACGGGTCGGTGGCCGGCATCACAGCCGTCCCCCCATCACTGCGGAAAAGGCGGCCGCACGCCGCCTTCCGCGCAACACGCAGCCACCTCAGCGTTCCGGTTCAGAATTGACCTCGCGGCGGGAGAGAATGCGGGCCCGGATGCGGCCGCCCGATGAATCCCAAGGCAGCCGCACGGCATCAACGGGAGCGGCGGCGGCGCATGATGAAGAACCCGCAGGTGAGCAAACCGAGCGGCGCGAAAGACGGTTCAGGGATCTCTGCCTGGAAGAAGATGGCGTCGTTGCCGCAATTGGCGGTCCCCCAGTAAAGGTTGAACGCATTGTATTCTCCCGCGGGATTCACACCACTAAGCGTGATCACGATCTCATGCACGAAGTCCGGGCCAAAGGGGTTGGTTTTGTCACCGAACTGCTCGATTGTTGCGCTGCCCACCTTGGTTCCATGCCGCATCCACACGGTTGACGGCTTCGGATCGGCCATGTCATACATCTGAATCATGCTCGCCCGGTACCTGAGGATGTCGTCGGCAGTGAAGAAAGAGGTCGGTTTATAAACGTTGCCGAAGGTGAAATCGTCGGCCGACAATCCGTATCCGGGTGAATCGTCCCGGCCCGGAAAATTGGGATCGGGATAACGCGGGTCATCGGGGATCAGGCCGTGGTTGCTGAGGACGATGCCGCGGTCCCAGGTTCCGTCCCGGTCCAGGTCCAATAGCACGTCGGCCGGGCGGTAGAGAGCCGAATTGCCGCCGTAGTAGTTCGACCATCCGCGCGGTGGACCCCCCGCCTCATCAGTGCCGGCGAGCGGGAAGTTGGTTTGGATGCGGAGGACCACATCGGCTCCGGACCACTCAATTCCGACACGTTTGACATCGAAGTCGGTGCCCCCCACCAGGTCTTGCCAGCCGGCGGGAGGGGTTCCGCCCGGGGACGGAACGCCGCCGCTCCACCGCTGGCCGAGGGTTGTGTCCTCATACCAGCGGATGACTTGGCCGTTGGCTTCTCTCGCCAACGACAAAGCCGCAAGGAGGGACAGGAACAACGGCGCGCCGGCTCCCATCCATCGGAGGCATGTAGAGCCGTGGAAACAACGCGCTGCGCGTGAGCTGATTGTGCTAGCCTGGATTTCCACGGACCGGAATTGAGCTAAGTTTTCGAGGTTTTAGGCGGGCCGGTGTAGGTGGTCAGCC
>MWFF01000099.1 GCA_002071485.1 Verrucomicrobia bacterium ADurb.Bin006 | reverse complement strand
CGGCTTCCTGCGCCGGGGCCAACGCCTCCGACCGCCGGCCCAATTCGCTCAACCGGTTCGCCAGGTTGTTCAGCGCGCCCGCCAAATACGGCTGGAATGCGTCGGGATTCTGCCGGGCCAGCGCGCGATACAATTCCACGGCTTCCTGCGCCGGGACCAACGCCTCCGACCGCCGGCCCAATTCGCTCAACTGGTTCGCCAGGGTGTTCAGCGCGCTCGCCAAATCCGGCTGGAAGGCGTCGGGATTCTGCCGGGCCAGCGCGCGATACAATTCCACCGCTTCCTGCGCCGGGGCCAACGCCTCCGACCGCCGGCCGGCCTCTGACAGCCGCACACCGAGGTTGCCGGCCAACCGGGCAAGCTCCGCGTGCCAGGCCGGATCAGGATCGGCTGGAGGATTGTCCTTGAGATGCCGAAGGCGGGCTCCAGTCACCCGGGCCGCAACGTGGCGCAGCGCCGTGGTGGCCCTCGGCATCGAGTCGTCCAGGGCCGCCAGCAGCGCGAAGTCACGGTTGGCCAACCCATCATCGACCAGAGCCTGGGCCCACGCAGCCAGGGTTTCGGCACAGGCTGAATTCGACTGAAAATTGTGAAACGCACGGAGGATCAAGCCGGCACACGTGCGCTCGTGCGTTTTCACCAGGCGTCGCACCGCCTGAATGCCGTCCTTGCGGTTGAGGCGCTGGGCCAGGTTTCTCAGCACAAACGCCTCGGCCACAATATCAGGTTGCAGGGCGGCCACTGATCCCTCCGCTCCGGGCCACGCGGTGGCCAGCACATCCCCCAGCCGCCGATGGTATTGATCCCAGCCGTAGCGCAGCAGGTCGGCCTCGGTATCTGCCAACCCTTGGACCTCTTCGCGTCCCAGCCCGCCAGCCAGCACCGTCAGTCCCGCCACGTGGCGTAGCAGACATTCCTCGCCTGGCGGTAACCGGCGCCCGGCAAACTTTACCAGGCGCGCCCCTTCGGCATCGGCCAGTTCGAAAGCGAGATCGGCGCGCTTCAAATTCCGTCCCGCCAGCAAATCCTGGCGCTGATGCGCGACCAGCGCCGCCATCATCAAGGTCAGCGGATCGCGCCATTCCGGCTGAGCGATCAGACCATCGAAAACGACATCGGCCCCCGCCTCCGGCACCGGCAGCGGCGCACGCCCCTGGAAACGGGCCACCCGTTGGAGTGTGGCAGCGAACAAGCCGCGGCGCAGGTCAGCCGAGGTCACCGCAGGCAGCGGCACGGGCGCAGGAGGATCGAACAACTCGCGCACCCGCGGCCCGCCATCGGTCGACTTGAGCGGGAAGAGCGTCTCCAACCAGTTCTGGGTACCAATCGGGGTCCGCTCAAGCAAAATCAGGCGGAACGGATGCAGGCCAGGATCGTGCGCGCGGCGGGCGAGTTCCGTGAGCAGCCGGGCCAGCGCGTCGTGCGAGGCCCGCGCGTAATCGAGCATGACCAGCGTGGGCCGGTCCCATTCCCACTTAGCGGAAAAGCGATCCTGCGTGAGCTGCCGCAAATCGTCGCTGATGAGGCGACCGGCCTGCCAGGCATCGCCCTCCTCGATTGCCAGCCGCCAGATGAGCTCGAATGCGAGGCGGGTCTTGCCTGCGCCAGCGTCGCCCGTGATGAGGCGGACCGAGACCGGTTTCTCGCCGTGCACCCACTGCCAGAGCGCATCCATCTCGGCCTCCCGGCCGACGAGATCGATCGAGCGGTACTTGGCCTCGATGATCCACAGGTCGCTGCTGCCGGGCTCGGGCTCGTGCGGGACGCTGGGGCGCACGAGGGGCAGGCCAAACAGCCTCCGCTCGACCCGTTGAAAGGCCATCGTGAGCCGCTTGATGTGCTCGAAGAGGGCCTCGTGTGCGGCGCGGGCATCGGGATGACCGCGCCTCAGCTCGGTCTGCACGGTCGTGATCGCGACAAGGATTTCGGCCTGCTGGCCGGCCATTTCGAGCTGGCTACGGGCGACGTCGTCGAGCTGCGCCTTCGCCTCTTCCAGCAGGTCTTGAATCGCACCGAGTTGGGGAGTGAGCCATTGCCCAAACTGAGCGGAGTTCGGCAGATTGGTCGCCACGGCGGCAATGCCCGCACGGAGGGTCGTGAGTTCACCTTTCACCTCCCCGCCCAGTCTGTCGAGTCGGGCAAGCATCTCGTTGAGCGTGTCGGCGGTGAAGATGCGAAAAACCTCTGGTCTGCGTTTGACGTGCTCGCGGAAAAAAAGGCAGTAGGCGTGGGCGAGGGTGATGCGACGGTCGGCGCCCAAGTGGTGCACTGCAACCCCCTTGGTGGCCAGACCTGCGGAGAGGGGAGGGGGATTGGCCTCCGCTCGTTCGTCAACCCGCCAACCGTTGCGGACCAGATTCTCGAAATCGGGATGTTCCGTGCCTGCGGTGACGTGGAACCGGGTCCACTCCAGCAGCCTGTCGGCAAATGCCGTGCCCAGGACCATGCAGAGGTTGGCTTCCTTGAAACACTCGCGCATCTGGTCCTCGCTCAGATTGAGGCTGTTGTGAAGGCTTTTGAAGTGCCTGCCACCGACGGCGGTACGGAAAGCGTCCAGCCATTGACGGTGCGGCTGGTCAGTGCCCGCAAACAGGTCCTTCGCCAGGACACTGGCCCAACGCCCCTTCTCAGCCCATCGGGTTAACCACGAGCGCTTGGGGTCAATGCGCCCGGCCAGTTCAAGGAGCAGCAGTTGCACCGCGGCCTGGAACGATGCCTCGCTGGCCTCCCGAAGGTCGTGATTTCGCGGGAGACCCGTCTGCGGGTCCATGGCCGCCTCGCGCCAGTGCTCGATGAAATTCCCGACAAGATCGTACGCCGCGCCACCGACCACGTGGTAGTAGATGTGAACCCCAGTTGCGGCGAGGAACGCGGCCATGGTCAGCGGCTCAGCCATGCGGGCTGGAGGCTAGCCCCGGAGGTGGCAAGCTGACAAGCCGTTTCTCGGCCTTTTCCTCCGGGCTGGACTTTGAGCTGATGGCCGATGAGCCACTGGTGGGCCAAACAATCGTCTGGCTTCATCCATCAGCGGATGTTCAAAGGCGCTGGCGTAAGTGTCGAGGGTGGCTGCTTTGAGGCGAAGTTGTCGTCCGGTTTTGCGCCAGCCAGAAACAGCCGTGCAAACTACACCGAGGATTTGCTTTGCCTCAGAAGTTTTGAGTCCAAAGCGCGGCGCTGCAGCGAGCGCGCCGGCTATGGTTGGTTCTTCCTGATCTTCGGTGACTGACCCCTACGAGCCCTGTGAGGCGTAGTAGGCGTCGACTTTGGCGGCGACATCGCGGTAGGCGATGTCGCTTTCGTAGATAAGCTTGAACTGCTCGATGGCCTCGTTGCGTTTGCCCATCTTCTCGAGAGCGCAGCCGAGGGCGTAGATCAGTTCCTTCTTCTCGTCGTCGAACACCGCCTTCTCCTTGATCGCATTCTGGAAGGTGCGCGCGGCCAGATCGTTCATGCCGCGGCGGGAGAAGCACTGGCCGAGATAGAAGAGAGACTGGATGCGTTTGTGGGGGTTGTTCTGGGATTTCTGAAACTCCTGGATGGCCTCGCTGATGCGTCCGGCTTCGAAGTAGAGCTGGGCCAGTTCGAAGCGCAGTTGGAGGTCGTTGGGATAGCGGTCCACCCTCTTTTTGCAGGCATCCAGCATGAAGGCCTGCTTCTCGGCGTTGAGTTTGGCTGACTGCTCGGCATGGTCCGGCGCGGTGGGATCAAGGTCGAGGAGCGCTTGATCGAAGCGCTTGACCGTGAGGTCCGCGATTGTGCGGTCGACGACCGGATCCCCCGCCTCGCTGCCGGTCAGGCGCTTGTAGTATTCGAGCGCCTTGTCGTAATCCTTCTTTTCGGCGTAGAGCTCGGCGATCGAGCGCACGAGCCTGAGATTGTCCGGTTCGGCGGCCAGGCGGGCCTCGTATTCGGCCAGAAGCCGGCGCGTGACGTCTTCGGTCTTGTGCTCCCGCTTCTCCTGTTCGAGCGTCACGGCCTCCTCCTCGTTGCGGAGGATGTCGCGGTAGGAACCCTTGCCGTCGGCCAAGCCCTCGTAACCGCCTTCGGTCATGGTGCGGCTGGCCGACATGTCTTTGAGGGCCTGGGCGATCTCGGGGTCGCGCGGGTGGGCGCGGCTCAACTCGGCGATGAGGCCCTCGGCGCGCCGGGCCTGGCCGGTTTTGACGAGTGCGCGCGCCAGTTTCATGACGACATCGCGGTCCTTGGCGGACTGTTTGTAGACGATTTCGAGGGAGAGAACGGCCGTCTTAGGGAAGTCGAGCGCCATGGCCGCATCCGCCAGCACTCGATGGGCGGCCATGTTGTTCGGGTCGTGATTGAGGACGTCCTCGACGAGGTTCAATGCGTGGCGCGGGTTGTTGCGCAGGGCGATTTGGGCCTGGACCACCTTGGGATTGGTCGAGCCCATGATCTTCTTGAACAGCCCGCCGCCGCCCACGCCGCTCTTCTTGAACTGGGCGGCGCGCAAGGCCTGGCGGCAGTCGAAGAAGGCCGGCTCCTGTTCGACGACCTTGCTGAGAATATCGATGGCGTAATCGAGGTTATTCCGCTCGAAGGCCGCCAGGCCTTTCTCGTATTGCTCGCGCCATGCGCGTGTGACTTCGTTGATGGTCTTTTCGGGCATGGTCTCCCCCCCGCCTCGTGCTAACGGCCCATCAGATGTTCAAGGACAAGTTGATCGAGCGCCGCGTAGTTGCGGTCGGCGATGAGTTTGTTCGCTTGTGCCTCCGGGTAGGTGCGGGCCTTCTCGACCAGCTTGAGGAAGGTGCGCCGGCTGTTCTCGAGGTGGGCGGTCCAATGCTCGACCTTGGTGGTGCGGAAGGGGTGGACATCGAAGGCGACGTACTCGCCGCGGGCGCCGTACCGGTTCCGTTCCAGGGCAAGGACCTGATTGAAGGCGACGCGGAGGTTGGCGCTGCCAAAGGGTTTGTCCTGGTCGAATTTGAGTCCGTTTTGGTCGTTGAGATGCAGCGACCAGAGCTTGCCGAAGGAGCAGGCGAAATCGATCTCGTCCGCCGGATCGAGTCCCGCGAGCAGGGCGTGCGCGGATTCGATGAGGCAGCCCACGCGCTTGGGGTCGCGGGTGAGGCTCGCCAAGGCCAGGGCGTGGCCGATGGTCGGCACGTAGGCGACGTCCATGGGCTCGTTGGGTTTGGGCTCGATGGCGATTCGGATTCGCTTGTCGTGGGCGAGCATCTTGTCGATGGCCGCGACCAGATAGTCCATCGAGCGGCGGGCGTTTTTGCTCTCGCGGATGTAGCTGCCTTCGCGGGCCAGCCACAGGACGATGAGGTTACATCCGAGGTGGTTGGCGATGTCGATGCAGCGCAGCGAGCGGCGGATAGCGAATTGGCGACACTTGGGATCGTTGCTTGTGTACCCGCCGTCGATTGTCCTCGGATCGAACCACAGGCGCGGCGCGACGATTTCGGCGACCACGCCGGCGTCTTTGAGTTTCTTGCGCAACTCCTTCGATTCCCTCGCCAATTGCGCGTCGGATTTGCCGTCGACGTCCGGGACGGCGTCGTCGTCATGGAACATCATGGCGTCGAAGCCGAGCCGTTTCAGTTGGCCGAGCTTCCAATCGAACGTCTGGACGGGGCGGGTTGGGGGGCCGTAGGGGTCCTGACCTTCGCTCAAATTCCAGGGACCAAAGCAGAACTTGTAGGTGATGTCTTTCGGCATATGTGAATCGAGGTTAGAAGAACAGAGGGATGACTGAAAAGAAAAAAGGCGGCATGCGCTTCTCGGGTCAGCGCTTGTCCGCGGGCGGGGATTCGGCAGGCTTCATCGAGGTGAAATTGCCCGCCTCACAGCACCGCACGAAGCCTTCGGTGGCGGACTTGAGTTCCTCCCAGCGGGTGCGGATGGCTGCGGCTTCGGGGCGGGAGATGTGGTTGTCGTTGGCAGCCTTGGCGATCACCGCCAGGAGGTCGGCGAAGTCCTGGACGATCAGGTTGGTGGCGGGGACAAGGAGCAAGGGGTGCGGCCAGAGGCCCTTGGGATTGCGAATGAAGAAGCCTCCGGCTTCCTGGCAGATCCACTGCACGATTTGGGAATCGCCCGTGCTGCGAATCAAGGCCACAACGCGATCGAGCGGATTGGTCGTGCCGCTGCCCATGTCGTTCGACGGTTCGGCCCACTTGTAAATGAGCGACAAAGACAGTCCGAGATCGGCGGCGATCTGTTTGACGTTGGCCCGGTCGTAAACCTCGCGAAGCAACTCGTGCGACTGCATGGCATCAAACATGGGCAACCCGCTGGGCATTGACAAGCGGGAAGGCGGGCGGGAAGGCGGGCCGTGTATCTGGAGGTTGTCGGCGGGCGTCGAGTTTGCGCCGCGTGGGGCCTGCCTGCCGCGCCTGCCTGTGCCGTGCCCGACACGGCAGACAGGCCGCAGCGCTTTGCGGCGCAGGCAGGGCACGCGGCCTGCACCGGGAGTCTCGATCCAGTGTCGGCCCGGTGCACTTACCGGGCGGCATCGCGCCGACAACCAGCAGATGCACCGAAGGCGGGCGAACGGCTGACTACCTCGTCGCGTGCCAGTGTCCGAAGCGGTCGTGCGGCAGGCGCCAGCCCTCGGGATGGATCAAGTAGACCGTGTTCTTCGAGTTGGCCCAGGCGCGTGCGAGGTTCTCGCGCGGAAACGTCTTGCTGACGCCTGTGAGCGTTCCCGGATCGTTCACGATCGCGTCCCCCTCCTTGGTGAAACCGACGCAGACGACCAGGTGTCCGCTGTCGCGGTTGCGCGGACGGCCTCGCAAGAGGTCGTAGCAGACCGAGACGACGACGGGCACTTTGCGCATCACCCAGTCTTCGAGTTCGGACAGATCGGTGAGGCGAGTCACATAGGCCCGCAGGCCGGGCAGCGAGCCGGCGTAGGCCGTATTGAACGACCAGTTGCCTGTGCCGGGCCAGATTGGGTCGTATACACCTTCCACCACCTCCGGCACGTCACGGTCCAGTTCCGGTTTGCCCAATTGCCGCGACCAATAAGCGAGCACCATCGAGACGCTTGTGGGGCTGCACCAGGCCTGGGCGCCGCCGGGGTAGCTTGCCTGGGAGCGTTCGGGGACATCGATCGACCGGCCCCACGCCCGGGTATTGGGCGGGAGTGGCTGTGGCTTCGTCCGCGTGTTCAGGCAGCAGAGCCCGACGAAAGTCAGCACGGGGCGCGCGCCTTGCGGCGATGCCGTCAAGGTCACCCGCAGTTGGGCGGTTTCCGCGGGCCGTTTGAGCACGAGGGTGTCGGTTTGGACTTCGGCATCGGCATCCGACTGTCCGGAAACGCTGGCGCGCCGGTGCTGCTTGGGATCAGCCGACCAGAATCCGAGGCTGTAGTAACCGGTCCATGCATCGGCGTGTCCGGCTCTGGCCTCGATGTGCAGTCCGCTGCCCGAGGGCGTCTGGACGTTCCAGGACGCGATGAGTTCATCCCAGGAATTGGGCACCCGCACAACCGGTGAGGTCCACACTTCTTCGGCGGAGAGGGCTTTGGTCGTGCGGTCCCAACTTCGAAAGTCGTGCCAGCCGCGAAACATGCTTGCGTGATGGTCGGTTGTGCGCGGTTGTGCGATCGCAGGCCGGGCAAGGACGCCGCACAGGCTCAAGACGGTTGAGGCGCAAACCAAGCGCCATGTCTTAGTAGCTACGTGGCAGATCATGGTCAAGCAGGGCGTTTTGGCCGAGAACGATCGCCAGCGTCCAGGTGACGCAGAAGAGCACCAGGGCCAGGGCTCCAGCGGTTCGGTTGGCGGTGGCGCGGCGGTTCGAGCGCGGCGGCACGAGTGCAATGGCAGCTCCGAGCAGAAGACCGGTGACGAACCCGCCGGCATGGGCGATCACGTCGCTGGCGGGGTTGAGTCCCACCAGGACAAAGAGCAGAAAGCCGCCGAGCAGTCCCGAGATGATCTGGCGGATGGCCTTGGGGCTTTCCCAGAGCAGGAACAGCGTCTGGCCCGTCAGCATGCCCAGGCCACCCATCACCATTCCCGAAGCGCCCAGCCCGATGAAAGGCTTGGCATGGAAGACCCAACCCGCGGCGTTGCCTGCCGTGCCCGCGAGCAGGCCGATGAGCATGGCCCAGCCTGCGCCGAAACGGGCCATGGCGAGCCCGAACACGACCAATCCGGTTGCCGCGTTGGCGGCCAGATGTCCGACGTCGGCGTGCAGACTGACCGCGGTGGTCAATCGCCACCACTCGCCACGGGCGGCGGCCTGGCTGCTCATGGCTCCGATGGCCTCGAAGCGGTAGCCGACCGCCTGATCGAGCCAATGGATCAGAATCAGAATCCAGCACCACAGAAGGGCGCCCCAATGAAACAGAACGCCGGGCCATACCAGCCGGCGCTGCCAGGCCCATCCACGGTTCTCGAGTCGATACAACCGGATCGATCCCACCGCGCGCTCGTGTTCTTCGGGCGCCACCCAGAGCCTCCACACGCCGGTGTCAGGATGGCGTTCGATGACAGCTTCGATGCCCTGGCTGGCCAGGACCAGGCTCCAGTCCATCGCCTGTCTTTCCGAATGGGCTCGGATGCAGGCCAGAGGCGGGCTCGGGGGGAGCTCCGATTCGGCAGCATTCATGGGGGCGTGGCGATGCGGAGCTGTTCGCGCAAAACGTCGTCAGAGCGCCGCATCCGCATCGAGCAATCCGGCGGCAGCGACCGCGGCCCGCGATTGTTCGGGTGACCGATGCAGCACAGCGCGCCAACCCCGGCATCGCGCTGCCTCGACATTCTCGGGCCAGTCATCGAGGTAGAGGAGGTCGGGGCCGCGGTGGCCGGCCAGCGCCTCGGCAATGGCATAGATTTCGGGCGCCGGTTTCATGACCCGGTGTTCGTAGGAGAGCACGTAGCCATCGAACTGGCTGAAGAACGGGTAGTGGCAAATGACATGGCGGATGGCCAGCTCATTGGTGTTCGAGAGAATGTATGTGGGAATCCCGAGTCGACGCAACTGGGCGTGCAAGGCGATCATCGGCTCGATCGCAACGAAGATGTCCGCAAAGGCCGCTGCGAACTCATCGAGTGTACCCCGATAGCCTGAAGCCGCCTGGACACGCGCGAAAAACTGGTCGGTGTCGATGGCCCCGCTCTCGTAATCATGGAGCAGTCCCGACTGATTAACGAGGGTGTGGATATGGTCGGTCGGGATTTGGACCTTGGGCGCCAGCCGGCGAATTGCGATCCCGTAGTCAAAGTCCAGGAGGACCTTGCCCAGGTCAAAGATCACCGCCTTGGGCTTCGAGTCAGTCATGGTGCTGTGCGGGGTCCGATTCAGTGCCCGGCACGGCACGGCGGCCTTCCAGAGCCCGGCTTAAGGTCAGTTCATCCGCATACTCGAGGGCGCTCCCGACCGGCAGGCCGTGGGCAAGCCTTGATATTCGAACGGAGCGCCCAGCCAGGCGTCGGGCCAGATAGGAACTGGTCGCGTCGCCCTCGACGTCCGTGGGCAACGCGAGAATGACTTCGCGGATTGGCTCGATCCCGAGCCGTTTCTCGAGTGCGGGGATCGACAAGTCCTCCGGCTCGATGCCTTGGAGCGGGGAGAGCTTGCCGCCGAGCACGTGATAGAGTCCGCGATAGCTGCCCGCCTTCTCGAACAGGAGGATATCGACCGGCTTCTCGACCAGGCAGAGCAACGAGCCGTCTCGAGCGGGGTCGGCGCAGACGCGGCACGGTTGGTGTTCGGTGAACCCGCCGCAGCGTTCGCAGGAGCGCACGCGCTCGCTTGCTGCGACGAGGGTCTGAGCCAAGTCGCACACCTGACGCGAATCGGTCTGCACCAAGTGGATGGCGAGGCGCTCGGCGCTACGCGGGCCGATCCCCGGCAGCCTGCCCAGCGCCGCAACCAGGTCAACCATGGGGCCGGGCAAGTGCGACATCCTGAAATCCTCGATCGGATGCAAACACGATCCCGGACTACATCAGCCCCGGCATGCTCAAGCCGCTGGTGATCTTGGCCATCTCGGCGTTCGCGATCTCCCTGGCGCGCGCCAGGGCGCTGTTCGCGGCGGTCAAAACCAAATCCTCGAGGAGGGTGGCATCGGCCGGGGTCACCGCCTGGGGATCGATCTTGATCGAGACCAACGTCCCGTCGCAGCGTGCAACGGCCTTGACCACGCCGCCGCCGCTCGTCGCCTCGACGGTCTGTGCGGCCAGTTGGCCTTGAGTCGCCTCCATCTGCTGCTGCAGGCGGGCGGCCTGTTTCATGAGTTTGCTGATGTTCGCCATATGCGGGGAGTGAGTCTCAGGACCGGACTTCAACGATCTGTCCTCTGAAAATCTCGATCGCCTGTTTGATGAGCGGATCGTCCTTGAATTCGGATGGATTCCGTCGTGCGGGTTTGGTCTCCCGGGCTTCGGGCTGCGCGCTGGACGCCTTAGGAGCGGCAAGAGTCGCAGGGGATTCTGAGGGAGCCGCAAGCGCGGGATCGGGCGCCGCGGGAGACGATTTGCGTGTTTGGGGAGGAGGCGCGCTGAGCTTGGCAAAGCGCACCTGAGCCTCTGCCAGGCCCATCTCGCGAAGCTTGGTCTGCAAGAGCGCCTGGTTCCTTGCGTTGTCCACAAGAGGCAGGTAATCGGCGAACTCGGGGTCGAAACCGATCACCAGGACCCCGCGTTCGAACGAGGCCGGGAAGGCCTTGAGCAGATAACTGCGCGTAAAGGGGCTCACACGCCCAACCGCATCGAGAAGGCGGTTCCAGAGCGTCTCGAGATCGTCGCCGACAGCCGCCGGCCGCGCAACGTCATCGTCAGCCGACGCCGAAGCCGACGGTGCATCCTCATTGGCCGAGAGCGCGAACGCGCGCGATGCCGCGGGGGCGGCAATCGACTCTGGGGCGGGACTTGCGACATCGGATCGAGGCGGAGCGGCCGTTTCCGCGCGTCCAACCGGGGCAGGGTCGTCTTGCGCGGCGCTTTCCTGACGCAGTTGGTTGAGGCGCTGAAGGACTGCATCGAGGCTCAGAGCGGACCGGGCCTGGATGGTTTTGAGCAGAGCCACTTCGAGGGCGATCTTCTTGGACACCGCATCGCCGAGCCGCGCCTCGGTGTCGGTCAGGGTTTCGAGCATGCGCGTGAGCGGCTCGGTGTCAATCCGGGGTGCCTGCTCCTTGAGGGCCGCGGCCTCGGCCTCCGACACCTCCAACAGATCGAGGTCCCCACGCGACACCTGGTAGACCAGCAAGTTGCGGAAATGGCCCAGAAGGTCGGTCAGCAAACGGCCCAGATCCTTGCCGGCTTGGGCCAGCGCATCGAGTTCGCGCAACACAACATCAGCCTGTCCGCCGAGCATGGCATTGGCCAGGGCCAGAATCTGGGCCTGGGCTGTCAGACCGAACATCGTAAGCACATCCGCCTCCCCGATGCTGTTGCCGCAAAAACTGATCAACTGATCGAGCGTCGACTCCGCATCGCGCATCCCGCCATCGGCGCCGCGCCCGATGGCGTACAGGGCCGCACCCTCGACCTGCACGCCTTCAGCGCGGGCGATTTTCTCGAGATGCCGGACGATCAGGGCGGTGGGAATGCGGCGCAGATCGAATCGCTGGCATCGTGACAGGATCGTCGGGAGGACCTTTTGCGGGTCCGTGGTGGCGAACATGAACTTCACGTGCGCCGGCGGCTCTTCGAGGGTCTTGAGCAGGGCGTTGAACGCCGCGGCCGAGAGCATGTGCACCTCGTCGATGATGTAGATTTTGAATGTGGACGAGGCCGGGGCGTACTTGACCGTCTCGCGAAGTTCGCGCACCTGTTCCACTCCGTTGTTGCTGGCGCCGTCAATCTCGAGCACGTCAATCGAACGTCCCTCGGCGATCTCGATGCACTTCGAATCCTCATCCGCAAAGTCAACGGACGGCCCGTTCGTGCAGTTGAGGCACTTGGCGAAAATGCGGGCGATGGTGGTCTTGCCCGTGCCGCGCGGCCCGCAAAACAAATACGCATGCGCGATCCGGTTCTGCCGAACCGCATTGGCGAGCGTTTGCGTCACATGCTCCTGCCCCACAACATCCGCAAATCGCTGCGGACGGTACTTACGGGCTATGACCTGGTAGCTCATTCGAATGCCTCGGGGCGGCGGTAATCCGCGGACACTTCCCCCCCGCGCCTGTCTGTCGGAATCCACCTGCACCGCACTAAAATGAAAATGCCAGGGTGACCACGGCAGATGCGGAGCAGACTGCCGTTGCTGCCTTCCGGCCCTGGCGGGGTTCGTAAGTCCACATTCCGTGGGCCCTGGCAAAAAAACCGTGGTTGCGATTTAGACCCACAGCCACCGACACAGCAAGCAGAATCCGCGACATGCGACTGCAAATCCACGGTCTTTTCATTTGGAGCGGTGCTTGACGAGTATCTGGATCTGGAAAGGGATTTGGGGATTGTTCTGGCAGCGCTCCTGCAGGGCGGGCCAAGAAGCCTCGGGGTGAAGGTCCGCCTTGAGCGCGATCAGGCAGATGCGCAGGGCCGAGAGGTTGCAGTTGAGGTTGTAGTTTTTTCAGAAAGGAAACGGGCGGATCGGCACTGAACAGTTCGTGGTTTGTCGAGATCATCACACGCCAACCACGCACCAAACCACGCCAATTGATAAGCGTTATTTCTAACCTCAACAACAGCAACCCTTCAGGAATTTAAATGAAATAACCGTGGGGACCACCGCACTCTCGGCCAATCGAGATTGACGCACACGCGCGCTGCGGACCAGATGCGAGGTTCATGGGCGGAGCTCCTGCTGTCCGCGATGCGCCTTGCCGATCGCGTGTCCTTCCGGCTAGCGTGGTGTCCGACAATTGGCTGGTGCTTCGCCCCCGACCGCCTTGGGCACAAGGAAACACCGGCCAATTGTCAGACACCACCTCAGCGTGCGCCCGTGAAGTCCGCCAGAACGAACGAGAAGAAAAGAGCCGTGCCCGGCCCAGGGAAGACAAGAATGCGGCACACTGTTTCCACAAGAGACGGCCTTCAGGAGCGACGGGCCTCTCACAGTTCCCTATCCGGGCGCGGTTTGGCCGCAGGCCGGACATCAGACCGGACGCAGTGTCGCGAAATGTCGGGGCTGGCGGATGTGATTCGCGCGGAGATCGAAGCTGCCGGGCCGATCAGTTTCGCGCGATTCATGGACCTGGCGTTGTACCATCCGGAGTTCGGCTACTATGAAAGGCGATCCCCGGTCGGACGGCATGGGGACTACTACACAAGCGTGAGCGCCGGCGGCCTTTTCGGAGAGTTGCTGGCCTTCGCGTTCGCGCAATGGGGGGCGGGACTCAATGACGGCCCCCTCCAGATCGTTGAAAGCGGGGCGCACGACGGCCGGTTGGCCAGGGATATTGTCGACTGGTTCAGGCGGCGCGGGGGCGGGCGCAGCCAAATCGAGTACTGGATTCTGGAACCGTCGATCGCGCGGCGCGCCTGGCAGAAGGAGACACTCGGGCCATGCGCCGCTTCTGTTCGTTGGGCAAGTGACTGGGATAGTCTGCCCGACTGTGGCGTCCAGGGCGTCATCTTCGCCAACGAGTTGCTGGACGCCATGCCAGTCCGGCGATGGGCTTGGGACGCCGCAGCCATGAACTGGCGCGAGTGGGGCGTTGGCAGAATCGGGGATGCGTTTGCCTGGGTGCGGCTGGATCGGCCCCAATCGACAGGCCCGGACAGCAGCCCTACGGGGATGTCAGACCCGAACGAGTTCTTTCAATCGGATGCGAGTCTGTTGGCGGTGTTGCCGGACGGGTTCATTGTCGAAACCTGTCCGGCGGCGTTGACCTGGTGGCGAAATGCGGCGACGCGTCTGCGCCGCGGTTGGTTGCTGACGTTCGATTATGGTCTGACGTTCGAGGAACTTCTCTCGCCATCCCGAAGCCAAGGCACCCTGCGGGCCTATCACAGCCACCAAGTCTCGAATGCAGTTCTCGATCGGCCCGGAGAACAGGACCTGACTGCGCACGTCAATTTCTCGGCCCTTCGCGCCGCCGGGGAAGCCGCCGGCTTGAAGACCGAGCATTTCGAGAGTCAGGGCAGTTTCCTGGTCCGTGTGGTTGGCGAAATCGAGCGTCAGTCGGGGCGGTTTGGGGACTGGACACCCGGCCGGCGGCGCCAGTTGAAAACGCTGATCCACCCCGAGCACCTCGGACATGCCTTCCGCGTCCTGGCCCAGAGCCGCCAAGCGCGATTATGAACACCGTGGGCCAACGGCTCTGCCTGTTTGCTGTCGCTGAGGAAGCTAAACCCTTCCTTCGGACGGCGCGTGGGATGCCTGGTCTGCGCGTCGAAATCACCGGCATCGGACCGCGCAAGGCGCGTGAGGCGGCGCTTCTGGCCCTGGAAAAGAGCCGCCCGACGCTCGTCTTGAGCTGCGGCTTTGCGGGCGGGCTCGACCCCAGCCTCCCGCGCGGCACAGTGCTCTGCTCCGTCGATGACGGCTTCCCTCTCGAATCCGCCCTGATCGAGGCCGAAGCCATTCACGGACGCTTTGTCTGTTCCGATCGTATTGTCGTAACCGCCGCCGAAAAGGCCGCGCTGTGGCAGCAGACAGGGGCAGACGCAGTCGAGATGGAGTCCGGCGTGATCCGGGCAATCTGCCGGGAGAGAGGCGTGCCCAGTGCGACCGTCCGGGTGATTTCAGACGCTGCCGACGAGGACCTGCCTCTGGACTTCAACCGCCTCTCGGGCCCGAACTTCGAACTCAGTTATGCCAGATTGGCGGCCGAACTGTTGCGTCGCCCGGGCAAGGCGCTCGAACTGCTCAGATTTCGGCGGGTTCTCCGCCAGGCCGCATGTTGCCTGGCCCCTCCACTGGTAAAAGCCCTGAGCGACAACTCCCGCACACAGGCCCACCCGGGCTCCGGTTAACCCGCATATTAGCCAGCGCGGCAAAGCCGCAACCGAATTGAGCCACAACTGACAGCCAGGGCCAATTCATGAAGTGGAGCGGCGACGCCTCAAGGCACGCAGGCCGCGGATTGCCCCTGGCGGCGCGGTCCATCACTCATGAATGCGGAGTGGCCGACTGCCCCGTCTTCGAATGATTCGATGAGAATGTGCGCGCGCCAGTGTGGGAGCTTTGCCACAAAGGGGTCGCGACATGGTGCGGGACAATATACGGGCTATTGCCGCAGGGCGGTCAGCAGGCGAACGGCCGCCTCGACCAAGGCCTCCCCGGACCCGGCGGCGCACCGGGCGCTCTCGGGTTCGTAGTTGCCCTCGGCGTAGCTGCGGCGGTCGGGAATGTAGCCGATGTTCTCGTTGGCCAACTCGACCACGTAGGTGTGGGAGAACGGAGACCGTTTCTTGATGGCCAACCCCAACTCGACAAAGACCTCGCCCGGCAGGCTGACCCAGGCCACGTCGGCGCCCAGCGCCACCGCCTGCACCTCGACCCGATAGGGCCGGCCCGCGCGTTCGGCAATGTCCAGCACGCGATAGGCCCGCACCTGCTTCATGAAATTGGCGCCTCGATCGTCCTTGATGACGGCCAATGTCTGCCGAGCTTCCTCGACCTGGGCGGGTGTCACCTCAGGCAACGCGAGTTCCACCGTCTCGGATAGCACGCGCAGCGGCCCGGCGGCGACCGGTTGAAGCTGCTTGTAGGCTCGAAAGACGGACGCGCCCAGCACCGTCCCGATCCGATGCGGCTCGATCGGGGTGCCTTGCGGCCAGTCCCAGCCAAAGTCCAGATGATTCAAATTGCCGCATGTGCCGAGTGTGACCAGGCTGAGATGATTCGTGCCGTGATAACCGTCCAGCACCCGGCTCAAGGCCCCCGGCCAATCGGATCCGATCTTGCTGCCGCCGGTGGTGTCGGCGTGCATGGCGAAGTTCACACAGGTCGCGATGGCCTGCGCCGGTCCGGTCGCACCGGATTTCTCGGCATAGAGTATCCCCACCTCGTCGTCGCTCGGGCCGGCAGGCATCACAATGTTCGGGTTCAGCTTCCCGGGATTCCACCCCACCGTCCCATCGCGCAGGTAATAGCGGCGGTTGAAAGTCAGATCGTCGCAAAGCCCCTTGGCTGCGCGGAGTTGAGCGGGCTCGAGACGCTCATTGGCCAGACGGACGCTCTCGGCGATCTTGGCCGGCAAACCCTCGGTGTAATCGACCGATAATTGCCGCTGCCCGCCCATATCCCCGCTTCGCTTGCCCCTCCCGGCCAGCTCGGGCCCCGTATGGGCGTGGGTGGCTGAGATCATCACATGCGCCCCCGGTATGCCGGTTGACTTCTCGATCTCCGCGCGGGACTGGTCCGTGACCTCGCGCGTCACGGAAATCAGATCCAGTGCCACGAAGGCTGCCCGAGCGCCGTCCGCTTCGATGACCATGGCCTTGCTCAACAGCGGGTCGAGGACGCCATCCGCACCGCGCGCATGGTAATAACCTGCCATCGGGATGCCGAGCGGCGGCGTGATGTCGACGGCCGCCGCGCCGACACGAAGTTCGGCGGCGCGCACGACTGCGAGGGTGGCAGCCAGAGGCAGGATCAGGATTGATTTGACGATCGCATTCATGACTCGATTGAATTGTGTCTCACGCATTGTTGTCCCAACTCGCCCACCCAATCAAGGCCCGCAACTCAGTTCCGATCGTTGGCAACGAGGCAATGGGGACGCATCTGGAATCCTTGACCGGTGGAACTTGTTGTAAACAAGTCACACTTTTGTGCTGCAATCGAGGGGTCGTGAAACACGGGAACTCCCCATGAACCGTGGTTCCGTAGCCGCGGACGTGAGTCCGCGCCATCTCGCTCCGTCAAAAGCAGAAATCAGCGCCGACTCACGTCGGCGGCTACAAATCGGTTCATGGTCCCCGTGCGCATTCGACCGCTGAATGTCAAAACTCCCCATGAAGACGAGGACTGGATTTGGTCTGAGGCGCGCCTCGTTGAATAGTTGACAAATGCCATGCGTGCCGCCGCGTCTTCCGGACCTGCCTTGGAAGCCACCTGTTAAGATGCGACCCCATTGTCTCTCTCCCACCGTACGCAGAAGCATGCCTATCCGTGCCATTTCTACTCCCACAAGCACACGATGATGCCTTACGGAAACCCCGTCGTCGCCGACGAGGGTGCAAGAACCTAAACCGTCGAACTGGTTCCTTTCGGTTGCACCACCCTGCGACTGACGTGTTCCACGGTTTGCCGGCGAAAAGGGAGGGAAGAGGAGATCAGCAAACAGGCGATCATGGTTTTTGTGGCGACGTACATCTTCCACGATGAGGTGGGGCGGTGGTGTTTGCCACATTCGTTGTTCCATTCCGCCTTCACCTCTCTACTCTCTCTGCATGACGATTGACAGACCACTCGACGGCGCCGATGGACTCATCCCCTGGCTTCGGCGGCTGCATACGATCGACGACCCCACTTCACGCGCAGGGACTCGACGGTCGGGCGATTGCAGGCCCCACGCGATTGGCAGCGCCCTGCTGGGAAACTCGCGTCTGAGCGCGGTGGGGTCATTTGTCCTGCTGTTCTGCGCGGCGTGGACCCTCGGCGCCGTGGCGTCGGAAACGCCCGCGATTCGCGTTTGGCCGGTCGATCCGCTGGTGAAGGTCTTCCCGGACGATCCCGTTGGCGCCGAGTGCGCCGCCCGGGCCGAGGTGGCGCGGGGAGAACACGCATCGCTACAGGTGGTCGTCCGTGCCGACACGCCGATCCGATCCTTGCGGGCGGCGATCCGGTCTCTGGATGCGTCTGACGGTTCGGGTCGGTTGGACGCGATGCCCGCGCGGTTTGTCGGGTATGTGCCAGTCGATCGTCCCACGCAGAAACCGTCGCAGGATCAACTGCGCAAGCCGCCCGCCGACTATCCGGACCCGCTGCTTGAACTCGAGTCGATCGACGTTGCGGCCGGCCGGGCCCAGGCGGTATGGATCACGGTCCCCATCCCGCTCAGTGCGGTCCCCGGCATGTATCGCGGGGCGCTCGAGATCACGGGTGTCGTTGCCGAGAAACCCGTCCGCCTGACTCAGCGGCTCGAAATACAGGTCTATCCGGCATCGATCGCGCGATCGCGGCTGTGGGTGACCGACTGGTTCGCCATGCAGTGGCGGCATCTCGAGGTCTCGCCGCAACCCGAGTCCGAGGATTACTACGCCCTGCTCCGGCGCTACGCGCGGAACCTGGCCGAACACCGCCACAATGTCGCTCTGATCTCACCGCTGAACCTGGCCACATTCACCGTCGGCCCCGGTGGCGGGCTCGGCATCGACTTCGCCCGATTCGATCGTTGGGTGAACATCTTCCGGGAGGAAGGCGTGATTGGCCGGATCGAGGGGGGCCACATTGGCGGGCGCAAGGCGGGATGGGATTCGGATTTCGTGGTCACAATCCATCGGGTCGAGGATGGCAAGGTGGTTTCCGCCAGCGTCGATCCGGCCGGGGCCGATGCGGAGCGCTTCTATGCGCAATTCTTTCCCGCACTGGTGGCACATCTGAAGGAACGCGGCTGGCTCAGCGATTATCTTCAGCACCTGGCCGACGAGCCGACAGCCTCGAATTTGGGCAGCTACCGCGCGATGGCGGCCCTGATCCGCAAGCACGCACCCGAACTCCGGGTGATCGAGGCCTGTCACACGAAGGACCTGGTTGGGGCGATCGACGTCTGGGTGCCGCAACTGAACTTTCTGCATGACGATTTCGCGCACTACACGACCCGCCGGCGGGCGGGCGACGAAGTCTGGTTCTACACCTGCGTCTTTCCCCAGGGTGAGTACGCCAATCGCTTCATCGAGCAGCCTTTGATCAAGACCCGGCTGCTGCACTGGATCAACTTTCGCTATGGGGTGACCGGGTATCTGCACTGGGGCTACAATCACTGGACGGAGAACAGCCCCTTCACCCACACCACACGCCCCCATGGCGGCCCGCCCTACTTGCCCGCAGGCGATCCCTGGATTGTCTACCCCGGCAAAGACGGCCCGCTCGATTCGATCCGCTTCGAAGCCATGCGCGACGGCATCGCCGATCACGAGTTGCTGAGCCTGCTGGCCCAGCGCGATCCCGAGGCAGCGCAGCAGATCGCCGGACGCCATGTGCTGGCGTTTGACCGCTACAACACCGATGTGGTCGCCTTCCGCGCGGCCCGGCGCGAGTTGATCGAGAGGCTGTCCGACCGCGTTTCGATGCCGGAGCCGTCGGCTTCAGTGACTAAAGCGCCCGAGGCCGGTCTCGAAGTGGAACTGACTGCGATAGGGGACTGGGATGTCCGCGTCACAGTGACCCGGCGTGAGCCGGGCCAATCCGCGGCTCGCACCAACACCGTCGTGCGGATTGCGCCCCCCGAGGCCGTCGAGGTGGCCGCCGAGCGCCACGATTCGCTGCCTCTGTTCAACCCGAATACCGGCGGATGGATGAAGGGCGCCCGACTCCGGCTGGTCCAGGCGCAGGAAACTACCACGCCCTTCCTGGTCGATCCGGGGAGCGTTGTCTTGCGCGCGGGACCCGACTTGAACGCGCCTGTCTTCAAGCCGCGGATCGACTACGATGCCGATTTGGTTTGGGGAACGATCGGGCGCACGGCCCAAGGCGGCATTCGGGAGGGACAGCCCGTCTACGCGGCCTACCGCTGTTATGCGCTGCGGTTGGACGCCCTGGTGCTCCGGCCCGACGGAACCATCGATGTGCGGCGAGGCGAGCCGCGCGCAGCCGCGCCCAAGCCGGGGCCTGTGCGTGCGGGCGAGGTTCACCTGGCGAACATCTGGCTGCCCGGACGCGTGGCCAGGCTCGGTTCGGCCAATCTCCTGCCAATACGCGAGACGAGCTATCCCGAGCCGGCGCTTTTGAGGCCGACACCCATCGAGCAATTCCTGCCCAAGACACTCGCGCGCCTCGAGACCGGTCAATTGCTGCGGGTTCTTGCCTGGGGTGACAGCGTCACCGACGGCAGCTATCTATCCGGTCCGGACCGCGAGCGCTGGCAGGCGCAATTTGTCGAGCGTTTGCAGGCGGCGTTCCCGAAAGCGCGCATCGAACTGGTGACCGAGGCGTGGGGCGGACGCAACACGGCGAGTTACCTTGCGGAACCGCCGGGCGCTCCGCACAACTACCGTGAAAAAGTCCTCGGCGCCCAACCGCATCTCATCGTCTCCGAATTCGTCAATGACGCCGGTCTGGACGCCGCCCAGGTCGAGGAACGCTACGGACGGCTTCTCGAGGACTTCAGCGCCATCGGGGCGGAGTGGATCATTCTCACGCCTCATTACGTGCGGCCCGACTGGATGGGTTTGGATCGCGAATGCGACATCGACAATGACCCGAGACCGTACGTTGCCGGGCTGCGGCAGTTCGCCGGGCGACATGGCGTCGCCCTGGCCGACGCGGCCCGGCGCTACGGGCGCCTTTGGCGCCAGGGCATCCCGTACACGGCCCTCATGCTCAATTCGATCAACCACCCCGATGCCGACGGAATGAAGATTTTCGCCGACGCCCTGATGGCGTTGGGATGGACACCGGAAACACCGTCGACGCCCGGGCTTTCCAGTCAATAGCCCGGTTGATTCACAGAGCTTCGTCGAGTCTGACTGTCTAGTCGGCAGGATACCATACACAGACCCTTCACCCCGGCCTTCTCCCATCCGACGTGCCTGCGGAAGCCTGGGCGCAGGCAGGTGGGAGAGGGGCTCGAGTCGAAGGATGAGCGTTCCAGTGAATGCGAAATGGCCACCTGATGTATCGGCGCCGGGAAGGGATTCTCCCCCGCCCCGACCTTGGGGATGGCTGCAGCGCCAGAGTAGAGCCTGTCCAGAAGTGAGCGGGGGTGCATAGGGCTTGATGCCGAGGGCTGAGGGAGGCTCGAGATAGGGGGTGGATTTCTCCAAAGAGCCGAAAATCGTGCCTCTATGATGGGGGCAGCCGCTTACTTGCGCACCCTGGATTTGGAGTCGAGGGATCCGGACGGTTGGTGCGCAACAAATGAATCTCGCCGCGGTCGAGCAGTTTCGATTGCACTTCTTCGTCTGGCTCCAGGCCGATGGCTGCGGCCAAGGCCAGCGGGAAACTGACATAGAGCCGGGGTTGCTGTCCGCGCGAACGAATCGCTTGAACGCGCAAAGGAAAGGAGGTTGGCATTGTCTTTTGATTGAATGGACGGTCAAGTTGGCACGAGATAAACTATCTATCAGACTAGCTCTATGCCGTGCTCCATCATCCCGTTCCCTCAGGAACTGCGCCCGCAGCTCCCCACCATTGCCGGGAACGTTGACTACCTGACTCTCCGTCAACACCTCGAACAAATCGACATTCTTTTGTGCGACGGGGCGTGGAGCGAGATTTCGTCCAACGGGCTTTGAAAGGATGGAGCGTGGCGGCCAAGCGGGCCGTGAGCGCCCGTGAGCAAATCAAGTTCCAGCAGCGCTCGCGTCGAGCGCTGCGCTGCACGATCCTGCATACCTTGTTGCAGGAGGACTATCGCGGGTTCAGTTGTCAGTTGGCGAGCAATCCGCTCTATCAATGGTTCTGCGGAATCGATGCGCTCGACGCGGTCCGTGTGCCCTCCAAGAGCCAAGTGCAACGCTTTGCCCATTGGCTGCCGGCAGGCGAAATGCGCTCGGTGATCGAGGGTCTGCTCCGAGGGGCGATCGAGAAACCCAGCAAGCTGGGCCTGCGGGAGGCGCTGGACCTGGAGGAGTACCTCTTGGATAGCACCTGCCTCAAAGCCAACGTCCACTTCTCGGCCGATTGGGTCCTGTTGCGGGATGGGGTGCGCACGTTGATGAAGGCCACGCTCCTGATCCGTAAGGCTGGCCTGCGCAGACGCATGGTGCCCACCCGAGGAGTTTCTGCGGCGGATGAATCGGCTGAGCATTCAGATGTCCCAGCAGACGCGGCGGACGGGCAGCAAGAAGGGGCGCAAGCGAGTGCTGCGCCAGATGAAGAAGCTGGTGGGTGTGGTGCGCGGACCTGCGCGGCGGCATCGGGAATTGCTGGACCGACACTGGGAGCAGACAGAGTGGACGCGACCGCAGGTCGACCAAATCTTGCGCTGGCTCGACGGGGTGCTGGAGCTCTTGCTCCGGGCGTAAGAGCAGGCGCACGAGCGGATCATCGGCGGGCGGCCCGTGGCCAACGCGGAGAAGATCTTGAGTCTCTATGACACCGACGTGCGAGTGATCGTGCGCGGGAAGGCGGGAGCGAAAGTGGAGTTTGGCAACAGGGCGCTGATCGGGGAGAACAGGCAAGGGGTCATCCTCGATCACCAACTGTTTCAGGAGTCGGCTCCGGCCGATAGCCAATTGCTCTTCGGCAGCCTGCTGCGGGTGTGGGAGGGCACCGGGCGTCATGTGGGCTCCCGACGGGCCACCGTGGTCTTCGACCGGGGCGGTTTCAGTCCGGCCCTCTTCCAGAAGATCCTGGAGGCGGGCTTTGACTTGCTGACCTATCGCAAGGGCCGCGTCCGGCGTATCCCGGCCCGCTGTTTCCGCGAACACCGCACTCGTGTCGAGGGCCGCACCTTCACCTATCGCTTGGCCGATCAGCAAGTGCGCCTGCTCAAGGGCAAGCTGCGCCTGCGTCAAGTCGTCCGCCAGAAGGACGACGGTCATCAAACCCCGATCCTGACTTCCCGGCGCGATCTCTCGCCCGCTCAGGTCGCCTACCGCATGTTCAACCGCTGGAGACAAGAGAACTGCTTCAAATCGAGGATCGGCACTCGTCACCGCCGATGTCCTTTCCGCAGATTTCCGTATGCCGTGCTTTGCTCGCAAACGAGGGCTGAGATTAGAGTAGCTGGGGTGATGGATCTGAGAAGAGACCCTCAGCACATCGAGCGGAGGAGGAAGACCACATGACAGCGAACTGACCAAAGGAATGTAGAGAACGGAGGAGGCGGGGCAAGGGCGTGATTTGGTCTGAGAGTCAAAGCGGCGAAAGCTCCGACGAAAGAGCTTGCCCTTCACCCGGAAGCCGGCACAATCCCCTTCATTGGGTTCGGGGCGTAGCGTAGCCTGGCTAGCGCGCTTGTTTCGGGTACAAGAGGTCGTGAGTTCAAATCTCACCGCCCCGACCATCCTTCCATCCGCAATGGCCTCGAGTTGTGTGATATTGGCCAACGTCGCGGCCGACGGCTTGGTGAGCAAGGTCGAGCATCTTGGTCTGGGCTACCTGGCGGCCACGCTCGCAAGACACGGTTTTGCGGCCCGGATCGTGGACGCGAGTTTCCATCGCCTGCGTCCGCGTGAGACCCTCGAACACCTGACGGTCGAGGCGTCCGATTTGATCGGCTTCACGGTCTATTACAACAACATCCGCCCGACTCTGGCGATGATTCGCAAGCTCCGGTTGGAGGGGTATCGAGGACACGTCACACTCGGAGGGCACCATGCAACGTTCCACGCGGAGGATATTCTTGCCCGCCATCGGGAGATCGATTCCGTCGTGCGCGGCGAGGGCGAAGGGGCGCTGTGCGATTTGGCGGCTGCGGTGGCGACGGGGTCCGAGTGGCGGGGGATCGCGAACGTCGCGTGCCGCCAGGCGGGGGCGATTGTTCTCAACCCGTGCCGGCCATTGATCGGCGATCTGGATGGACTGCCCTTTCCTGCGCGCGATCCTTACATCGAGTTTCTGCGCGAGCACGGGATTGCGACGGTGATTTCGACGCGCGGCTGTTACGGCCGCTGCAGCTTCTGCAGCATCCGCGCCTTTTATCGGCTTGCTCGAGGGCGCATTTGGCGGACCCGGAGCTGTTCGAGCGTGGTGGATGAAATCGAAGGCCTTGTCCGCGCTCATGGCGTCCGGCGCATCAACTTCGTGGACGACGAGTTCATCGGGCCGGGTGCGCAGGGGCGGGCCCATGCGCTGGGCATCGGGGAGGAAATGAGGCGGCGGGGCCTGGGTCTGCAGTTCAATATCGTCTGCCGTCCCGACAGCGTCGACGCATCGGTGCTGGCCGAATTGCAGCGAGCGGGTTTGTTTCACGTGAGCCTGGGCATCGAGTCCTGGGTTCCCCGACAACTTGCCCTTTACGGCAAGGGCGTCACGCGCGAGCAGAATCTGCGGGCCGTCGAAACCGTGCGTCGGCTCGGTTTGGACTACCTTTATTTTCTCATCCCGGCAGATCCGCATCTCACGATCGAGGAACTGAACGAGAATCTCGACCAGATCGAGCGGGCGGGGATTGAGCATGCGGCGGAGGGTTTCACCTTCAGCCAGGTCATGGCGTTCCGCGGCGCGCCCCTCAAGGCGCAGTTCGACGCCGCCGGCTTGAGTCGTCGAGATTCGGGAGAGCCCGAGTATCTCGGTCCGGTTGCCTTCGAATTTCAGGACGTCCGTGTGCGCGAGGTGTACCGGCGCTGGCGGGAGTTGTTTGGCGAGTTCATCGCGTTGCGCGTGAGCGTCGGCCGCTCACCGCGCACCTGGCTGCGCGGCGCCCCTGAGGAACTGCTGAATCGGCACTGGCAACGCGCCCTGGCGGTCAGCGGGTTTCGCCTGTTCCGCGAGCTTGTCCGCGCCTGTCAGCCCGCTCCCGGGGCGGCGGCCCTCGATGAATTCGACCGGATGCTCGAGGACGAGCTCGACCGGCTGGTGTTCGGGCGCGCGCTGGCGTTCGACGCTGCTGTCGAGTCCGATCGCGGCGAGGACAGTTTCCTCCCGTCAGAGGCGCGCGAGGCCATTCGCCCGGTGTGGTCGGGTGTGGTTGAGGCGTACCGCGCTCTTGCAGACCGCACGGAGACTCTCCTACGTTCCAGGCTCGACGGCCGAGGGATTCGGTTGTTCGCGCGTCGGGCACGCTGCGCGTTGCGGGACAGCGCGCTGCGCCTTTGCGACCGCGTGGTGTCCTTGTGCCAGGCGCGGCGCTTCGAGTGCGCCCGAGCCGCCGTCCGCCGCGAACTGAGCGCGTTGCGCGCCGGAGTGGCCAGGATCGAGAAGGCGGCGGCCCGAGGCGACTTCGCGAACAGCGTCTTCTTCACGACTCGGATGGGGCGTACGCGCCTGGTCTACCCCGACCCGGCAGTCCGCCGCTTGATCCGTCGCTCCTTGCGGACATTGGCGGGTGCATCCGGGGGGTCGCGCGCACCACATCGAAACATCGAACAGGCTAACGAGAATTTCCTTGGCATCGGTCCGATGCCCGTCTAGCGTCTGCCCGTATTTCCCACAGTATGGATTGTCCAAAACGACGAGGCGGTTTGCGTCTCGAGCACGCGGCCACCCCATGCCTGAACGGTGTGCACGGGGCAGCCGCGGGCCGAGGCGAGTGCGGTGAAACATCAGAACCAATGGAGTGAAGCATGAGTCCAAAGAGTAGGCGACCGACACGAAAAGCAGGCGCGAAGTCTAGCCCCAAAGCCAAGCCTCGTCTGACCAGGCCGACGCGGGCCAAGATGCAGATGTTGATGGGGAAGGCCTTAACCGACGAGACCTTCCGCACGCTGCTGAGCAAGGACCCGGAGGCGGCGGCGGCGCAGGTGGGCATTCGGTTCGGGCCGACCCAGGCGCGGCAGATTCAGGAACTCCAAGGCAAGATCAACAACCTGGCCAGGGAACTCCAGGAGCAGGAGACGCCCGGGGTTGCGGTGCTGATTCCGATCGCCGACGTGGCCATCGTCTCCGCGTTCTCGTGAGTCGACGCGTGGCTGCCGTTGATGGACGTGTGATTGTCGGGCCGTGGGCAGACGGAGTTCGGGCGTTGGGCGCGGCTGGAGCGCGTCGCTTCAGCGCGCCCTGCGTCTGGGACAGCGGCCTGCTCGAAGGCTATGAGCGGCTGAACGAGCGGTACGGCGACCGGGCTCGGGTTGTCGAAGTCTATGGCTCGCATGCCAGCAGCCGGTTTGGGTCCGGTCGTGCGGCCATAGTCCTGCCCCGCGTGAGCGATGCCGCGGTGTTCCGATGGATTCGCGCGGCGCGCCGTCGAGGATTCGCCTTCAGCTACCTGCTCAACGCCGCCTGTCTGGGCGGGGACGAAGGCACCTACACGGGGCAACGGGAGCTGCGGGCCTTGCTGGGGCGCCTGGCCGACGCTGGCGCGGAGCGGGTCACGGTCACGTCGCCACTCCTCATGGAGTTTGTGCGGGCGTGCGAGCCGGGCCTGAAGGTGGGGGCGTCGGTCATCTGCTATGTCGATTCCGCGCGCAAGCTCGAGTTCTTCGCCAGTCTAGGGGTCGACCGGGTGACTCTGGACATCGACGTGACGCGCAACTTTCCGCTGCTACGCGCTCTTCGGGCGTCCAGCGGGCTCGAATTGGGGTTGATCGTCAACAGCCTCTGTCAGTTGGGGTGTCCGCTCAAGGCTCACCACTACAATCTCAACGCCCATTTCTCGCAGCCGCAGGAAGCGGGAGCCGACGCCGGCTCGGCCCTGTCCCACGTCGGCGCGCGGTGCATGATTCAGAATCATGAAGACAAAGTCCGCGTCCTGACGTCGGCGTGGATTCGGCCCGAGGACCTCGATCTCTACGCGCAGACGGGCATCGACCATTTCAAGATTCAGGGGCGTGGCGCGCGCCCCGAGAACCTCCTCAAGACCGTGGAAATGTATCTCCGGGGGGAATCCCCACCGGGCGCTGTGCCGTTGTCGGCATTCGCGGGCGGGCGGACCGGATTTCGAGTCAATGCGCGTGCGATGACCGGCTTCCTCGACCGATTCATGCGCACGCCATACCGGTGTCAGGAAGGATGCGGTTCATGCCGCCATTGCCACGACTGGGCTGAGCGTGTGGTGACGGAGGAGGAGGACGGCGACGTGGCGCGCCAGGTCGTCGACGGCGCCCGGACCATGGCGGCAGCGGCGGTTGATTACCAGGCGCGGATCGACGCCCTTGCGGCAGGCGTGGTGACCAAGCTTCAAGCGAAGCGCGGGCCGGTTCGAGCCCGGACGGGGTAGCGTATTGCAGCCTATGCCTGAAGTCGTTCTGGTCAATTGTCGCGGGCGGATCGTGCCGGAGCGGCGGGAGCACCTGGGGTTGGGCTGCCTTGCGAGCTACCTCCGCGGCGAGGGAATCGACACGCAGATCGTGGACGGCCACTTCGATCGCCTTGACGCGCGAGACATCGCCCGGCGCGTGAGCGAGTTGCGGCCCACGGTCGTCGGGTTCACCATCTTCTTTAGCAATCAGGCTGAGGCCCTCGCAACCGCCCGGCTGGTCCGCGGTTTGCCTTCGGTGCGGCACATCTGCCTGGGAGGGCATCACGCCAGCTTTCGTCCCGGCTCCCTGCTGGCGGACCCGGCGGTGGACGCCGTGGTGCGCGGGGAGGGAGAGTTGACACTCACCGAACTGGTGCGGCGAGTCCGGCACAAGCAGGAGTGGCGGGACACGCCAGGCCTGGCCTTTCGGGATGCCGCTGGGGGTGTCCGGCACACCGGGGCGCGCGCATTGATACCCGACCTCGATGCCCTGCCGTTTCCTGATCGGTCGGTGTACCGGAGGCGGCTGCGCGAAGAGGGTGTGGCGGACGTCGCATCGAGCCGGGGCTGCTATGCGTGTTGCAGTTTCTGCAGCGTGAGCGCCTTTTATCGCCTCGGGCAGGGAACCGGATGGCGCGCGCGCAGCCCGCGCCACATCGTGGACGAGATGGAACGGCTTGCTGAAGAGGGAGCGCGGCATATCCACTTTGTCGACGACAACTTCATGGGGCGCGGCGAGACCGGACGGGAGCGCGCCAGGGCATTCGGACGCGAGCTTTTGCGGCGCAAGCTCGAACTCACATTCGATTTGGATTGCCGCCCCACCGACGTGCACGAGGAGACTTTCGCTTTTCTGCAGACCGCGGGGCTCCGTGCGGTGGGAACGGGCATCGAGTCCATGATCCCCCGCCAGTTGAAGCTCTATCGGAAGGGCACGACGGTGGAGCAGAATCTGCGGGCGATCGCGACCCTCGAGCGCTTGGGCCTGGACTACCGCCTCTACTACATTCCGCTGGACCCCTACGCCTCTGTCGAGGAACTGATCGAAAGTCTGGACTGGATGGAGCGGATTGGACTGAGCCACTTCATCGAAGGACAGATTCCCGCCTGGCTGGTGGTGTTGGAGGGGACGACCCTGATCGAGCGTTTGCGGCGCGAGGGAGTGCTGTGGACGCGCCCGGACGGGGCGACGGAGGACTTTCCCTGGGGGCAGCCCTACGTGGTGCGCGACTCGCGCCTCGGGCCGCTGCTTCCGCGTCTCTACGAACTGCATCATCACTACGTGGGCCTTCGCGATGGGCCCCTCGAAGAACTGGCCACCGACAACCGCCTGGTCCAACGCTTCGTCCAGCAGACGGACGAAATCATCAAGCGTCACAAGTTCGACTCGGTGCGGCTGCTCTTGCGGGGCGCCAAGGACGGCGAGGTCGAGAAGGCGTGGCAGGGCGTCCAGGAACGCTTGACCGAGCTTCGGCATGGCATCGACCGAATCCGCAAGGCGCAGCGCGCCGGAACGTTCCGCCGATTCGCCACATGCAGTTTCCGTTTGGGGACGGAGACTGTCTCGTTTCCGCCCCGGGAACTGGCGGTGCTGGTTGAGGCCCTTGCACTGACGCAGACCGCCACAAAGCCCCCGCGCAAGGCGGCGGGGCTCGGACGCCGCGGCCACGGACGCGTCGTGAAGCCCTCGACGCATAAGGCCGTTGTTCCTCCTTTGGTCGCCGGAGGCTGCTAGCCCGCATGTTTCGTGGACTTATGACCCCGGCGAAGCCGAAAACTCGAGAACGCGGATCGCAACGGGGCTCGACGGCGCATGCGCGGTTCTCGCGCGACGTGATCCTGGTCAACGCGCGCTGCGCGAAGTTTGGCAAGCCGGGCAAAATCGAGCACCTGGGTCTGGGCTACTTGTCTTCGACCCTGTGTGCGGCGGGCCGGCGTGCGGAGATCGTGGATGCCCACTTCCACGACCTTCCGAGCGAGGCGGTGGTCGAGCGGCTCGAGGCGCTGCCTTCCCGTGTGGCGGGATTCAGTCTCTTCGTGAACAACGTCGAGGAAACCAAGCGCATCGTGCGCGCCCTGAGAGCCGCCGGCGATCGGCGGCACATCACGCTAGGCGGCCACCATGCGACCTTTAACAGCCGCGAGATTCTCGAAGCCTGGCCGGAGGTCGACTCGATCGTGTTGGGCGAAGGCGAGGAGCCGCTCGTTTCATTGGCGCGGTGCCTGGCCTCCGGCGAGGACTGGACGCGCCTGCCCGGGCTTTGCGTGCGGGGACGCGACCGGATTTCGAGCAATCCGTGTCCGCCGCTGGTGTCCGACCTCGACGCCCTGCCGTTTCCGGACCGCCGTCCGTACCTCGAACACATGCGGCAGGAGGGCACGGCGACGATCCTGTCCAGTCGCGGCTGCTATGGGGCATGCAGTTTCTGCAGCATCCGAGCCTTTCACCGCCTCTCACCCGGTCCGGCCTGGCGGGCGCGCCGCGCCTCCGGTGTCGCTGACGAGATCGAGGAACTGGTACGGCGCCACGGCGTGCGGCACATCGAGTTCGCTGACGACAATCTGATTGGATACGGTCCCGCGGGGCGGGAACGGGCATGGGAATTGGGCCGGGAAATCCTGCGCCGAAAGCTGGCGATCACCTTCTTCTTCATCTGCCGCGCGAACGATCTGGATCCGAATCTGCTGAGGTTCCTGCAGGAGGCCGGGCTTCGAGGTGTGGACATTGGGGTGGAATCGTGGGTGCCCAGCCATCTGCGGCTTTATCGCAAGGGCCTGCATGTGGAACAAAACCGCCGGGGCGTTGCACTGCTCAAGGAACTGAAACTGGCCAACCGCTTCTACCTCATCCCGTCCAATCCCTACGCCACACCCGCCGAACTGCTGACCAACCTCGATGAACTCGAACGCGTCGGCCTCGGGCATTTTCCCGCGTCGGCCGCGTTCAATCGGCTCACGGTGTTCAAGGGCAGCCCGATCGAACGTCAGTTGCGCAAGGCCGGCCTCCTGACCACACCCCGGGGCCGGGCCTCCTTCGAAGGGCCACTGCCCTACCGATTCGTCCATCCGGCGATGGCGGGGGTGCATCGCCAAGGGGAACGGCTTTATCTGGCTCAGGCGCGTCTGGTCGAACGGCTCCGCGCCCGTCTGGCGGGCCCGAACCGCAACACCTGCGAGCGCCAGTTCGTCGATGCCGCCAGCCAGGCAGTGTACCGAGCCGCCTTCGACCTGTTCAAAGCGGTCGTCCAGCGCGCAGCGCACGCCGGGCGGGCGCCGACGGTTCTCGGCCTTGCCCCGCGCCTGGCCCGGCTCCGTCGACAACTTGCGCGCATCCACGCGCGCGAGCGGCGAGGCGATTTTGCCCGATTCGCCACCATGACGTTTCGCATCGGCAGGTCGGCCGTGCGGTATCCGCCAAACCCGGTGCGTCGCCTTGTCGCCGAAGCCAGTCAGGCTATGGGGATGCGGGCCTCGCCTGTCGGGGTGCGCGACGTTGCGGAGGTCTGACCATGGGCGAGGTGGTGCTGGCGGATTGCAGGGGGCGGCGCAACGAAGGGCGCAAGCGGATGGAGAACCTCGGGCTGGGCTTTCTGGCCGCGGCTCTCGAACGCCGGGGGCACACCGCCGAGGTTCTCGACGCCAGCTTCCACGGACGGAGGGTGGATTGGCTGGCGGCCCGCCTGCGCGGGCGCCAGCCGTTGCTCCTGGGTTTCTCGCTCTTCTTCAACAACGCGGACGAGACGTTGCGGCTCATCCGGCGGTTGCGCAGAGGCGGGCTGCGCGGCCACATCACCCTCGGCGGCCATCACGCGACGTTCACCTGCCGCGAACTGCTCGCCGACTGGCCCGAGGTCGATTCGGTCGTGCGCGGAGAGGGTGAAGAGGCTCTGGTCGAATTGACGGACCGGCTGGTTCGGGGCCTCGAGTGGCGCGACGTGCCCAACGTGGCATGCCGCGCGCCCGATGGGCGGCTCCGCCTCAATCCGTGCCGTCCCCTGGCCGAGCTGGACCGGCTTCCGCCGCCCTCGAGGCGAGCCTACGCCGACGCGATCCGGGCGGACGGCTGGGCGAGCGTCAGTTCGAGTCGAGGGTGCTATGGCAGTTGCAGCTTTTGCAGCATCCGGTCCTTCCTCGCCCTCCAGCCGGGCCCCTGCTGGCGCGCGCGAAGCCCTGCGAACGTCGTGGACGAGATCGAGACGCTGGCACACGAGTACGGAGTTCGACACGTGAACTTCGTCGACGACGACTTCCTGGGTCCCGGACGCCGGGGAAAGGAGCGGGCGCTGGCCATCGCGTCTCTCCTCGAGGCACGGCGCCTTGGCGTGACCTTCATCATCTCGGCGCGTCCGGACAACCTCGATGAACCGACATTGCGGCGGTTGAAAGAGGTTGGCTTGATTTGCGTCGATATCGGTGCCGAATCGTGGCTGCCTCGCCAGCTCGAGTTCTACCGCAAGAAGACCACCCCGGCGAAGAACGACGCGGCCATCGCGACACTCGAACGAGTCGGCGTCGAGTACCGCGTCTACCTGGTTCTGTTCGATCCCTACGTCGCGCTCGATGAACTGGAAGCCGCCGTCATGGTGGCGCAACGCCTGGGGTCCCGTCATCTGCTCGATATGTGGCTCTTCAGTCGAGTGCAGGCCTTCCCGGGAACACCGCTGGCCGAGTCCCTCGAGCGGGACGGCTTGTTGCGTCGCCCGTTCGCCGGAGGCACGCACACCCGCAATCCGGAGTGCCGGTTCCAGCGCCCGGAAGTGCGTCGCCTTTTCGCGGCCTGGCAGGCATGTCAGCCGGCCTACGCAGCGTTGGATCGGCGTGCCAAGAACCTCGTCGATCTCAAACGGAGCAATCCGGCCGAGACGCTTTATTCCTTCGAACTCCAGGCCGCTCTGAAGCGCGCTGCGCTCGATCTGTTCCGCCGGTGCCTCCGGCTCTGTCAATCCGGACGCGCGCTGCGCCCGTTGCTCGAGCGCGGCTTCGCCCGGCTCGATTCCCAGATGACAGCCATCGAGGCGGCGCAGGCGTCGGGGCGCTTCCGCCAGTTCGCCCCGACGCGCCTGGGCCTGGGGCGCGAAGTCCTGCGCTTTCCTCCGCCGGCGATTGCCGTGCTGGGCGAACGGCTTGTCGCCCAGATACAGGAGACCGAACCATGACGGACGTGCTGCTCGCCTATGTGGGGACCCCACACTTCGCCGCCCCGGCTCAACGCGAGCACCTCGGCCTGGCGTATCTGACCTCTTACCTCACCGCCGCGGGGCATCGCTGCGGTTTCATCGACGCCGCGCACGAAGGTCTCGCCGTCGACGCCCTTGTCGCGAGGATCGCCCGCGAGCGTCCGACACTGGTCGGGTTCAGCCTCTTCCTCAACAACACGACCGTAACGTTGCAGGCAATCCAGGCTTTGCGCCGCAGCGACTGCAGGGCGCACATCACCCTCGGCGGGCATCACGCGACATTCCATTGGCGCGAGATTCTCGCGAACCACCCGGAAGTCGACTCGATCCTGCGCGGCGAAAGCGAACTCGCGCTGGCCGACCTGGCCGCGCGCCTCCGCCAGGGGAGGCCTTGGAAGGACACCTCGAACCTCGCCAGCCGCGACCCCTCCGGCGCGCCATACGCGAATCCCTGCCGCCCGTCGATCGCCGATCTGGACGGGCTGCCTCCGCCCAATCGCGAGCCCTATCGCGACGCCATCGAGCACAGCGGAGTCACCACGATGGTCTCGAGCCGCGGCTGTTACGCGCACTGCGGGTTCTGCAGTGTCCGCGCCTTTACGCGGCTCGCCGCCGGCTCGCTCTGGCGTCCTCGCTCTCCGGCGGGCGTGGTGGCGGAGATCAGCGATCTCCGACGCCGTTTTGGCGCGCAGCAGATCATTTTCGTGGACGACAACTTCATGGGACCCGGGCTGGCGGGCCGACGGCGGGCCGGTGCGATCGCCGACTTGATCCGGGCGTCCGGTCTGCGGGTCCAGTGGACCTTCGCCTGCCGGGCGAACGATCTCGAGGCGAGGACCTTGGCTCGGCTTCGCGAGGCGGGTCTGGTCCGGGTGGACCTCGGCGTGGAATCGTGGGTGCCGCGACAACTCGAGCTTTACGACAAGGCCCTGACGCCCGAGCAAAACGATCGAGCGATCGACCTGCTCGAACGGCTTGGGCTCGACTACCGTCTGTACCTCATCCCCATCGATCCGTACGTGCAGGTGCCCGAACTCGAACACACCGTGCGGCAAATGCAGCGGCGCGGCGGACGGCACGTCACACACCCATTGTTCAACCGGCTCGCCGCTTTCGCGGGCACCCCGCTGGCGGAGCGGATTGATCGGGATGGCCTTCTCTCTCGCCGCGCTGGCGTGTGTGCCTACGAGCATGGAACCCCCTACCGATTCACCGATCCGCGAATGACCGCTGTAGATCGTGCGTTGCGGCGTTTGGATAAGTCCCTGGCGCGCACGGCGGCTGCCGCCAAGGCGCTGCTGCCCTTGGCGGACGCGCCGCCGCCTGTCCTGGGGTTCGCGATGGACTGGATGGCGGCGATCAACGAGGCCGCCCTCGAAACTGCCCGGCAGGTGCTCGACGCCTATCGGCGGGGACGCCCCGGCGCCGCAAGCGAACGGCTTCGACGCGGCAATCGAGCGCTCGCCGCCGGTGTGCGCCGCGTGCGCCGGGCGCGGCAAGAGCAATCCTTCTCGACCTTCAAACCGTTCAGCGTCCGCGTCGGACGCCGCATGGTCCAATTCCCTCCGCCGGCATTCGCCAAACTGCAGCGGTCCCTGGCCAACGCGGCCTTCCGCGGTCGAGCCCGAAGGGCGTCATGACGCGCATCGTCCTGGTCAACTGCCGTGGCGCCGGATCCGCAACGCGCCTCGCCACCGAACATCTCGGGCTGGCTTCGCTCGCCGCAGTCCTGGCCAGAGACGGTTTTGGCGTCACCGTGCTCGATGCGAATTACGAGCCGATTTCCCGGCGGGTCCTCCTGCGTCGAATTCAGGATCAGGCCCCCGCGCTTGTCGGCTTCACCCTGTACTACAACAACGCGGACGCAACCGTACGAACCATCGAGGACCTGCGAAAGGCTGGATGCCGCGGCCATGTGACCTTGGGCGGCCACCATGCCACCTTCAACGCCCTCGAGCTTCTGGCCGAATGGCCGTCCGTCGATTCGGTGGTCCGCGGCGAAGGCGAAGGCGCCCTGCTCGATTTGGCGCGCGCGGTATCGACCGGGCAGCCCTGGGATGCGCTGCCCAACCTCGCGTGCCGACGAGACGGCCAACCGCACGCCAACCCGTGCCGCCCGCTGATTGCCGACCTCAACCAATTGCCCCATCCGCACAGACAGGCGTTCGCCCGCACCCTCCGCCGCACCCGCACCGCCACCGTCCTGTCGAGCCGCGGTTGTTTCGGTCGCTGCACCTTCTGCAGCATCCGCGCCTTCTACCGATTCTCCGACGGCCCGTGCTGGCGTCCGCTCGACCCATGCCGCGTCGTGGACGAGATCGAAGCCCTCGTGCGCGCGCACGGGGTCAATCGGATTCGCTTCATGGACGATGAATTCGCCGGGCCAGGCGAGCGGGGCCGTCGGCGCGCGCGGGCCATTGCGGAGGAGATGCTCCGGCGCCGCCTGGACGTCCGTTTTACCGTGGTGTGCCGGCCCGACAGCCTGGATGCGGATTTGCTCGAAGACCTGCTGAAGGCGGGTCTCGAGTGCGTGGACGTCGGCGTCGAATCCTGGGTGCCACGCCAACTGGCCCTCTATGGCAAAGGCGTGTCGGCCGCCCAGAACTGGGCCGCCGTCGAAAAGCTCGAACGCCTTGGCATTCCCTACCGGCTCTATGTGATGCCCATCGACCCGTACGTGACTCCCGACGAACTGCGCCAGAACCTCGAAGCGGTGGCACGGATCGGTCTGGAACACTTCTACGACAATTCCTTTCTCACTCGGCTGATCCCCTTTCGAGGGACGACGATCCACGAACGCTTGCGCAAGGAAGGCGTGCTCAGTCCCTCGAGTGGCGGGATCGCCACGGGGCGCCTCGGTTACCGCTTCCAGGATTCGCGGATACGGCGGCTCTACCCGCACATCCGCCAGCTCGCCCGCGGCCTCCACAAGGCCTCAGAGCGGCTGCGACGGCTGTTTCGCGCCCCATTCAGCGATGCCGAAGCCATGGCCTTTGGGGCTGAAGTCAAGCAGGCCTTGACCCGCGCAGTCCTCGATTGTTGCCTCGATCTTCTGGCTTCTGACCGGCCCGATGCCGCCGGCCCAAGTGTCCGCGCGACCCTGGCCGAACTCGAACGCGCGGCCAATGCCATGGCCCGCGCCTGGCAGCGCGGAAAGTTCGAGCGTTGCGCGCCGGTCGCCGTGCGAATCGGCCGCCGCAAGATCGTGTTCCCGCGTCCGGCCGTCCGCGAGGCAACGACCCTGCTGGTCAATGCCATGTGCCGTTCTGCGCTGCCGAGAGTCCCGCGATCCAAAGGCAACCGGAGTTGTTGTGAATCAGGTCTTCCTTGACTCGTCATCGAGAGTACTTTGCCAGTGACTGTGAGGAAAACAATGAACCGCCAACGCATGAGATCCACGGCCCGGAAATCAATCTCCTCGCCCCAGCATGCAATTCGCGGGCTAAACGCATGCGCGAGGCGCAGACGGCACTTGATCCTCGCCCTGGCGATCCTGTCGGCCTGGCCGGCCTTGAGCCACGCGGCCAATTACCTGTCCGATATCCGGCCCGCAACCAATGGTTGGATGCGCGTCGCCGGGCACATGGCCACCAACCAGGCCGTCCAACTCGAGTCGTCGCCTGACCTGAAGAGTTGGGAGGGCCTGGCACTGCTGGACTTTCGGCAACCCAAGCCGGACGCATACAACGAGTGGTGGGCGACCAACGACACATTCGCCTTCCTGGACCTGGCCGCGCCCACACAGCAGCGACGCTTCTATCGGTTTTGCACCGCGCCGTTTCAAGAGACAAACGACTGGAAGAACCAGGTGCTCTTTACGGACGATGCGTTTGCCCAAAGCGGTCTGAATTCGGACCTGGACGCAATCCGGTGGGTCAAGTTCGCCGTGCTTCTCAGCGATCCGTACCGGGTGGTGTATCAGGACGGACGCGTGTATTTGCTTCATCACCAGTTCGCCACGAACCGCCTGGCGCCCTTCCGCGGCCTGTCGGCGGATGAATTCGACCGGGTATCGCTCTTTCTGCCCAGCCAGAAGGTGCTCCTCGGGACGGTCCTGTTCCCGCCGCGTCCTCAAATCCGCGAGTACGGGATTCAGTTCGCCGGGCGCGACCCGTATCCGCGCGAACTGGTGCGGACCTTTTTCGAGCGGGTGGTCTCGACGGTGGTTGCGCCGCCAGACGTCACGCCGTTCTACCTGCCCGCTTTCGAGCAATCCGAGACGGCCCTGATCGACAAGGCTTATTTCGAGGCGCACGGCATTCGCGTCAGCAGCGTCACCCGCTGGGTGACCTCGGACCAGGTGTACGCTGCGGGGTGGGCCTTGGGGCGCCTGCGCGTTCTCCCCGCGGCGCAGATCGACGCGGCTTACGCCGACGGACGTCTGTCGCCGCGGAACATTCTGGTAACCGATGGCGTGCCCGCCGAGGTGCCCTTTCTGGCAGGCATTCTCTCGACCACGCCCGCGACGCCCAACTCGCACGTCGCCCTCCTGTCTCAGGCCTACGGCATCCCGTTCGCCTTCGTTGCCGACGCAGCCGCCCAGGCGCGCCTGGCGCAACTCGACGAGCGCGAGGTTCTGTTGCAGGCCACGCTGCGGTCCGGTTTCGCCCAGGTGTCGGTCCTCGAAGCGGAAGAGGTGCTCACCCCGGCGCTGCGGGAGGAGTTGCTCGACTTGAAGCGCCCGCCGACTTCGCAGATTCAACCGATCAGCGCGTATGGGGCCTTTGACGCTTCGGCCGACCAACTCCGTCCGGACGACATCCGTTACTTTGGCGGCAAGGCAGCTCACTTCGGCCTGCTGCGGCGCAGCATCCCCGCCGATTGCCCCGTGGCCATCGCCTTTTCCTTTGATCTGTGGACGGCGTTCATGAGCCAAACCCTTCCCGGCGGCCGCCGGTTGGCGGAGGAAATCCAGACGCACCTGGCGGCTCACACCAACTACCCGCCGGACATCGCGCGGGTGCGTCAGGACCTGGCAGCGGTTCGCGACCTGGTGACGCGGACGGCGCGGTTCACGCCTGAGCAACAGGCGGCGATCACCAATGCGCTGTCGCGTTTCGATCCGCTCCGCCGGATTCGCTTCCGCAGTTCGAGCAATGCCGAGGACGGAGAGACGTTCAGCGCCGCGGGTTTGTACGACAGCTACAGCGGGTGTCTGGCGGATGACCTCGACGAGGACACCCAGGGCCCGAGCCACTGCAACGCGTCCGAGGAGAACGAACGCGGCGTGTTTCGGGCGATCCAGAAGGTCTACGCCAGCTTCTACAACGACAACGCGTTTCTCGAACGGCTCCGGCATGGTCTTGAGGAACGCGACGTCGGCATGGCGGTGCTGGTGCACTATTCGACACCCGACGAGTTCGAACTTGCAAATGGGGTAGCGACGGTGTCGCAGGAGGCCCAGCTCTGGGGCGGCGCCCGCATGAAAGCGAAACTCGTCACGCAGAAAGGGGCCGTGTCTGTCTCGAACCCTGATGGCAGCGCTTTGCCCGAGATGGTCGAGGCTTCCGAACCGGACCAGGTCGAACTCCTTGAGCCTTCCGGCCTGGTCCCGCTGGGGACCCACGTGCTCGATTGGCCCAACGAGTATGTGACGCTCGCCGGCCTTTTGTTCCGCGTATACAAGGATTACGTCGACGAGGCGGGCGGTGGGGCGCCGACGAACCTCGTGCTGGATTTCGAATACAAGAAGGTTGAACCGGGGAAGCTCCTCGTTAAACAGGTGCGGCCCGTGCCGCAGCCGCCGCCCGCTTTCTCGACGCGGTATCTGTTGAGCGAGGCGGTGACGTACGGGGTCTATCCGCGCGAAGGCTCCGATATTCTGGCGAACCACAGGCTCAAGTGCCGGCTCGACCTGCGGACCTATGGCGGACGGTTGACGGACACCAACCTCGCCGAGGCACTCTATACGCACGCGCGCCTCGAGTTCCGCCAGGGTCCTGCCTTCCATACGATCGAGGGGATCCCGTCCGAATGGCCGGACGCCACGCACGCCGTGAGCCAGGACCCCCGCCGCGGCACCATTGTCGAGGACGGCTGGACGTTCGGCACAGGAGGCAATCGCTGGACGTTCTTGCTGACCTCGGTGGTCCCGGCCGCGTCAAGCGAACGCACGCCCTTCCTCGCCCAGGCGGAAATCCGGAAATGGCTGCGTGTCACCTATGCCACGCCCCAGCCGGTCTTCGGGACGGCAGGTGCGCCTCGAACAACCACCTCCGAGGAAGTGCAACTGGTGCTGTTGCCCGACGCGGCCACATTGTCGCCCGATACGCCCGAGACTTTTGATGGGCCGGGCAACCTCCGCTTCAACATCCGCTTCCTGATCCCGACCAATCAACTGGGACCGCCGCTGGGGGTGGACCAGAACTTCTGGGGAACCTACCCCGCCTCCTACTCGACCTGGCTCGAATCCGACATTGAAGGTGCGACGCTCGAGCCCCTGGCTTTGCGCGCCTACTACGCCCAGTCCGCCATGCCGACCCACAAGTATCTGTGGTCGTATTATTTGTTCGAGCCTTCCCTGGACCCGGGCCTGTCCCCCGAGCAACGCATCGAGTGGCAAGCGAAAGGCATTCAGTGGATCCATGTCACCCGGTCGTTGATTGGCCCTCGCGACGTGCAGGTGACGTTCTACGGCGCGGACGGTCTGCCGCGCGGGCCGTGATCAGTTGGCGCCCGACCCCCGGCACGCGTGCGCGATCGCTCCAGACAGGCCATGGTTTCGCGCCAAGGCGCCGGAAAGTAAGCGCCCTATCTAAGCGCCATTCGGGATCGACTCCTTTACGCCCCCCTCCGGCCTT
This sequence comes from Verrucomicrobia bacterium ADurb.Bin006, assembly GCA_002071485.1. Lineage (GTDB taxonomy): Bacteria > Verrucomicrobiota > Verrucomicrobiia > Limisphaerales > J093 > MWFF01. The sequence goes on along the minus strand of MWFF01000099.1, from coordinate 3,035 downwards.
TGTGCCAGAACCACCTCCCGGCGCCGAGCGTCCCCAGACCGACCAGCAACAGCGCCGCGGTCGTCGGCTCGGGCACCACGATCCCTTCCTGAAACCAGAAGTCCAGCCCAGGCACGGGGGTGCTTCCATTCCAGGCCATGCCGCGCGGGTATTGAAGACGGAAGTCTCCGTGCCAATAAAGCGCCGGCTGAGGCGAGTATAAGTCGCTTCGTTGGCGCACCTCGATGAAGTAAGTGGTCTCAGGTGTCAGCGGCACCGAGTTCTGGAAACGAAACACCACATACCTATGCCAGCCCTTTGGGATCTCCTCCAGTTCAGACACAGCGAGTGGTCGGCCATCCGGCCGACCAGACCAGACAGACCAGAGACAGACATCCACGCTGGCAGGGGGGCTCAGGTCTCCCCCGAGCACGGTCAGCTTCAGTCGCACGAAGTCGATCGAGGCGAATGCCGGAGTGAACGATTGCGCCTGCGGCAAACCCATGTCAAGCAGCCTACCGATCTCCAAGCGACTGCTTTCGTCCCCGGATTGCTGGTCGATAAGGAAGTAATCCTGTGAACGTGCATTACGGGTGACTATCGTCACCATGAGCAGAACCAGAAACAATCGCGTTCTCATAGGTTACGGTTCTGGTTGATAGGAATCAGTTTCTTAGCGTTGTGGGAACGTATGCCCACGGCTGGGGTCTTTCAAGCGAGACGGGGCGGTTGTCGCGGTGACGATTCTTGAAACCGGAACTCTGTTTCAGAAGACCGGGCAGTGGAGCAGGACGACGGGTTGGGCGCTGGAATCCGGGGCGCAGCGCAGAAAGACGAAGTCGCCGTCAGGTCGAAAACAACGCATGACCGTCGAGCGGTCGGTCCCGGAATTCAGGAGAACGATCGGATCCCCTCAGCCGTCTGGCGCCTCTCGAACTCGGCGCGACCGGCGGCTCTCCTCGTCCGTAGGCGCCGTCCTTCACGATCAGACGGCGTATCGACCACCTCGCTGGAGCCGCTGATTCCTGTATTCCGGGACTAATGGGTGGGCGCTAATGGGCGACCCATTTACTTTCCCGAGGCCTTCGCTCCCGAAGCCGTCCCCCAGGGCCTGCCCATCGCGAATGCGGCTGATACTGGCGAGCGCAACGCCCGCAACAGCTACTTCTGGGACCTGGCCCAAGCCGCCCAACTCTCGACGACCAACCTCTCCCAACTCAACGCCCAGGACTATCGTCTGGCCCGCACCCGGCACTGGCTACTGGTCCAGTACCCGAAGCCGGTGAGCACGACTGCGTCCTGGGAGCAAGCCCCCAGCGCCGATGGCCAGTGCGAGGGCGGGATTCTCTGGTATGGGCATGACGACAAACCTTCCATCTCTGGGCGCGGATCGAGCAGTCTGCCCAACCTGGTCGCGCGCGTCATACCCGATGGCACCACTTGGTACAAGTGGTTGGAGCGCAACGCCCTCGGCCATCCCACAAACATCACCGAACGCTGGATCGATCCCTCGGATGTCGAGCGTTTCCGTACGGAGAGTTCCGTTTATGCCGCCAACGGCATCGACCTCGTCGCCCACTTCGGTCCCGACGGCCTCCTCAAGAGCGGGTACGCCTACGACCCGAACATCCCCCACCTGCCGGTCGCTCAAACCAACGCGCTGGGTGAGGTCACGCGCTTCTTCTACGACTCGGTCCACAACGGGCGCCGCCTCCTCGGGGTGGCTTACCCGAGCGGGCTGGCCCTAACCAACGTCTACGACGGCGCCTGGCTCCAGGACGAGGTGATGTTGATCGGCACCAACCCGCTGCATACCAACCGCTACACATGGCTCAACGGTTACGTGCTTACCCATCAGGACCCGCGCGGTCTCACCCGGACCTTCACGCATGACGCCCTGGGCCGCCTGACGCGCATCGACTACCCCGACAGCACGTATGTCGAGCAAGTTTACACCAACGGGGCCGGGGTGATGCTGCTGGAGCGCACGGGCAGCCGTGACCGCCTCGGCAACTGGACTCGTTACGAGTACAACGGCTTGCGCCAGATCACCCGCATCCTCGATCCCTTCCTGCGCCAGACCCGCTACACCTACTGCGGCTGCGGCGGCCCTGAGAGTATCACTCGCGCTTACGGTACTCCGGTGGCCCAGACCACACAGCACCAATACGACTTCGCGGCGCGCCTGACCCAGACGACAGCGTCCGACGGCACGACCGTCACCAACCTCTACGACGCGCTGGGCCGGCTGGCGATCATCAGCCAGGCGGTTGGCACCGCCACCAACTACTATGACAACCTGGGCCGGCTCTGGTTGGTCGAGAATGCCGGCGGGGTCGTGGCCGAGTCCGCCTACGACCTCGAAGACCGCGTCCTGAGCCACACGGACGCCAACGGCGTCACGGTCACCAACGCTTATGACGCGCTGGGCCGCCTGACGGTGAGGGTGACTCCCGCCAACGGCGCAACGGAGACCTGGGCCTACACCAGTGGCGTCAGCGGTCCCACCAGCTACGTCAACCAAGTCAGCAACGTGACCCTGTACGCCTACGACGCGGCCGGGCGCAAGACCAACGAAGTGCAGGTGGGCGTGTTCACCAACCGCTTCACCTACACCGCGGCGGGCGACCTCGCCACGTTGGCCGATGGCAAGGCCAACACAACCGCCTGGAAACACGACTCCGAAGGACGCGTCATTGAGAAGTGGTATCAGGGCCAGGCCACGGCCGACCTGCTTCACGGGTACAATGCCAACGGCTGGCTCACCTGGCGCTTCACACGCACCGGGACGGGCTCGGCCACCAACGGCTTCTTCGCCTCCTACGCTTACGACAGGGTGGGCAACCTGACGAACATCACCTACCCGAGCGGCACTGCCTCGATCACCAACTGGTTCGACGCGCTGGGCCGGCTGACAAACCGGCTGGACGGCTTGGGGGTGACCCTGTATCAGTACGCCATGCTCGGCAGCGGCCTGCAGTCGTTTGGCGAGAACGGTCCCTGGACCGGCGATACCGATCTGGTCACGGTGACCAACCAATACGGTCGGCGCGTGG
>MWFF01000098.1 GCA_002071485.1 Verrucomicrobia bacterium ADurb.Bin006 | reverse complement strand
GTGCGTCGGTGCGTCGGTGCGTCGGTGCGTCGGTGCGTCGGTGCGTCGGTGCGTCGGTGCGTCGGTGCGTCGGTGCGTCAGTGCGTCGGTGCGTCTGCTTGCAGTCGGCTCGAGCGTGCGGAGGCCGGAGATGGGAGATGGGAGATCGGGGTTCGGGGCAGTTGGACCGCATTGATTCGCGAGGCGGGAGCGAGAGGATCATTCGCCGAGATTCCTGCGCAGCAGGGCATCGAGCCGCCGCGGCGACAGCACGGTGATCGTCTTGCCTTTGACCTCGATGAGTTTCTGCTGGCGAAACTTGGCAAGGGTGCGCGAGAAGGTCTCGCTCACAGTCCCCAACTCGGAGGCGAGCACGCGCTTGGCCACCGGAATCTCGATGCGACAGGGCGTATGGCTCCGGGGGTCCGGACACCGTTTGACCAGCCAGTGGGCCAGCCGGGTCTCGACATCCTTGAGCGTCAAATCGTCGAGCAGACCGACAAGGGCCCGCAGGTGCCGGCTCATGGCGCCGAGCATGCGCAGCGCCAACTCCGGATGCTGGCGCAGGAGCGAGACGAACTCCTGCTTCTGCACCAGCAAGACCTGACTGGACTCGACTGCCCGCGCGTCGGCCGGATAGCCGCTTTCGGTGGCAAGGGTGGCCTCGGCGAATGACTCGCCCGAGTGAAAGACGCGAATGACCTGTTCCTTCCCCGTCGTGCTGACTCGGTGGACGTTGATGGCGCCCTGCTGCACGATGTAGAAACCGCGCGAGGGCTCGCCCTCATGGAACAAATAGTCGCCCTTGGCCAACCGCTTCGACACTGTGATGTCGGCGATGGTGCGCAAATCCGAGGGCGGCAGATCTGCAAACAACCGGCAGGCGCGCAGGGTGTTGATGATCGCCGCCCGTTTGAGTTCAACAAAACCAGGCGCATTCATGGGAGGGAGCCAGGCGCATCTCGAACCGATTCACATCCCGAGCCTCATCAAAGCCCCGCGTTCGGCTCACGCACTGTTACCCAGCAGTTCCCGCGTATGCCTCGATATAACACGCTGGGTTTGATGGCGCCACATCCGGATTTTCAGGAAACCTCGAGGCGGAGGAAGTTGGCCAGGATGGTTCTCCCTCCATCGGTGAGGATGCTCTCGGGGTGGAACTGGACGCCGTGAACGGGCAGTTCCCGATGGCGCACGCCCATGATCTCGCCCTCGTCGGTTTGAGCCGTGACTTCGAGGCACGCCGGCAGGCTCTCCCGTTGAATGACGAGCGAATGATACCGCGTCGCCGGGAATGGATTGGGCATGTCGGCGAAAAGGTCGCGTCCGTTATGGTGAATCAGCGATGTCTTGCCGTGCATCATGCGATGGTTCACCACGACATTGGCCCCAAACACGTGGCCGATGCACTGAAGCCCGAGGCAAACGCCGAAGATCGGCACCTGCCCCGCGAAGGTTCGAATGATGTCATTCGACAGGCCCGATTCGCGAGGGGAGCAAGGGCCCGGCGAGATCAGGATGCGCTCGGGCCGCAGCGCGCGGATTTGATCCAGCGTGACCTGATCGTTGCGATGGACTGCAAGCTCGGCCTGCATCTCCCCCAGGTACTGGACGAGGTTGTAGGTGAATGAATCGTAGTTGTCGATGACCAGGACCATAAGACAGCGCGTAGAGTGCCACGAGGCTAAAGCCGCGGCCAGGCCGTGCGGGCCAGCAACTCCGGATGTTCGCCCGCTGCGATCGGGCGCAGGCGGAAGCGGTGGGTTTGGGGCGCGCACGGGATCAGGTACTCGGGATGCGGCCATGCGCCCCAACTGTCGTCGCCGCCGACGCCCTGCTGCTTCGCGTCGAGGTTCAGTATCACGGTGTCGCGGCGCGGGAGATCGCAGGGATGCGTTACCGACTGGAGGTCTTCTGTTGTGTGGTGTGACGCGTTCACACTGAGCGCTTGCTCCGGGTGCGCGATGGCGAGCAGCCCCTCGCCTCGGGCGTTCGTCAAGGCGACCCAGCGCACATTGACCTTGTTGCCGCTCTCGCCCGGCTTGACGTAGTCGTAACAGAACTGCTCGCGCATCGTGCCGCCGTAGCGGCCCACACGCGCGTCGTTCCGATCCCAATAGGTCTCGTGCGGTCCGGGTCCAAGCCACATGATCCGGTCAAATCCGGACGGCAGAATCATCTGGGTCCCGAACCGGGGGAGTTTGGGCAGGTCGGTTTTGGCCGGGGTGAATGTCGCCTCGACCAGAATCTCACCGTCGGGCAGCACGGTGTAGCAATTCTCCCAAGTCGCGTCGACTCGGGGCAGGCTCGACGCGGTCTTCACGACGACCGCGCGGCCGTCGGGTTGGGTCGTGACAGCAAAGGCCGAGACGACAGCCTCTTCGTGGGCGCCGCGCCACACGCCCTGCGACTTGACCATGTCGCGCCCTCGATCGTTGTCGGTGGGCGCCCGCCAGAAATCGGGTCGCAGCGGGGATTCGATGCGTTTCTTGCCGCGGCGTTCGAGTGACGAGAGCGCGCCGGTCCGCTTGTCGAATGTGACCGTGAAGTCGAGCCCGGCCACACGCGCATCGACGTCCGTCTCGCTCACCGAGAGGCCCGGGAACCCGTCGTAGCGCAGAGCCGGGGCCGGAGCCGCGTCGGGCAACTGAATCTGGTCCCAGGCAATCTCGTGGCCGCGTCGGGCCCACGGCGCATCGCTCTTGAGGCGGAAGCTCAGTTCGAGGAAGTACTCGACGCCGGGCTTGGGCGTGAAAGGGGCAACGGGAATCGCGAGATCGGCGGACGCCCGCGGCGCAAGATCCGGCCCGGGCAACTCGCCGCGCTGCAACGTCCGTCCGTCGCCGGTCAGGCTCCAATGCACCCCCACGAGGTCTTTGGGATTCGTGAAATCGAACCAGTTGACGACCTTGACCGTGCGCGCGGCCAGATCGGCGGGATGGCAGTGCAGGGACTGGTAGATGTGCTTGACTTCGAACAGGCCGGGGTGGGGTTTGCGGTCGGGGGAGACCAGACCGTTGCACAGGAAGTTCTGATCGCTCGGCGTGCCGGGCGGGCCGTAATCGCCGCCGAAGGCCCAGAACCACGGCTCGCCTCTCTTCACGGGTTGCACGGTCCGCGTTGCGTTGCGGCGAACCGGCTCCCGGAGGGCCTGGTCGACCCAGTCCCAGATGAAGCCGCCCTGAAGGTAGGGCTTCTCGTAGATCAAGTCCCAGTAATGCCACATGTTGCCGCTGCTGTTCCCCATCGCGTGCGCGTACTCGCAGAGGATCATCGGACGCGTCCGCTCGCTCTGCGCTTCGAGGACGAAGTCGCGTCCCCAGCCCCCGTCGACACGCTCGCCGTCGGCGTACTTGCGGAGCAGGGACGGGTGGGGATACATGGGACAATAGATGTCGGTGTTGGGGGCGAACCCGGCCCGTTCGTGGTGGATGGGGCGGCTCGGATCGCGCTGTTTGATCCAATCGTAGGTGGCGTAGAAGTTCGGGCCATTGCCGGCCTCATTGCCCAGCGACCAGATGATCACCGAGGGATGGTTCTTGTCGCGCTCGACCATCCGGATGGTCCGGTCGAGATGCGCGTCCTTCCACTCGGGGAAATTGGCCAGCGATTCGCGGCCGTAGCCCATGCCGTGGCTTTCGATGTTGGCCTCGTCGACGAGGTAGAGCCCATAGCGGTCGCACAAGTCATACCAGGCCGGCTGATTCGGGTAATGCGAAGTGCGCACGGCGTTGAGATTGTGCTGCTTCATCATCCGGATGTCTTCGAGCATACCCTCGACGGTGACGGCCTGGCCGCGGTCCGGATCGGTTTCGTGGCGGTTGGCCCCCTTGATCAGGATGCGCCGGCCGTTGACGAGCAGGCTGCCGTTGGCGATCTCGACCTCGCGGAAGCCGACGTTGACCGGGATGACTTCCAGCACCTTGCCAGCGCTGTCTTCGAGCGCGAGCAACAGCTTGTGCAGGGCAGGCGTCTCCGCCGTCCACTTCGCCGGATTCGCGATCGCTTGCGTGATGCTCCCCTGTCCGCCGCTGCCGTCGGGCCCGACGCGCATTGTGAGCTTGGGCGAGGCGATGCTCTGGCCGCGGGCGTCGAGCAGGCGGCAGTTCACCGCCACGTCCGCCGGCTGGTCAGTCGTGTTCTCGAGCGTGACGGACACGCTCAGGGTCGCATTCCGGTAATCCGCATCGAGGTCGGTTTTGACTTCGAAATCGCGGATATGGATGTTCGGCGGCGACCAGAGGTAGACGTCCCGGAAAATGCCGCTCATGCGCCAGAAATCCTGGTCTTCGAGGTAGGAGCCGTCACACCAGCGGAAGTTCTCGACTGCGAGCACGTTCTCGCCGGGAGTCAGGAAGGACGTGATGTCGAACTGGACCGGCGTGCGTGAGTCCTTGCCCATGCCGACCTTCTGTCCGTTGACCCACAGGTAGAAGAACGAATTGACACCGTCGAAAGCGATCAGGACACGGCGCCCGGCCCAGTCGCCCGGCACGGTGAATGTGCGACGGTACGAGTTGACGGTGTTGTTCGGATCGTCTTCGGGCACGAACGGCGGTTTCCAGGGTTTGGGCCACGGATAGGGGATGTTGACGTAGATCGGCACGCCGTAACCGTGCATCTCGACGTTCGAAGGCACCGGGATCGCCGCCCACGCCCGGTCGTCGAAATCCCGTCGCCAGAACTCCGGCACACGCTCGCCGTGATTCTTCCCGTATCGGTACTTCCACTCCCCATTGAGCGAACGGTAAAAGCGCGACCGGACGCGCTCGGCGTTGCACACCGGCCCGATCTTGAGCGCCGTCCGAATGTCCGGGCAAATGACCATCGTCGCATGAGGCGGCAGGTTGCGGATGCCGGTCAGTCCGGGATTCTGCCAGTCCGGCGGCGTGGCGTCGGCAAACGCCGTCGCGACGGTGGCTGCGAGAATGAGAAGCGCTTGCGCACAGCGAGCCAGAACACGGTGATTCATAACTGGACCAGTATTGCCCTCATCCCTTCGCCGAGTCACGCCAGGATTTCTTGTCCGGTCAGGCCTTGACGTTCCTCCGCGGATGCGGATTGTGTCGCGCCACAGATACGACGCCCAGGCGCATTCACGGACGGCGAAGCCGCATCGATCTCCGTCGCCAAGCCGTGCCGGCTGTCGCGGTCGCCGGGCGGTTTCACCCTCATCGAGTTAATGGAAGCAATGTCACCCTACTCGACGGCCATGTCGAACGGGTGCCGTTCAAAGCGCTGTGGGAGATCGACGCACGGCGTCGCGTCGTACACTCGTTCTGGTACATCGAAGACTGACGGCGTCTGCGGGCCTCAACCCACGATCGAGCCCAGAATCTCGAGGGCCTCCCCATTGATCCGCTTCGCGCGCTCTTCGGTGCCCGCTTCGCTGTAACACCGGAGTTCCGGCGCGTTCCCGGAAGCCCGCACGTGGAGGATCTCGCCGTTGCCGAATGTCACCCGCAGACCGTCGGTCCGATCGATCGTCCCGACCGTGCCGCACAGGGCGCCGAACACCGCTTCGAGCTCCCGGCCGTCCGCCGCGTCGCTCCCGGTGCTGAAACGCTCGAGCAGCGCGGCGCTCTTCCGAGGTGGGACATTCTTCATCCGACCGCTGGCCGTGAACCGGGCCGGAAGAGCCGCGGCAAGCTCGGAGACGCGCCGTCCCTGGCGCTTGGCGAGCAGCAGAATGCTCAGAATCACAAGGACGGCGTCGCGCGTCGGCAGGGCGCGCAGCGTGCGGCCTTGCCGTTCGATGTGGGAATTGAGAAGAAAACCGCCGTTGGCTTCGTATCCAACCACACGGCGCCCTCCTTCCGCCGAGGCAGCGTTCATTGCGGCGATGACGTACGGCGAGCCGATTTTCGTCCGGCGCACCTCCCTGAACCAACCGCATCTCTCGACGGCCGTGTTGCAGCTCACCGGCGTGCAGACCGCGTCCGCATCGAGAAACCGCGCGCACAGGATGCCGGCCAGATCGCCGCGCAGCCAACGGCCCCGTTCATCGCTCAGAAGCGGGCGGTCGCTGTCCCCATCGGTCGAGACCAGGGCGTCGTAGCCGTCTTCCCGCGCCCATTGTTCTGCCAGCGCCACGTCCTCGGGGCGGATGGCTTCGGTGTCCACAGGAATGAAGACCTCCGAGCGACCGAGAAGGATGATCTGTGCGCCGAGCGCTTCGAGTATCCGGGCGAGTATGTCGCGTCCGACCGCCGAGTGCTGGTACACCCCCAATCGGAGTCCCTCGAGTGCGCTGCTTCCAAAGAAATCGACGTAGCGTGCAATGTACTGCTCGCCCGCCTCCACCGACTCGATGCGGGCGACGGAGCCATGAAAGCAATCCGTGGGGCCCGCAGCACCGTCACCCTCACCCGCCCTTCGGACACCCTCTCCCACCTGCCTGGGCCCAGGTTTCGGCAGGCAGGTCGGATGGGAGAGGGCCGGGGTGAGGGGGTTTTGTCCCGTATGCCGCGGCCCTCTGAGCAAGGGGGCGAAACGTCCCGCGGCGTCGAAGAGAGCGTCGTCCACCGCGACGACCTGCCTCGCGATCCCCTCTTCGTCCTCCTTGAGAATCTCGCCTGAGGGCGTGTTGAACTTGATGCCGTTCCGATCCTCGGGGATATGACTGCCGGTCACCATGATGGCCGGAATCTGGCCCTCGAGCCCGAACAGGGCCAGGGCGGGCGAGGGAATCCTGCCGCACCAAACGACCCGATATCCCATTGCCTCGGCGGCGCGGGCGACGGCTTCCATGATGCGGCCGGTGCTGGGGCGCAGATCGCCCGCCACGGCAATCGCGCGGCTGCCGGGAGCCGGCTTGCCTCGGGATTCGAAGTGCTGCAAGAAACCGGTCGTGTACGCGTAACAGACGAGGTCCGTCATCGCGTCCGCCAGGCCGCGCGCGCCGCTCGTGCCAAAAGCGACGCCACTGGTCGCCATCAATTCCCGCAGGCTTGTTTTCATCGGTGTCAAGTTGTCAGCGGCAGGCGGCGCAGGCGCGGCGCAGGTACTCTTCGTAGGCCCAATCCCCACTGCTCCCGGTTTGCCGGGTGACAACCAGATCCAGGCTCGGAACAAAGGCAATGAACTGCCCGCCGGATCCCGGCTTGCAGCGCGCATCCGCGGGAATGCCGTCGCCGTTGCGTCCGGTCGCCGGGTCATGGCGGGCGGGCAATTCCCAGCCATGCGAAAAGACCTGAGGATTCAACTTCCAGCGCAGTTCGGGGCTCTTCACCTGGTGGGTGGGGGCGCCCGTTTGTTGGACGAACCAGGCCGGGATGATCTGTTTCTCGCCCCATTTTCCGCCCCGCAGCATGCAATAGGCGATCCGGGCCAGATCGCGCGCCGGCATGCCCAACCCATGGGTGGGATGGCGCCCGATCCGCTCGCCGCCCTCGGCGAACTGAAACCACCAATGCTCGATGCCGAGCGGACGGAACAGCGCGTCGATCGCAAACTGGTCGTAGGGTGTGCCGGTGACTGTCTCGCAGACCAGCGCCGCATGATGCAGCGCATGGGTCGAGTAACCGCACGCAGTTCCGGGATCGAACGCGAGCCGCGCTGTCCGGGCATCGCCGCTGAGCCCGAGCACGTATTCCCACGTCCCGTCATTGGGCGCACCCGTCGCTTCCGGACATATCCCCGATGTGTGATTGAAGAGTTGACGTACCGTGATCGCGCTCTTGCGGGCGTCGCTCAGAGGCGAGGCCCACGGGATGAAATCGAAAGCCCGATCCTCGAACGACATTCTCCTCGGAGTGAGTCCGTGCCGGCTGCGCTCGGATGCGATTGCCAGGACGGTCGCGCACACCGCCTTCGAGACCGAGGCCACGCGCCGCGCGTCGGTCTTGCTGCTGTTGCCCCGCTCGACTTCGAGCACGATATGGCCGTGCCGGATCACCACCGCGGCGAAGCTCCGATTGTCGCTCGCCCTCAGCCACGCCCCGAGTGCTTCGAGCTCGTCCGGATTCATCCCGCCGCGCGCGCGGATGGCGTCCGGCTGATCCAGAACCCGCCACCCGCCGGCGCTTTCGGGCGGCGGGTAGTACGCAGAATCATTGACCCCGTCAACGGAGCACAGAAACTCGACTTGTTTACGGCGAGTTTCACCGGTCAAGGATTGGCTGGCGCGCATGAGTGCACCTTTCGATGACATCGGCTCCGCATTCTTCAGGAGTTGGTGAGAAATGCGCGCTAGGGGCGATGTCTGGCCGGCGCCTACACCGAGCCACACGCACGGCAGAACAATCAGCCACGCGCCGCGCCCGAACCGGCAACGATCGCCGAAGAACGGATGCATTTGTTTCCTCTTCATTTGAGCCATGTGTCGCGGTGCGCTCGCACGAAGTCGTCGTCGTTCAACTCCGGATACGCGCGGCAGACGCGACCGATCTCATCGCTTTGTCCGGCGGAAAGCGTTTCATGCGTGTCCAGGCACCATCGTCCGGCCATGAGCCCTTGGCGGCGCAGAATCTCGTGGAGACCCGCAATGCAGCCCGCAAAGCCATGAGCGGCGTCGAACAGCGCCGCGTTGGCATCGGTCACCGCGGCCCCGAGCCGGAGCAGGTCCGGCGGCACGCGCTGCCCCGTACGGGCGATGCGGCGACACGCGCCGTGCAATTCGACGGCCTTGCGTGTCCACACCGCCCAGTGTCCCAGCAATCCCCCGACGATCCGGCGTTCGATCGTGGCGCGGCCGACGCGGAAGCGAAACGGAGTGAGCAGGTCCGCCACGATCGTATCGTCGTTCCCCGTGTACAGCGCGATGTCGTCTCGGCCCGCTTCCGCAACGGCGCGGATCACATCCAGAGTCTGATAGCGGTTGAATGGGGCGATCTTGATGGCGACCACATTCTCGATCTCCGCGAACCGGCGCCAGAAGCGGAACGGCAGGACGCGCCCGCCCACCGCCGGCTGCAAATAGAATCCGACCAACGGAATCTCGCGCGCCACCGCCCGGCAATGGGCTAGCAGGGCGCGTTCGGGCGCGTTGCGGAGAGCGCCCAGCGAAAGCAACCCCGCATGGTAGCCGAGGGCGCGGGCGAGCCGGGCTTCGTATGCCGCTTGAGCCGTCGAGCCGCAAACACCGGCGATCAGGACTGGCGGCCGGCCCGATGCGCCAGCGGCCTCGGCGGCGGTTCGAGCGGCAAGCTCGAGGACGGGTCCGAGGAGTCCATGCCGCGGATCACGAATTGCGAACTGGGTGGTATGGACGCCGACCGCGAGACCGCCCGCGCCCGCGGCAAGGTAATAGCGCGTCAGCGCCCGCTGCCGGCATTCGTCCAATGTGCGCCGGCGGGTCAGGGCCAGCGGATGCGCCGGAATCACCAATCCCTCGCCCAGCCTGTCGCGCACCCATTCCGGAGGCTGCGGATCGTCATTCATCCTCTGCCCATTTTCCTTGACCGGTCATACTCGTTGCTGGCCGGTCCAGTTTCTGTGGTGTGGTGACGGCGTCAAGGATTCGTTGGCTGCTTGTTTCGTGGAGTCTCAATCACGGCTAAGCCCAAAAACGCGAAGTGTGGACTCATGCGGGATAGCCCTGCATATCACAGAGGTCAAGGCAATGCTCCTTCGTCGCGCCTCGCCGGCGAGCCAAATCCCCTCCAGCAAAATCGGAAGTAATTTTGCACAGACCCTTAGGCCAAGCCTCGCTAATACTGTCCGTCCCGCACCTCGAAATGGGTCGGTCTCTCGAGAGTGCGCCCGCCGCTTCTCACCCAATCCGCCACCCAGCGGATGATCGTGTCCATGGGAGTCGGGGGTTCACCCAGGATGCGGCACAGACCCGCGGCGTTGCCGAGCAGGGCGGTCTGGGACTCCGCACCGGTGAACTCCGGCGCGCGGTCAAGAAACGTCCCCAGCTTGTTGGCGACTTCGCGGACGGAGAAGAGTTCAGGGCGGCACAGGTTCCAGACCGCGGGTGGGGAAGCGGCCAGATCGAGCCCGCGGATGATCATGGCGTTGGCATCACCCTGCCAAATGCAGTTGAACCAGCCATTGGCCAGCGGGATTGGGGTGCCAGCCTGAATTTGGCGGGCGAGATCGGCGATGACGCCGTACCGCAGTTCGACTGCATAGAACAGGCGCAGCAGCACGACCGGCGTATGTTGACGGCGGGAGACGTATTCGAAGAGGCGTTCCCGAGCCACAGCGGCGTTGGCATACTCGCCCAGCGGATGCAGCGAATCCGTCTCGACCGACCCGCCGCGCCGGACCTCGGCCAGCGGGTAGACATTCCCGGTCGAGATGGCGGCGATGCGCGCCTGGGGGTAACGCGCTGCCACACGCTCCGGCACGAGGGTGTTTACAGCCCACGTCATCGCCGGCGCCTTGGACGTGCCGAACTTCAGTCCAACCATGTACACCACGTTCTGCGCATCCGGCAGACGCCGCACGCCGTCCGCTTCGAGCAGATCGACAGAGCACGTTCGGACACCTCTTTCTTCGAGCCAGACCCGGATGCGCGGATCGCCAAAACGGCTCGCCGCAATCACCTCGAGCGGGTGCTGCGCAGCCTCTGCCGCCCGGCGGGCCAGCACGGCAAGCGTCGGCCCCATCTTCCCCCCGGCACCGAGAATCACCAGCGGACTCGAGAGTGTCCGGATGAACTCGATCAGCCGTGCGCACGGCCGTGTCAGCCAGTCGTCGAGGGCGGATTCACTCGGAAAATTGTCGGGAACAGCCATGGGCGCTCTCGTTCTTCTTGCTCTTGCTCTTGTCTTAGCGACGTCTCTCGGGCAGCGGCCGGCAAGGTCCGCCGCCGGTCAGCATCTTCGGAAGGTGGCGGTGAACCGCGGACATTTTCGGGCAGCCGCGCGTGCGCGTCAATCCAGACCCCGTGCGGCGCAAACTCGATTTTCACTGAGAAGATGCAGATGCACTGTGTCTCGAGGGTCGGACGCTCGACATGCCGCGCATCGAGCAACGGGCCGCCCGGCGGCTCGATCGTCTTAGCGATTCCGACCTGCTGGGGACCGTATAGTCGTCGCGCCCCCTGGGTGTCGAGTTGATGCGTGGATTCAAGGTGTCACTCGATGCCGGCCAGACCAAACGCCTCGAAGTCCGAGCCGCACGGTGAGCGGCATCGCTTTGCGCCCTGGTGCCCTGCGATTTCACTCATTCGGCATTGCATTGTGTGGTCAATCGGTTGCAGACTCGATCTGCTCGGTCATGGGAAAGCGTCGGGCCGACACGATTGGCATGTGTGTCATGCCCGCCCCGACACCGGGTCGTGAAGTCTGGCCCGCGCCGCCTGCGTGGACGGCATTCGCGATAACAATGGCTGGCGGAGAGCGCCCTGAGTTCTCCGCCTTGCAGGCGGCAAAACGAGAAAAGAGAAAGAGCAACCGGGACCTAACAACTATGAACATGAAACCTCAGAATTCTCGCGGATGGCGATCCTCCCTGACACTCCTGGCAGCAGGCTGTGTGGGGATGGCCGCAGTCTGCGCTCAGCCCGTCAAACTGGCCGATTTCCAGTTCAACGAGGGCTCGGGCAGAACCACCGCAAGCACCGTCAACAGCCTGGTCGGAACCTTGGGCTTGCCCTCGAATCCGGACAATATTCCCGTGATCATCAACGACACGCCGTCGGGCGCCGCCAACGACCGGGCGGTGCAACTGAGGGGTGTGGGCTATCTGCTTGCCGACGACAGCAACGGTCCCATCCTGAATGTTGCCACCGAGCCGCTCACCGTCGAGGCGTGGGTGAAATGGGACGGCACGGACCCGGACGTGAACAACGGGATTCTCGCCTACGGGGCCTCCTATAAACTGGGCCTGACCACCAGCGGTCAAATCCGTTGGACCCTGTTTGGCATCGTCGATGTCAACAGCGACTGGTATCTGCCGATGGACAACCTCTGGCATCATGTCGCCGCGGCCTACGAGCCCGGCGTCGGTGTCACGATCTATCTCGATGGCGTCGGACAATTCGTTGCGGAAACACGGCCGATGCGGGCTTTCCAGCACGCCTGGCTCACCATTGGAGCCGAGAATCTTGGCAACCCGATTCTCGCCGCCCTCGATCGCGTTCGTGTGCACAAGGCGCTGCTTTCCGAAACGGAACTGGACAGCATTGCCACCGAGCCCAAGGGTGTCCTTGCCAGCACGCTCGTCGCCTACGACTTCAACGAAACCGAGATGCCGTTTCAGAACGCCAAAGCCCCGGCCCGGCCGACCATTACGTCGGACCAATACAACATAGCCAACACGACGCCGTCGTTCTCGACAGACTCACCAACCGGCGGCGCGGGCGATTACTCAATCGAGTTCTCCGTCCCGGGCCAGCGCATCGTGGTGCCCGATCCCACCACGGCGATCCAGCTCGGGGACGAGAACCCGGACATCGCCGGCGATTTCACGATCCAGGCCTGGGTCAAGTTCGGCAGCATCGCGGCGCGCGCAGTGATCTGGATGAACAACTGCCCCGGCGGCGCTGTCTCCTTCTCCGTGTTGAATCGCAAAGTGTTCGTCACCACCCTCGGTATTCTCGACCGCGATTCGGACGCCCCGATCCCCGACGATGGCGGATGGCATCACATCGCCGTTGTCCATGAGAATGGCGTCGCGTTCCGGTTCTACGTGGACGGCATTTTGAAGGACACCAAAGCCTACACAGGGGGCGTGATCTACACGCGCACCGACCCGCAGTTCACTATCGGCTGCGAAGGCTCGGGCAACCTGCCGTACGTGGGCAAGCTTGACCGCTTGATCGTGAGCCGCGGTGTGGTTCCGGCAGAGGAACTGGATTACCGCGTCATCCCCGGCGTCGATCCGGGCGCGCCTGAGCTGACGATTGGCACCGTGGTCGAAGTGACCTGGCCTTCCCTGCCGGCCGGCTATGTCCTGCAGTCCACAACGACCATCGCGGACCCCGAAAGCTGGATCAACGTCCCTGGCACGCCGTTTGCCAGGGAGGGCACCTACCGGTTCTACTTCCCGCCCACTGCCGAGAAGACCTTCTACCGGCTGTTCAAGCCGTAAGGCGCTGCACAGGCCGTCACGGCCTGTCCATTCCCGGGTTCCCGCGGCCCGTCAGGGCCGCGGGAACCCCGCATTCTCGAACAATCGTCACAGGAAAGCGCTGAACCGCCGCTTTCCAGGCATGGTCCTCAGTGCTTGACCACACCAAAGCGGGCTGAAGCACACGCACGTTCTGGCCCGCCTGGCCGGTCATTCGTTCGCGTGAAACTCCCCCCGCCACGGCATCGCTGGCGGCTCTCACCCCGTCGTGCGATCGCCGTTCAACGGCGCCTCGCCGCGCGTGTCCAGATCGAACCGTTCAGGGGAGAAGCCCGCTTCATCGCCGGTCTCGATGCCGCATTTTCAGTTGACGGCGCCTTCTGTCTGGGCGCGGTCGTCCTGTGGAACATGACGGAGCGGCGCGTGGTCGAAGAGCGCGTGGCGCGGCGCCGGCTGCAGTTTCCGTATGTGCCCGGGTTGCTTTCCTTTCGCGAGGCGCCGGCCTTGCTCGAAGCGCTGCGTCGGCTCGACACGCCGCCCGACGTGCTCATGTGCGATGGTCATGGACTGGCCCATCCGCGCCGCTTTGGCATCGCATGTCATTTGGGAGTTCTCTGCGATCTGCCCGCGATCGGTTGCGCCAAGAGCCGGCTCGTGGGCGAACACGCCGAACTCGCACGCGCGCGCGGCGCCTCGGTTCCGTTGCGGCACAAACTCGAGATCGTTGGCTCGGTCTTGAGAACCCGGCCCGGGATTCGCCCCGTCTATGTCAGCGTCGGCCATCGCATCGACCTCGCCGGCGCGCAGGAGATCGTTCTGGCTTGCGCCGTCCGCTTCCGATTGCCCGAGCCGACGCGTCTGGCCGATCAACTGGCTGCCCGAGCGAAACAGACCGTTTCCCGCGGACCAGATTCAATGTCGTGACCGGGCGCACTTCGAGTGGTATGTTCCTGCCCATGAGAACCCAATCGCTCTATCGAGCTCTCGCGCTCGCTCTGATCTGCACAGTGCCGGGAAACGCGGTTGCCGGCGAATCGGCACCGTCCTCGACAGGCGCAGCGCCAACGCCAGATGCCGCCGTCCTCGTCGTCAGGAACCAGGGCTTCTTCCCAGTTGCCTTGCGGTTGGCGGACGGACGGCTGGCGGCCGTGTTGCGCGGCGGGGCGCCCCACATCGGTCTGGCAGGTCGCCTGGACATCGTGTTTTCGACGGACGATGGCCGGACTTGGACGGCGCCATCGCTCGTTGTGGACGGTCCGTTGGATGATCGGAACCCCGCCTTCGGGCAGGCGGCGGACGGCTCCCTTGTCGTGGGTTATTGGGAATGCGGCTACTACGACGCGGCCGGGCAGTGGGCGCCCAACGCGCCGACCGCCAAGGCGCGGACGCTGGCCACCCGCTCGACAGACGGCGGCAAGACCTGGACCACACCCGAGCCGATCGATCTGCCGGGGCTCAAGTTCGGCAGCCCGTACGGACGCATTCTGACCATGCCGGACCAGACGATGTTGATGAATGTCTACGGCGTCATCGAGGGAGGCAGCCACGACTCGAGTCTGCTGTTTTGCTCGAAAGACCAAGGCAAGACCTGGATGCGGCACAGCGTGATTGCGGCGGACGGCTTCAACGAGACCAGCCTCGCCCGCTTGAACGACGGCACGCTGGTCGCCGCGCTGCGCCACGATCAGAGGGCGGGTGGCCCGGGCGAGAACGTGTGGGTTGCATCGAGCAAAGATAATGGCCTGACCTGGTCGGCTCCGATCTCGCTGACGCCGGACCGCGTGCATCCGGCTGACCTGGCGGTCTTGCGGGACGGGCGGCTCGCGTTGGTGGCCGGCGACCGGAGGAATCCGTTCGGGTTGATCGGCATCGTAGGTGACGCGCAGGGCGGATTCGAGTGGGCGGCGCACCGCGTGCTTCTGGATCGTCTGACCAACGGCGATTGCGGCTACCCGAGCGCGGTGGCGTTGAACGACGGGACAATCCTGGTGGTGTATTACGCGGTCGGCAGCCAGAGCCAGCCCGACTGGGGCGTGCACGCCGGCGCGATTCTCTGGCGCCCTTGACGGTCGAGGGGGCCTGCGCTCGCGCGTCAGATGGGCCCCCGTCGCTGCGCGGCCTGCGCGCCTCCGACTTGGAGGCGCCGCAGTCGGCTCTGGCGGAAGCCGTAGATGAAGTACAGCGCCAGGCCCGCCACCATCCAGAGACCGAACCGGCCCCAGGTGATCCCCGGCAACATCGCCATCAGCACGGCGCAACACGCGATCGCCGCCAACGGCACCCACGGCACCCACGGCGTGCGGAACGGACGCGTCCGATCGGGGTCTTTCCGGCGCAGCACCAGGATGCCGACGGCAACCAGGATGAAGGCGAACAGCGTGCCGATGTTGGTCAATTCCACCATCTCCTTGATGTTGGTGATGCCGGCAAAGAACGCCACGAAAACGCCGGTGATGATGGTCGTGACATGTGGCGTGCGAAAGCGCGGGTGAACGCGCGCCGCCCAGCGCGGCAGCAGACCGTCGCGGGCCATCGCGAAGAAGATGCGGGGCTGGCCAAGCTGAAACGCGATAAGCACCGACGTGTTCGCGCAGAGGGCGCCGGCCGAGATCACGCCTGCAACCCACGAAAGCGCGCGCGGGCTGAGGCCGACCGAGGAGAAGGCCGACGCGAGCGGATCAGCCGTTCCCAGTGTCTTGTAGGGTGCAAGTCCCGTCAGCACAATCGCCACGACCACGTACACCACGGTGCACGCCACCAGGCTGGCGATAATCCCGATCGGCAGGTCGCGTTGCGGGTTGCGCGCCTCCTCCGCTGCGGTCGATACGGCGTCAAACCCGATGTAGGCAAAGAAAATGATCGCCGCCGCCACCAGAACCCCCTCTGTGCCGTGCGGGGCGAACGGAGTCCAGTTGTCGGGCTTGACGTAGAACGCGCCCACCGCAAGGAAAAACACAATGACGCCCAGTTTCAGCACAACCATCGAGGTGTTGAAGCGCGCGCTCTCCCGGATGCCCCGCACCAGAATCCATGTGATCGCCGCTACCGCAAGAACGGCGGGCAGGTTGAAGATGATGGGCAAACCGAGCGGGCGCGGCGCCAGCGTGAACGCGCGCGCTTCGTGCAGGACCGACTCGCCCAGCGCGCCGATGTCCTGGCCCGCCGCATGGGCTTGGGCCACGAGGGCCGATGCTTCCGACGCAGTCCGGTAGTCCGTGCCCAGCCACTCGGGCCATAGAAAGCCGAAACCGCGCAGCAACTCCTGGAAGTAGGCCGACCACGAAATGGCGACCGCCACGTTCCCGATCGCGTATTCGAGGATCAGGTCCCATCCGATAATCCAGGCGACAAGTTCGCCCAGCGACGCGTACGCATACGTGTAGGCCGAACCGGAAACCGGCGCCAACGACGCAAACTCCGCGTAGCAGAGCGCCGAGAAACAGCATGCCACCGCCACGATCAGAAACGAAAGCGACAGAGCCGGACCGGCGCCCAGATGGTTGGCGCCGCCCGCCGCCGCCGTGCCCACCGTCGAGAAGATGCCCGCCCCCACGATCGCGCCAATGCCCAGCGCGGTCAGTTGCACTGGACCGAGCGTGCGTTTGAGTTGCAGACCGGGGCGTTCCGTTTCGCTCAGAAGCTGTGCCAGAGGCTTGACCTCGAAAAGCCGAGCCCAGGCCCGGCGGAGCGCCGACGAACTGTCCGGTTGTTCTGGCATGCGCGCGCGCATCTTGCGCAAGCCATCCGGGCCTTGGCAAGCGTCCCGTGCCGGGAGCGCCTCCTCCCCCCAGCCGGCATATTTCATCCCACCCGTGCACAGGGCGATCGGACTTCGAAAGAGGACTCCTATGCGGGCTGCGATCGACGAGTTCAGAGTTCGGAGTTGAGCGTTGAGCGTTGAACGTTTCCCGTTCATGGGCCCGTCCGCATTCAACCGTTGAATGTCAACGCTCTCCCACGAAGCAGACCCATCGCTCCATCCCTCTCCCGCCGGACGGGAGAGGGTGGCCAGCGAACGCGGGACGGGTGAGGGGAATTTTGTCGCCTATTCTACGAACCCCGCTTTAAGGAGGGCGCGGCCGTACTCGCGATTCATCCGAGCGATGACATCGATCCGGATGTTCTTCGGGCAAACCGCCTCGCACGATCCCGTCACCGTGCAGGCGCCAAAGCCGGCATCGTCCATCGCGCGCACCATCGCGAGGACACGCCGCTCGCGCTCGACTCGCCCCTGGGGCAGGAGGCTCAGATGAGACACCTTCGAGGCGACAAAGAGCATGGCCGAGGCATTCTTGCACGCCGCCACGCACGCTCCGCACCCGATGCACACCGCGGCGTCCATCGCCCGATCGACGTCCGTCTTGGGAATCGGGATGGCGTTTCCATCCGGCGCACCTCCGGTTTTTACCGAAACATACCCGCCAGCCTGAATGATGCGGTCAAAGGCATGCCGATCGACCACCAGGTCTTTGATCACGGGGAACGGACGTGCCCGCCACGGTTCGAGCGTGATCGTGTCGCCGTCCTTGAAGTGGCGGAGGTGAAGCTGGCAGGCGGTTGTTCCGTGGCGGCTGCCGTGCGGGACGCCGTCGATCACCACCGAACAGGCCCCGCAAATCCCCTCCCGACAATCGGAATCGAACGCGATCGGCTCGCCGCCGCTGGCAATCAAGTCCTCATTGACCTCGTCGAGCATCTCGAGCAACGACATGTCAGCGGAGACGTTGCGC
Source organism: Verrucomicrobia bacterium ADurb.Bin006 (assembly GCA_002071485.1). Classification (GTDB taxonomy): domain Bacteria; phylum Verrucomicrobiota; class Verrucomicrobiia; order Limisphaerales; family J093; genus MWFF01. The sequence goes on along the minus strand of MWFF01000098.1, from coordinate 5,514 downwards.
GCTTCATAGGTCTCGAAACGCCCGAAGGCCGAGGCGCTCTTCTGGCGCCAGACTCTCAAGCTCAGATGCATCACCTGTAGCTCCTCGTGCTCATCCGCGCCTCCTCGTACTCGAGGGGCTCCTTGTGCAACATCGGTTCCCGGTCCTCCCCCCGAAACTCCCACGCCGCCACGAACGCAAACTGCGCATCGTCCCGCTTCGCCTCCCCATCCTCGGTCACCGATTCCGTCCGGAAATGGCCGCCGCACGACTCGCGTCGCATCAGCGCGTCGCGACACACCAATTCGCTCAACTCGAGATAATCCGCCACCTGATTCGCCCGCTCGAGATCCTGATTCAATTCGCCTCCACTCCCGCTCACCTTGACGTCGCCCCAGAACTCGGCGCGCAACTCCGGGATGCGGCGGAGGGCCTCGCGCAGACCCGCCTCGCTCCGCGTCATGCCGCAGTCGTTCCACAGCAGCCGCCCAAGCTCCCGGTGAAACGAGGTCACGGTGCGTTTGCCTTGCACGGACAGCAGGCGCGCCAGCCGCGCCTTGACCTCGGTTTCGGCGGCGGCGAAACCCGGGTGATTGGCCGGCGCCTTGGACGGGCGACCGGATGCGAAGTAGTGGCCGATCGTGTACGGCAGGATGAAATAACCGTCCGCAAGGCCCTGCATCAGTCCGCTCGCCCCCAGCCGGTTCGCCCCGTGATCGGAGAAGTTCGCCTCCCCGATGACGAACAGGCCCTGCAGGTTGCTCATGAGGTGGTAGTCGACCCAGAGCCCCCCCATCGTGTAATGCATCGCCGGGTACATCCGCATGGGCACCTCGTACGCATTCTCGCCCCGAATGCGCTCGTACATCTCGAACAGATTCCCATACCGCTCCCGCATCCTCTCGATCCCCATTTGCCGGATCGCGTCGCCGAAATCCAGGTACACACCCAACCCTCCCGGACCCACCCCCCGGCCCGCATCGCACACCTCCTTGGTCGCCCGGGACGCAATGTCACGCGGGGCCAGGTTGCCGAAGCTCGGATACTTCCGTTCCAGGTAGTAGTCGCGGTCCTCCTCCGGAATCGACCCCGGCGCCTTCGCGCAGTCTTCCCTGCGCCTGGGGACCCAAACCCGCCCGTCGTTGCGAAGCGATTCCGACATCAAGGTCAGCTTGCATTGATGCTCGTCGCTGACCGGGATGCACGTCGGATGAATCTGCGTAAAACATGGATTCGCGAAGACGGCGCCGCGCCTGTAGGCCCGCCAGACCGCCGTCGCATTGCAGCCCTTCGCGTTGGTCGACAGGTAGAACATGTTCGCATAGCCCCCCGTCGCCAGCACCACCGCGTCCCCGGCGTGCGATGCAATCTCACCCGATACCAGGTCGCGCACCACAATCCCCTTGGCCTGGCCGTCGATCACCACCAGATCGAGCATCTCAGTCCGCGTAAACATGCGTGCATTGCCCAGGCTGATCTGCCGGCTCAAAGCCTGGTAGGCCCCGAGCAGCAACTGCTGGCCGGTCTGACCCCGCACGTAAAAGGTGCGCGAAACCTGCGCTCCCCCAAAAGACCGGTTCTCGAGCAGACCCCCGTACTCGCGGGCAAACGGCACACCCTGCGCCACGCACTGGTCTATGATGGCCGCGCTGATCTGCGCCAGCCGATACACGTTCGCCTCGCGCGACCGAAAATCCCCGCCCTTGATCGTGTCCCGGAACAGCCGCGACACGCTGTCGCCGTCGTTGCAGCAGTTCTTGGCGGCGTTGATGCCCCCCTGGGCCGCAATGCTGTGGGCGCGCCGCGCGCTGTCTTGGAAACAGAAGCACTTCACCCGGTAACCAAGTTCCGCCAGCGTCGCCGCCGCCGCCGCCCCCGACAGCCCCGATCCAACCACCAGGACGTCGTACTTCCGTTTGTGGCGGGGATGCACGAGTCCGAGATCGGACTTGTGCCGCTCCCACTTGCTCTCGAGCGGCCCCGACGGAATATGCGCGTCGAGCGGCATCTCAGTTGAGCGCTTCCCTTCCGTACCCGCACGCGACCGCCACGGGGATGGACGCGTAACCCACGAACAACAGCCAGGCCGCGCCCGACGCCAGCTTCCGGACCGCGGCGTCCCAGACGCGGTTTCGCAGTCCCAACGATTGGAATGCAGCCTCGATCCCGTGGCTCAAATGATGGCAGAGCAGGCCGACGCCGACGATGTAAAACACGGACACAACCGGCTGCGAAAAGCCCGCCACGACCATCCGGAACACGTCATGACACGTTGTGCCGTCAGCCAGCGTGGTCTGGAACGTCGCAAAGTCGTGGCCTGTCAGGCTCACCTGCGCCTTCGCGCTGTGATGCAGAAGGTGGTACGCCACGAACACCGCCACCATCGAACCGCTCCAGATCATCGTGCGCGCGGCGTGTGACGCGCCAGGCAGCCTCGATCGTTCGTAGGGGATCGGACGCGCCGCCCGATTCCCAAGCGTCAACACGACCGCCATCGAGATGTGAAGCCCGATGAAAACCAGCAAACATACCCGAATCACCCACAAAAGCTCCTCCGCCCGATGCAGGCCGTGCGCGTACGCGTCCAAGACCTCCGGCCCCAGAAAGATCTGCAAATTGCCTGTCAGGTGCACCGCCACGAAGGCCAGCATCCCCAGCCCCGTGATCGCCATGATGTACTTTTTCCCCAGCGAGGAATGAAAGAACTGCGGCAGCAATTTCATGGCCTCGATGCCGCCGGCCTTCCGCAGCACGCCCCGCCGGGCGCCGACACCCCGCAAGGACGCGTCCGCACCCAGGCCGCGTGCCGGCGAAGGCTGGATTGATGTTCCATCTTTCTAATGATTGTTATTTGCTTATGCAACGACCGCTATCTAACGCCAACCCCTGAACTGCGTCAACCTCCGGTCACACTCTCGGTCCGAGCCGACGGAGATCGCCCTGGCGCAGCGTCACGCCTTCGCGATCGAGTTTCTCGAGCAACGGCACCATGATGCGGCGGCTGGATCCAAGCGCCTGTCGCAAGTCGCTGACTGTCGCCGCGCCAGTCCGTTGGAGGTGCGCCTTGATCCGCGCCAAGGCATCCGCATACCCCTCCGCCGACAACACGATGTCCGCGCTGATCTCGACGGCCTGTCCGGTGTCGAGCAGGAACTGCAGCGCCTGCTGCAAGGGCTGATCGGACGCGAGGTGCTTTCGGGAGGGCGGTTCGAGCGGCTTTTCGGCGAGCGCTTGGCGCACGAACGCGCCGGCGGCCTTGAGCCTTTGCGGCAGGTCGGGCCGATGAGTTCGCCGCTGAATGACCGTGCCGACCTGTCGGAACTCGCCCTCTGCCAAATCCGCCACCAGGACTTCGAACGCGCCGGGCAGAGAAACGTCGTCTTCGAGGGCCGCGGCCAATTCGCTCAACGCCAGACCGAGCCGCTCCGGCCGGGCCCGATGTTCGAGGTTGATCCGTTCCGCCGCACGCCGCTTCAGGTCGGCCCACCAGGAGGCGTGGACGGCCAGTTCGTCGAACAGGATGACGGCGCCATCCTGGGCCAGTCGACCAAGCGCGGCCGCAACCTCGACATCGCTGCAACGCGCCTTTTTCAAAAGCGCGTCCCGGCGCACCAGACGATCGCGCTCGAGTTGCGTGGCCAACCAGACCCCGATATCGGCCGGGGCGGAGGCGCGGGCCTCGAGCAGAGCGACGCGCGGTTTGGCCTGCCAGCGTTTCCGGTCTCCGTCCGGATCGAGCACCAGGCCGCCGGCCAGCGTCACCTGCTCGGACCAGTCGCGCACAATGAACCGATCGCCCAGCATCATGAACACCGGCGACTCGAAGCGCGCCTGGGCCAGCACGCTTTGGCCCGCCAGAAGATCGCGTCCGCCCTGGAAAAAAAGTGTCGCCGCCGCATTCGCGCTGCCGAAATGAATCCGGACCCGCGTGCGGTCCTTTAACGGACGGGCTGCAGGAGAGGCGCCGGCGGCGAGCCGGGACGACCGCTGAATCCACACATCCGCCGTGGCACTCGGACCGCCCAGCGCGCTCAGCGTCAGTACGTCTCCCCGCCCCACACCCTCCGGATGCGCGTCCGACCGCGGTTCGACATCGGCCAGGTTCACGGCGGTGCGCATGCCCGGCTCGCCGGTCTCGATCTCAGTCCTATGGTTCTGCAGCGACCGGATGCGGCATGGCACCCCGCCCGGTTGGAGAACCGCTGCCTGTCCGCGTGTGAGCCGCCCTCCGGTGAGCGTCCCTGTGACGACCGTGCCGATGCCCCTGAGTGTGAACACACGGTCCACAGGCAGCCGCGGTTTGCCGAGGTCCGGCTGAGCCTCTGTGTGGGCGAGGGCGCGCGCAAGAGCCGTCTTGAGTTCGTCGAGGCCGCGTCCGGTGACGACCGATGTGGGAACAAGGGGCGCCTGGGCAAACGGGCTGTGGCGCAGTTGCTCGCGTACCGCGGCCGCCGCCTCGAACTCGTTGTTTCCGACGAGATCGCTCTTTGTCAGCGCCACCACGGCGCGCGTGACGCCAAGGTAATCGAGAATCTGCAGGTGCTCCTCGGTCTGGGGCATCCAACCGTCGTCCGCCGCCACCACCAGCAGCGCAAGATCGATCGAACCTACGCCCGCGACCATCGTCTTCACGAAGTCCTCGTGGCCCGGCACGTCCACGATACCCACCGACAGCCCCGGCAAGGGCTCGTCCGGCGCGGACAGGTCCATATGCGCAAACCCGAGATCGATCGTGATGCCGCGGGCCTTCTCCTCCGGGAGGCGATCGGGATCGGTGCTGGTGAGGGCCTTGACCAGCGCGCTCTTGCCGTGGTCGACGTGACCGGCGGTCGCGAGAATGACGTGTCGCACGTGCCCCGAATTCTACGGCGCGAGGCAGGCGCTACCAATGGAAAAGAAGCATTCGGGTCAGATCCATTTATTGACAAATGCGGTTGAGACAAATGAGGTCGAGAGGCAGCTTCTCCAACCGAATCTGAAGCGTCAATAATACGCACCTGAACCAATTGCCTTTTCCACCTCGGCGGGAATTGGCGGAGAGGGGGGGATTCGAACCCCCGGTAGGGCTTTAGACCCTACAACGGTTTAGCAAACCGCCGCCTTCAGCCACTCGGCCACCTCTCCATGCTTGATTACCAGCAAGTTGCGTCTGAAGCAGTTGCGTTCTATCGACAACCGATACTGCGATTCGATCCTGGTTGCGTGAAGACCGAAAGCCGGCAGACAGAGCCGAAGAAGCTCTGACACAAGACGCCCTTCGCCAACCTGGTCCGCAACCAACCATCAGGGGCGTATTTCGCACGAGTCCGCGTGCAAGGCAAGCTCATTCGGAAATCATTCGGAAATCCCAGAAAACAGATGAACTCTCGGTGGCGAAGCTGCGACTGGCAGCCTGTCGGACTTTTCCCCAACGATTTTGCCAGGTGTTTGAACAAGAGGGCGAGGTTCAGAGTCCAGCAAATAACTATGGGCCCACGCTTCGTGAACGTCGACCGTGACACCCCCCTGCTGCTGCCTGTGGACCTGCGCGACTGG
>MWFF01000097.1 GCA_002071485.1 Verrucomicrobia bacterium ADurb.Bin006 | reverse complement strand
AGTGAATCTCGTCGATCCCGATGGCATGCACGGCCTCCAAGACGCGGTGAGCCAGACCCCACTGGACAAACCAATTAGCACTTTGGCAGTCGCTCGATGCCACTGCCAGAATGGTGGGTGGCCAGAATGGTTCTGGGGCCGCCCCAAAAAAGAGACTCTAATTCGCCTGGTCTGCGGTCGAGGGTGTAGCACGCACGCGATAGAATCTGATCGCCTGATCGTTTGCAGCAACGTCAGTCAGAACGAGTTTTCCGGCCGCATTGGCTCGACCGGTTACCACGCTGTTCCAGGCAGACGGTCTCACCTCCGAAGTCCATTCAAGTTGGCACAGCCATCCAGGAACTGCGCTGATGCTGACGGTTGCTGGACCGTCTGGCTGCTTCGAGACGCCTTCGATATGGACAGCATGGCTCGAGGAAATGCGAAAGAGGCTGCCAAAGTCGAGAGTACCACCGCTCGTCGTCGTTCCATAGATGACGCCGTCGGAGAAGATGGCGAGACTGGAGATTGGCGCGAAGCCGTCCGCGGGGGCCCCAAGGAATTCGTGCGCGACTTGGTATCCGGACCCGTCTTTGGCAACTTTGAAGACAGTGCCGCCATTTGCCGGGCCACCGAGCCAACAGATACCCCAAAGCTGTCCGGTCGAATCCTCGACAAGCCGTCCTAGAGGGCGCGTGCCTCCGTCGACTGCCTTGGGCAAAGCAACAATGACCCTAAGGTCAGTTCCATCCTTGGCCAGGGAATAGACACTTCCACCGTTTCCACCCGTAGCCAGGCTGGTCCCGTACAGACGCCCATCACTCCCTTCGATCAGCCCGCTCCACGGATTTGCCGGCGTCTGTAACGCGCCTGTGAAGGACCTCACAACCGAGTATCCGGAGCCGTCCGGATTGAGGCGGAACACAGTGCCAAGATTGGCGCTGCCACCAATGTATGTAACTCCGTAAATGAGCCCTTCAGATGTTTGCAGCAGATCCCCGTTGGGGTTGCTTGCATCGTTGGGAGCCCCGCCGAACGACCTCAGCACCGTGTATTCCGTGCCGTCCTTGCGAATGCGGAAGATTGTGCCGTTGTTCGAGGAACCCCCGTAGGATGTGGTGCCGTAAAGGAAACCATCCTTGGCTTCGAGCAGCTTGGTTGATGGCACTGCACCATCGGCAGGCTTCCCTCTGAAACTGTAAACCACAGCATAGCCACCGGCATCCGGCGCGACCCGAAACAGGGCACCTTGGCCATGTGTGCCTCCCGCAGTGGCTGTTCCGTAAAGAAAGCCGTCGCTTGCCTGGATAAGACCCGCGACCGGCAACGCTGCGTCGCTTTGAGACTGACCGAGAACGCGGAGGACGCCGTAACCCGACCCGTCCGCCCGAATTCTATAGACGGTCCCAAGATTGTTAATCCCCCCTTCCACGGTCGTGCCGTAGAGGATTCCGTCCTTCCCAACCACGACGCCTTCGCGAGGTGTGATGGCAGCGGAACCACTCTCGGAGAAGCTCCTGAGAATCTGCAAGCCGCTCCCATCCTTCTGCATTCGAGCGACTGTGCCATCATCGAACGCGCCGCCGAGTGCAGTCGTGTAGTACAGTTGCCCATCCGGCCCCTCGACAAGCGCTGTGATGCCTGTGCTTGGGCTTCCAGGACTCGTTCCGAAGTCCTGGACGACGGAAAACTCCGAGCCGTCCTCTCTGAATCGCATCACCGAGCCTTTAAGGTTCGCTCCCTCAGACGAAGCGATCACGTAGAGCATTCCATCGCTGGTCTGACAAACGCCGGCAAGAATCCCTGCTCCTTCACTCGGAACTAAGGAGCGCAGAATCGTAAAGCCAGTGCCGTCAGGGTTGATGGCGTACACTGCACCTGCGTCGCCCAGGCCATACTCTCCCAAAGTGCCATAGAGCCGTCCGTCCCTTCCCTCGATCACCCCTGCGAGAGGCCCTTGGCCTTCCGTTGCGGGAACGAAGCTCTTCAGAACTTCGTAACCAAAGCTGAACTTCGTGATCCGAAATAGGGTGCCCGCATCCTCTGTACCGCCGTAACGGGTTGTCCCATAAAGCATTCCATCCGACCCTTCAATCAGGAAGCACCGAGGTCCCCGCGCGTCCGCGGGGCTGTCACCGAGTTCCCGCAGAACCGTGAACTCAGTGCCGTCGGTATTGACGCTGAAAATCGTTCCTCCGTCGTAGGCACCCCCTGAAAAGGTTGCGCCGTAGAGCACACCGTTGCTGGCCCGCACGAGTCCGCCAGCGGGCTCGCGGCCCTCCGAACCATCCGCGGCCAATTCCTTGATGACAGCGAAATCCGAGCCGTCAGGATTGATCTTAAAAACGACACCGTTGGTGCCGTATCCGCCACCGGCTGCCGCGCCATAGAGAACCCCCGCCTCGTCTTGCGCCAACCCGCCAATGGGGCGACTGCCATCGAATCCACTGAAGTTATGAAGAACCACAAAATCCGAACCGTTTCGCTCGACTCTGTAGAGCGTGCCGGCGCCGGCTGATCCACCGTAGAGGGTCGATCCATAGAGGCGCCCATCCAAACCGATCAGCGGAGTCGCGTTTGGATACGCCCCGCTGTCGGCACTCGCGCCAAACGAATGGACCTGTTCGTAAACAACTTGGGCATCCAGCGCACGCATGCCCAAGAGCAGCAATGACGTCCAAATAAGGCACGGCCTTAGGAAACGCTTGTCAAACGAGGGGAGCAGCATGGTTTTATGCATGGCAGGATTGTGTCTTACGGCTCAGATCACTTACATTTACAAGCGCTTCTGATATCCGGATTTGGCCCCTCTTGTAAAGGACAATCTCAGCAAAAAAAACGCGACCCGCGAATCCTCAAACTCCGCCACCTCATGCTCACCGCACCGTCCGGACTGTCAATCCGGTGTCGGTATGCACGTCCCCCGCCTCGGTGCCGGCAAGGATCAGCCCGGAGAGCAGGCGAGCGCATCCAACCAACGCCAGACACGCAGGGCCTCGGTCACACTCCAGGCTTGGGCGTCACAGCCCCGCTGCCTGTGGGGCGCGTCGCCGTCCAGAATTTCGGGCAGATGGCCCAGGCAGCCTCGATCGAGCAACGATTCCGAGCCGCCCAAATAAGCCTGGGCGGCAGCCTGGGCGCCGGGCGCACAGTCCCAAGCCCGGACCATGGCTTCGCAGAAGATGGGCAACATCCATACCCAGGCCGTGCCGTTATGGTAAGCGGGCTTGCGCTGGGTGTCTTCGTCTCCGGCGTAGCGCCCCCAGTAGGGATGCTTCGGATCATTCAGGGTGCGGCCATCGGGACCGTGAATTGCGAGCGGGGGGTCAACGGGCAGCGGCGCTAGGGATCGCAACGCGCCCGGCACAAGCAGATGCTTGCGGGCGGCTTCCGCGGTGCGTCGGGCCTGCTCGCCTGCGATCAATCCAAATGAGATGGAGAACAGGCAATTGGGGCGAAGCGCGCGCTGCGGGGTGGCGGACGCGGCGCTCTGGCGCGGCCCGGCCTCGAGGACATCCGCCGGCCATCCCTGGTCCTCGAGCCAGAAGTGCTTCGAGAGTGAGGACTGGGCGCGCCGGGCGAGCTGATCCCAGGGCTCGGCGGCGGGCGGCAACCTCAGCCGATCGAGGTGCCGGAGAAGACGAATCCAGAGGGCTTGTATTTCGACCGGGTACCCCTCGCGGGGCGTGCCGGGCGGGTGGTTGGTGTCCATCCACGTGAAATGGCTCGGACTCCAGATCAGGGCCGAGGCCGGGTCCATGCGGATTCCGTTCGGAGTGCCCCGCGCATAGCCGACAGCGATCGAACGGAGCACATCCGCGATCGTGCGTCCGCCCGCATCCACGCGCAGCGCATGGAGCATTTCCGAATCGCCCGCGGCTAACTCCTCGCAAACAATGCCATACCAGAGGGGCGCGTCGGAGGTGTCGCGATTCGACGCGTCCTCGCCGTGGATTGCATTGGGGAGAGTGCCATGCTCTTCGAAGCGGCCGAAGGCCTGCAGCAGATGAATCACGGTTTCTCGCATCCCGGCCGCCAAAAGGCCCCGTGCGCAGATGAGCGTGTCGCGGCCCCAATCCAGGAACCATGGATAGCCCGCAATCACTGTGCGGACAGCATCTCGGCGGACAACGAACGCGCCCGCGGCAGCAGCCAGGCGCTCCTCGAATCCCGCCTGCCTCTGCTCCCGCTGGGCAGGGCCCAGCACCTCCTCCGGGGTCGGATCCCTGGGGTCGGCGCAAACAACAAGAGCCACGGCACGACCCGGATCGAGGCACAGTTCGAACCAACCCGGACTGAACGCGTCGCCGACGCCAATCTGCCCGCGCGATTGCTCGATGGGATGCGGAATACTCTCGCACCACTCGGGCTGCGGATGGTACTCGCCGGCGTCGGTCCAAACCCGCAGTTCCCGGTCCGCGGTCGGCGTGAAAACGAAACCGGACCGACCGGACGGGGCATTCGAGTGCGCGGGATCGGAGAGATCCGGACGGCACGCGCGCGATCGAGTGCCGGACTGCGTCGGATGCGCAGCGAGAGACTGGCAGTGTTTGGCGAAGTGGCCCTCGACCCCGCTGCCGCGCTTCGTCTCCGCGTGGAATCCCCTGTCCTCGATATCGACGCGCACGGTCAAACGGACATCGGCTTCCGGGGGCAGGCTCTTGCGGTCCGACCCCGCCCCGTCGACCCGGCTGAACCGGAGCACAGTGGTGTTGCGACCGGGAATCATCCCGACTTCGAGGCCGATCTCGACCTCACGTCCGTCTCCGGCGTGGGCGAGGAACCGCCACCGAGCGGGGGGACCGTGCGAGAAGGCCAACAGATTGCCGGCATCGAGGGGCGAAATGAAACCGTCGGCATTGATCCAGACTCGAGCCCGCTTGGCGAAGACATGGCGATCCACCGGAACGCGCGGGTGCAGGTTTGCCGCGAGCAGGCAGTCGTACTTGGATTCGATCGAACCGAGGTCGACACGCAGGCGCGCCATGCCACCGCGCTCGTTGGTGAGCAAGACCACGGAATCGGGCGCGGGTAGTGCCGACCGTTCGCCCTCATGCGGTCTCGCCGGCAGAAAACGCACTGGGGCCTCGGCGCGGCGGTCCGCTTCGTTCACGAATCGATCGACCGTTAGACTCGCATCGCCGATATCGCCTCGGGGCGCAAAGCAGGCGATGTGCCCCTGGGCGGTTGGGATGGACACCGCGTGCTGCGGGACCGATGCGGTCGGCGGGCTGGCAGCCAGCGTTGCGCGAAAGGGAGCGTCATCACGGACCAGGAGCCAATGCTCCGGCGGCACGGGCACGACACGATTCCGTTCCGGCCACTCCCAGGTCACCACCCTCGGGAATGCGGTCGTCGCCGCATCAAGAGCGGATTCGACATCCTGGCCTGCCGTAGCGGGCGTCAGGTAAGTGAGCGCGCTCAAGTAGGCCGCGGGGTTCTCCGAGAAGCGCTTCCCCAGCGAGACCACGTCGATGGCGCCGAGCATCTCGACCGGCAGGTGGTGGCACAGCGTGCTGAGCGCCCGTGCTTCGCACGCCTTGCGGCGCCGATAGGCCTCGCCCGCCAAGCCACGCGGGCCCCGGCTGGACGCCAGACAAAAGACGGCTGCCGGCGGCAGGGTCACGATCAGGTTCGCGCCTTTGAGGGCGAAATCCGGAGGCTCCTGATCCAGCAGATCGACCAACGCCGATCCACCGTTAGCGCCGGACGGCAGGCTGTCTGCATGAAGCCGGAGGGGCTGCGGCGACGCGACGTCGGTGTTCGCCAGGACAAGGACCTCATCAAGGCCTTCCGCGGAGACCCGCCGCAAGCCGTAGACGGGCGAGCCTGGCTCGCTCAAGCGAGTCAGCCGGGCCCCGTCGAAGAAGCACGGATGATCGGCCAACAACCGGTTCAGCACCGACAGCTCCGACACGATATTGTCCGCGCTGTCCCAGGCCAAGCCACGGCTTGAATGGACATTCACGCGCTCTGGAGCGAGCCATTCAACGCCGCAGGTGAAACCGAAGGCGCCGTTGACACTGGCAAGGGCGCAGAGACGATTGCGCAGGAGGGACCAGGCGCGTCCTTTGGCCGCAAGCCGCTCGTTGTCATGGGTTTCGCTGTAGTGGACAAGAAGCCCGACGCGCTGACTCTGGCGCAATGCATGGTCCAGGTACCCGGCCACCTGGACGCCATCATAGTTCTGAAACAACTCCGAATAGGCCCATTGGAGACCGCCCTCGGTCAGGAGGCTCTCGGTCGTCTCCCAGGCGCCTCCCAGCCCCTCGAGCAAGAAGACGGTGTCCGGGAACACCTGGCGCACACGGGCGGTCACGTACTGCCAGACCGGCAGCGGAACCTGGTACCCCGCATCGCAGCGGAAGCCATCCACACCCCGCCGACACCATTCGAGAAAGACATCCCCAAAATGACGGCGCAGTCCTGGGTGATGCTGTTCGAGCTCGACGAGGTCTTCCCAAACGGTCCCCCAGGCGCTGGGGCTCTTCAACCGGCCTTCCCGATCCCGCGCAAACCACTCCGGATGCTCTTCCTGGAGCGTCGACCCCCAGCCGGTGTGGTTGATCGCCATGTCGAGGAACAGCCGGCCCCCGCGCTCGTGCACGGCCCATGCCAGCTCGCGAAATTGATCCAAACCCGTCGTGCGGCGATCGAATTCAACAAGCGCGGGATCGATCGCCAGCAGATCGCCGGCGGCGTACGGACTGCCGAACCGCCCGAAGCGAGCGTACACGGTGGGCGTCGGGTTGACGGGCAACAGGTGCAGAATCCGGCAGCCAAGTGTGCCGAACACATGGGGCAGCGCGCGGACCAGGTCCCGCAGCTTGCCCGAGGGTGGGATGACCGTGTAGCCGCGCCGATCGAGGACTTCAAGGCGGGCGTCCAGCTTCGGATCGACCGTCGAAGTCGCGGTGCGGGTGGGACCGAACATGCGCGTGAAGGCGCAGTAGATGATGTTGCCGGTCCGGCAGAAATCCGGTTGCACGTTGATGCTGACATCGGGGCCCTCCGGCCAGTGCTGCCACCCGCGCTCGTCGCGGACATAGGCCTTCGCCCGAAAGCACCCCACCTCCGCCAGCGGAACTTCGCAGTTCCACCTCGACCCTTCGAGCTTCAACGGAATATCGTGCCATGAACCCAGGGCCGGCGGGCGCTCGCGTTCGACCGAGGCGATGATCTCCGAGCGGGCGGCGGCGGCCCGCCCGAGGTTGGTTCTCAGGAATGCCCGCCAACGCGGTGGCCACGGCTGGTCATCGCGGCGACGCAGAGTGAAACGGACAATGTCGCCGACGAACCGCACCTCACGCTCGCCTGGAGCAGGACTCTGAATCATATCGTTCACACGCGCGAGACTGCACGGCATAGCATCAACCTACCCTGTTCTCCGAGGCCGCCCCTGCGGGAGGGCCGATCCCGCGGCTGCGCATACGCGTCAACCTTGGGGCGGCTGAGATGCGGACCTTTCGCTGAAGCTGCCCGGGCACAAACGTGTGCGGTAGCGCGAAGCGTCTGGAGTGCGTGTGCTTCAGCACCGCTTTGGCGTGGTATATGGCAATGCACAGGGAAGCACCCTCGGAAAGCGGCGATAAACCGCCGCACTCCACACGCTCCGCGACCTCGACGCCGACCTGAGCGTGGACGAATGCCGCAAAAAACTACGGCCCAATGAGTTAGACAACAACGACGACGCTGCTTCCAGGAACCACTCATGCGCTTTGCTTAGGGTCTGTGCAAAAATTCCGGTTTTGCTGGAGGGGATTTAGACAGTGTGTTACCTGTCAACCGCTCGTAGGCCTCGAGGTACTTCTCCTGCGTCTTCGCCACCACCTCGGGAGGGAGGGCCGGCGCGGGCGAAGTCTTGTTCCAATCGAGCGTCTCGAGATAGTCGCGCACGAACTGCTTGTCGAAACTCGGCTGGCTGCGACCCGCCACATACTGGTCGGCCGGCCAGAAGCGCGAGGAGTCGGGCGTGAGCACCTCATCGATGAGAATCAACTGTCCGTCGAACAGACCGAACTCGAACTTGGTGTCGGCGATGATGATCCCTCGCTCGCGGGCATAATCGCGGGCATTGGTGTAGAGGGCCAAGCTCGCGGCCCGAGCCTGCGCGGCCAGTTCAGGACCGACAATTCCGGCCGCTTCATCGAAGGAGATGTTCTCGTCGTGGCCGCTCTCGGCCTTGGTCGCCGGGGTGAATATGGGTTCGGGCAACTCCGCGGATTCGGTCAGCCCGGCGGGGAGCGCGATGCCGCAGACGGTCTGGCGGGCACGATACTCCTTCCAGCCCGAGCCGGCCAGGTAACCGCGCACGACGCATTCGATGGCGAGCGGTTTGGCTTTCTTGACCAGCATACTGCGTCTGGCAAGCGCCGCGGCGTGGGGCTGCAGGACCGCCGGCAGAGGCGCCTCAGGCCCGGCCAGGAGATGATTGGGGATGAGACCCGCGGACCGTTCGAACCAAAAATGCGACAGTTGTGTCAGGACTTCGCCCTTGCGCGGAATGCCGTTGGGCATGATGCAATCGAAGGCGGAGATGCGGTCGGTGGCGACGAGCAGCAGGGCGTCACCGAGATCGAAGATTTCCCGCACTTTTCCGCTTTTGACTTTGGCAACGCCGGGCAGATCAATCTGCAACAGTGGTTCGCAAAGCATAATGGGGCGGAGTCTACCGAAGCGCCTCGAGAGAATCCAGAACGTCATGTGACAAACCGGATGGGCTTTGCTTTTCTTTGCTGGCATCCGATGCGGCATCCCTCCATGATCTCCGCCGGCATATGAAGTTGCATTCGCTGGCCGGCAAACCGCCGCCGACTGACCTGCTCATCGACGTCAGCAAGCTCGAGAAAGCCTACTTTGAAGGCAAACCGGACCCAGCGGACCCACACCAGTGGGTCAGTTTTGGGACGAGTGGGCATCGGGGCACGCCGCTGAACGGGACCTTCACCGAAAGCCATATCGTGGCCATCACTCAGGCGATCTGTGACTATCGCCGGCTCAAGGGGATCAACGGCCCACTGTTCATGGGCAAAGACACGCACGCGGTCTCGCGTCCGGCGGAACAGACGGCCCTCGAAGTCCTGGCCGCCAACGGTGTCGAGGCCCGCATCCAGTCTGGGGACGGCTTCACGCCTACTCCGGCGCTTTCCAGGGCGATTCTGGCGTGGAACGACGGCGGCGAATCCGCCACTGCCGACGGGATCGGGATCACCCCGTCACACAACCCGCCCACCGATGGCGGCTTCAAGTACAATCCCCCCAATGGCGGCCCGGCGGACACCGACGTGACAACCTGGATACAGAATCGGGCCAACGAGCTGTTGCGCAGCGGCAACCGAGAGGTCAGGCGGGTTTCCTATGCCGCCGCCTTGAGGCAATCCACGACAAGCCAATACGACTTCGTTCAGAACTACATCGACGGTCTTCCCTCGGTCCTGGACCTCGATGCCATCCGGGATTCGAAGGTGCGGATCGGGGTCGATCCGCTGGGCGGCGCCTCGGTTGCCTATTGGCAACCGATTGCCGAGCGCTTCGGTCTCGAGCTCACCATCGTGAACCCCAAGATCGATCCCACCTTCAGCTTCATGACGGTGGATCACGACGGCGTCATTCGGATGGATTGCTCGAGCCGATGCGCCATGGAGGGTTTGGTTCGGTTCCAGAAGGACTTCGAGATCGCGTTCGGCACCGATCCCGACGCCGACCGACACGGCATTGTCACGCCCTCACACGGTCTGATGGACGCCAATCAGTACCTGGCCGTGGCGATCCATTACCTGCACACCCGCCGACCGGCTTGGCCCTTGACTGCGGCCATCGGCAAGACCGTGGTCAGCAGCGCCATGATCGACCGCGTGGCCCAAAGCGTTGGCCGCCGCCTGGCGGAGGTCCCGGTCGGCTTCAAGTGGTTTGCGGGCGGATTGCACCGTGGCACCTACTGCTTCGGGGGCGAAGAGAGCGCCGGCGCCAGCTTTCTGCGCCGAAACGGCTCGGTCTGGACCACCGACAAAGACGGACTTCTTCTCGGCCTCCTGGCGGCCGAGATCAAAGCGAGAACCGGCCTGGATCCTGCCCAGTATTTTTACCATCTTTCAGCGATTCTCGGCTGTCCCCACTACAGACGACTCGACGCCAAGGCGACCCCGGAACAGAAGAAACTGCTCAGGCAGGTGAACGCGGACGCGGTGATCCTCAAGGAACTCGCCGGCGAACCGGTCCGGGCTATCACAACCCGCGACCCGGAGAACGGGAACCCCATCGGCGGTCTGAAGGTGACCGCGCCGAACGGTTGGTTCGCAGCCCGGCCGTCCGGAACCGAGAATATCATCAAGCTCTACGCCGAGAGCCTCGAGAGCGAGGAGCATTTGCGGCGCATCGTCAAGGACGCCTGTGACGTCATCGGACAACTCAGCGGCGACATGACGCTCGGACTTGAAGACGGGAATAGTACATGCAGACCGAACGCATGATCGAACTCAAACGGATCGTCGCCGCGGATAAGGCCGCCGCCTACAGTGAACTGGAGGCGCAGTTGCGCGCGCTGCTGGCAGGCGAACGGGACTTCATCGCCAACGCCGCCAACACCGCCGCCCTCCTCTATCACACGGTGCCCGGGTTGAACTGGGCCGGATTCTACCGCCTTGTCGGCGAGGTCCTGCTCCTCGGACCGTTCCAGGGCAAACCGGCGTGCGCGCGGATTCCGATAGGCAGTGGCGTCTGCGGCGCGGCGGCGGAACGGCGCGCGTCGGTCCGGGTGGCCGATTGCCGCGCCTTCCCCGGCCACATCCCCTGCGACCCGGCGTCGAACTCGGAGCTGGTCGTCCCGCTGCTTCAGGAGGGGCGCCTGCACGGGGTGCTCGACCTCGATAGCCCGGTCCGGAACCGCTTCGACGCCGCAGATCAGGCGGGTCTGGAGCGATTGGCCGCCGTGTTCACAGCCGCGATCGACTGGTGATCGCAATGTTACGGCTCGGTCCGAAGCCGCATCGACGGCAAGAAACTCACACGCGGACTCAGATCGGTCTTCGTTGTGCTCTGCGCGCCCTTCAGTTTCTTGTCGGGAATCTCGCAATGCGGACATCTCACAAGACTTCGCGGACCTGGTGCGCGCGCGCCGCTTACCAGGGACTCGTGCGGTACTTCGCCCAGTTCGACGCAGCTCCCTTGATCTTCCTGCCGGAGCCGCCGGCCAATCCCCGCGCCATGGCTCAGCCGGCAGGAATCCTCGTTTCTTGGTTTCCCCCCCGCGGCTCAGGGCGGCAGCGGGGCGGCGACGGGATACCAAGTCTATCGTTCAACCGACGGTTACAGGTTCGGCGAGCCCGTCGCCACATCCGGCACATCGCTCCTGATCACAGACCTGCCCCCTGACACCACGGTCTCACTCGGGCGGCATCGGCGGGACGGGCAAGGCGGTCTGTTTTGCACCTCGTCAGTCCCGACGGAAGACTCGCCACCAGTCGCAGCCATGGCGAAAGGCTGCCCGACCTGGCCCACAACGCCAATCCCAGAACCGATCCGGTTCAGCGCGCGGTCCCTGGCGCGGTCAGAACGGAAAGCCGACCGAGAAATGCAGCGATCCGGCGCGATCGCGGTGGCGCCTGTTGAGGTTGTAGCCGTATTCGAGCCGCACCGGGCCGATGGGAGTGCGCCAGCGAATGCCGGCTCCGACGGACGCCACCACCTCGCTGGCGGGATACTCGGCGATGTCGCGCGCGAGACCGGCGACGTCGAGGAATCCCACGAAAGACCAGCGCGGAGTGAGTCGCTGTTCGATCTCCGCCTGGCCCAACAGGTAGCTTTCGTCACCCACAAGCCTCCCGGCCGGGTCGTAGGATGCAGCTTCCCCCTGGACGTACCCCCGGACCGAACTGGCGCCGCCGAGGAAGAACCGTTTGTTGAACGGCAAGTCGTCCCCCACCAAACCGGGCGTGGTCACCCAGGCGTGGGATGCGCCGAGATGCGCGATCAGAGTCCGCGACAGCGGTCGGTGCCAGCTTCCGCCCAACTCGAAGCGGGTGTAATTGGCCGTGCCTCCGAACGTGTCGGTCGCCAGTTCCGTTGTGACGAAAAGCCGATACCCTCGAGACGGATAAAGGGCATTGTCCGTGCGATTATGATCGAGCGTCAGGCCGACTGACGATGCGCTGGCACGTTTCCGCCCATAATCGGGATCGAAATGGCTGTCGTCGGCCGAGAGTTCCTCGAATGTGAAACGGAGGCCGATGGAACTGTGCAACGAGGGAACCAGCCGCTGATAGCTCAGGCTTGCCCCGGATTCACGACGGGTGAATGTGGTCTCCTCCCGCCGCCGGTAAAAACCGAGCCCCGTCACTTCTCCCAGGGGACTGAACACTTGGGGGATGGTGTAGGCGTATTCGAGCTTGGTGCTCTTGAGCGATTGCGCGGCCACCAGACGCTGCCTGTGGGCGAGGCCGAACAGGTTGATCTGCTCGAGCTCGAAACCGCCCCAGAGCAGGTCGTAACTCCCCCAACCAGCCAGCAGGCTGGCCTCGATCGGCTTGGCCTCGCGCAACTCGAAGCGGACGTCACGCGCGTCCTCAGCCGTTGCAGGGGCGATCTCGGCCTCTGCCCGGTCAAAGACCCCCAGCCGCAGCAACTGCAGGCGCGTCTCGTCGATGGCCAGCCGATCGAGCGGCTCGCCCCGAATCAGCGGCACCCGCTTGCGAACCAGAGATTCCCGAGTGCGGTTCAGGCCGTCGAACGTGACCTCGCCGACCCGGAACGGGGCCCCTCGTTTCACACGGGCCAGCACCCGGACCTCGACTTCGTTCTCGGTTTCCCGGAGCGTCTCCGTCTCGATCGTCACCCGCGCGTCAGGGAGTCCCTTCGCGTACTCGGCGTTGCGAAGCGATCGGATGCACTCCTGCTCCCACGCCGGCGAAAAGGGCTCGCGCAGCAAGGTGGTTTGGACGGAACCAACGGGGCCCTGGAGCGGGTCTTGGTGACGCGTCTCCAACTGCGTCACCCACCAGCGCCGGTTTTCCTCGACACGCACGGCCACGCTCACCTTGCCGGTGAGGGGGTCTGTTTGGACAGACTCCCGTTCGACCACCGCGTCCCGATAGCCCAATCGGCGCAGTTCCTCGCGGAGACTTGCCAGCCCGCGATCGAGCCGGGCGGGTGTGTACACCTTCGGCTTTTTCTGAGGCACCACCATGTCGGGCACCAGGAAGCAGCCGGCCGCTTTCGCTTTGGACAGGGCAGTCAAGCCGGTGAAATCCAGTCGTGCGTAGTAATGAAACGCGCCGCGATCGAGCAGGAACACCGCGCGTCGTGCGCGCCAATGCGCCGGTGCCTCGAGGGGAGCCTCCGGCCTGGCGGACAACACCGATTCAGTCCCGTCGTCGCAGAGCACCTGCAACTCGATGGCGGGTTCGAGGTAGCCCTCGCGCTGCAGGGCGGAAAGCAGGAGCAGGGCTGCATCCTCGAGAATGCGCGAATCCAGGAATTCCGGGGGTCGCGAGTCCGGCTGCAGCACCCGCAACTGCTGTTTGAGGCGCAGATTCCCCAAGAAACCATGGCCTCGCACAATCAATCGAGCCGGTTTGATCTTGGGCTCGGTTAGCGAATTCGGTGCGGTCGGTGGACTGGCCCCAGTCCGGTTTGGACTGCCGAGGAGAAGGGCCGCAGCGAGACGAGCCGTCCAAATCCACGCCTTGCCTCGGGGACGGTTCATCGGCGCAAGACTCTCCACTTGACCCCGGCGCTCAGCTCGTCGAACTCATCATACTCGGCCACCAGCGACCACGTGTCGGTCAGCCTGTATTCGAGATGGCGAGTCACCTTGCCGCGCGCGGAGACACGCTCGCCGGCGCGATAGATGATCTGCCCCTCGCCGGACCCCGGTTTTCCAAGCTTGTTCATCAGATCCTTGCCCAGGAGGATGGCGAGCTTCGAGAGGCGGTCAGCAGCCGTGGCGTCCATTTGCTGGCGGGGAAGTTCGCCCACAGTGATCATCAACAGGATGTCCTCGGAACTCAGCGGCGGGCTCGATGAAAACCGGATCACAGGGTCTGTCAGAGTGCCGCTCGCATCGAGAATGAGATCGTATCCAAACGCCCGCGCGCCGGCCGAGGCCTGCACGCGAGGCCGCGTGGGATCGGTCTCGGTGAAAGTCACCAGCCCCTGGCGCACCGGCAGTGTCGCATACGGAAAGGTGAGATTGCCGCGCACCACGCGCGCGTCGCCAAGCAACACCGGGTCGCGCAGTGTGCCGCGCAGCTTGAGATGCACCGAGTGCACGCCGGTATAGAACGGGCTGCGCGCATGGATGCATTCGTCGCCCTGGATGTCCACATCGAGCCTCCAGCCGGCGAATGGCTCCTGCACGACGCTGAAGAACGGGGGCGGGCGCTCGGGGGCCCGCAGGCGGTTGCCCAGCACGGCCTCGAGATCGCTGAGCACAAAGCTGCGCCCCAACACAACCGTCCCCGCCAGACTCGGCGCATCGGTCTGCCCGTGCTGCAAACGCAGATCGAGGTCGCCGCGCACGATCAGGTCGGCCTGTCGAACGAGCGCGAGTTGCGTCCCGCCCAGGCGGATGTCGAACGCCGGCGTTCTCCATTCGATCCCGGAGACAGCGGGCAAGTCGAACCAGCCTTCGATCTGAGCGGTGGTGCCCCCGACGTCGGCGGCCACCCCCTCCAACCGCGCCCGCCGATCACGCAGCACCATGCGGCCGTGCAGGTCTCGCAGCGGTCCGATGAACGGCAAGGGACGCGTCCCGAAGCCGCCAAACTCGAGATTGCCGCTCCAGCGCCAGCCCGCCAGGAGTTGCACATCGGCGCTGAGGGTGCCTTCGGGCCGCAGTTCGGGGACGAATCTCGACGCCAATCGAGCCAGCGGCAGCGCATCGAGACGCGCGGAGCCGCTCAGGTTCGCGGGGTCAGCCTCGAACGCCCCTCGCAGGGCCGCGACCCAGAAGTCCCTCGACACCGGCAGCGCGATCGAGACATCGAGGGGCGCGCCTTCCACCTCGAGTCGGGCCGAGTCCAGGCGCACATGGTCCGCATCCGCCCGCAGAATCAGGTCCACGTCGTCGATCCGAGGCAGCCAGCCCGCCAACGGGGAACTGGTCAGAGTCAGCAGGTTGGACGCGCGCAGACGCATTTCACCGACAGGCGCAGCCGGCGTGCCGGACACCGAACCCTCGCAACGCAGGTTGGCGGCGGCAAAGCCCAACCGCTCCAATCCAAGCATCTCGATCGTCGGTGTCAGTGCCAGCGAGAAATCCAATTCAAGCCCCCGACCCGACGAAAGGTGCCAGAGCCGCCCCGTCTCGAGGAAACCGCACACGAGGGGAATGCCGCCCTCGATGCGCAGGGCCTCAGCCTCGCCCTCGAACATTCGAAACTCGGCGATTTGCAGGCCGCTGTCATCGCCCTTGAACCTGGCGTTCATCCGGATCGGGAAATCCGGAGCCGCCTGCCACCAACCGCTCGCCGCCACGGTGAGCATCGCCGGACCGCGCCCGCCGCTGACCTCGACCGCCAGCGACTCGAGGGCGGCCATCGGGAGTCGACGCGCAAGAAAAGCGTCGAGAAACCGAGTGTTAAGATTTGTCACTGCAAGAGTTGCTTGGGCGCGCGCGGGCCATTCAATGAGCCCTTCGAGAGCGATCTGCCGCCGGCCATCTGCGAGTGTCAGCGGGGAGGTCTGGACACTCCATCGCGGACCGGGCAGCGGCGCTGCTGGAGCGAGAATCTTCAGGCGTGCCGGTTCACGCAAAACCAGCGGCGGCTCGTCGAGCGCGCGCAGGCTCAAGGCGCTGAGCGTGAGGTTCGACAGGTCCTCGATTGTTCCGCTGAACGCCGCCTTGCCACCATCGGTTGTCAGAATGACTGAAGACCAAATCCTCTCCGCGCGATCCCCTTCCCAACGCCCGGTCAGATCGAACGTCTTAAGGCCGCGGACGGATCCGCCGGACACCGTCACCGTCCCGCGATGCTGCAGATTGGTCCATGCACCGGAGACGGTCGCGCGGGCGGTGGCAGATTGGAATGTCAGAGGCCATTTCCCCAGGAACGGCAGCCCAGGTTCGATGACGGCCTCGAGTTGGGCATCGGACAGTGTTCGGCCGGCGGGGTCCAATCCGCGCCCAACCACGCGGAGTTCGGAGCCGTTTTCCCAACGCGCGCTAACGGCGCACCGTTCGATCAACCGCCCCGAGGTTCGTCCACTCAACTCCAAAGTCGAAACATCGATCCAGCGGCTGGTCAGAGCCTTCCCGGCGAACTCGAATTCCGCGCGCGGTTCGAGTCCTTCGCCCAGTGTCAGCAGCACGTCGCCCTGAATCCGGCCTCCCATGTCGATCCAGGACTGCGCATCCAGGTCCGCCTGCAGCGTGAGTCGCGCCGGGCGGTCGATCTGCCGGCTTGCCCAACGCCAAGTCACGGGATTCGAAAGCACGGCATCGATGGTCCCGATCCGGGCTTCGAAGCCGGTGACGCTGATTTCCGTTGGATTGACCAGAGCCTCGATATTCAGCCGACCGGGTGGCAGGTCCACGCTGGCCGGTTCCGTGCGACCGCTGACGCGCAACTCGAATCGGCCTTCTGTCCCGAACAAGCGGACCTGTCCAAGCACATTCGAGCACCCCGGCACCCCAAGAACCCGCCCCGACAGCTTGACTTGCGGCGCTTCGAGTTCGACGCGGTCCGGCCACAACCCCTTGCTATTGCGCCCATGCTTCGCCCGGAGGTGGACAACGTTGTCGAGCCAGAACCCCACGCCTGTCAGACCCCATTCCGATTCCCCGGCGTGCAATTCGGCCTTCAATTCAACCTGCCGCGACAGGTCCTGAAGCCGAAATGAGAGCCGGCCCGGTGCATGGGCTGCGATGCTGATCCGCGTGTTTATACCAAGTTGGCCGATTTCCGCCGTGGCCTTCAACTCGCCCGCCCGCCAACGCAGTTCGGGCACGAGAATCTCATGCTCCGAAAGCACGATGCGGCCTTCATTCAAGTCGAGGGGGGGCAGCCACTTCCTGAGTCCGGGAATCAGTTCGTTCGCCGCATCGAGCATCCCGGACAATCGCGCCGGCAGCTTGCCCCCCCTCTTCTCGGAGGGATCAGCCCTCTTGGGCAAGACGACGCAGCCTGTGAGGCGGATGATCGCATTCGTATCGGGAGCGGGGTTGAGCCAGCGTCGCCAAGCCCAGGCAATGGGCTGCGGCAGGCGCATGTCGCGAAGCGTGATGTCCATTGTATCCGATTGGAAATGAACTTCCTGCAACTGAAGGGTCGCATATCCAATCCGATCGATCGCGCCGGCCTGAACCCCAAGCCGCGGGAGTCCCAACTTGAGCGCCGGAGGAAGCCAGAACGGCAGCAGCGCCACAGCGACCAACGTGGCCGCCGCAGCCGCGCCCAACACGCGCAACGTTCGAACAACGCGTTGCGATGTCGTGAGTTTGGCGGCGGGACGATTCACAGACACACCGCATTAAGGAGACGCGGCGGGCGCCGTGTCAAAGCGATATGGAAATCGCGCTTGCCACAGTGTGTCCGTTCGTGGATTCTGCACGAAACGCAACCGGAAACGCGCGGCCATGTCGGGATCGGCAGTCATGCGATCGCGAGGGGCGGGCATCGGGGCTTGCGAGTTGACTTCGCAGCCTGCGTCGCGCCTAGGATTCGCACCACACCGCATAGTCGTGCGAGGGGTAACAGGACCACAATCATGAGAAAACACAAATCGGCTTCAGGAAGGGCGATACGCCGTGGCGCTTCATGGCGTGATGGGAGCGGTTTGGCGCCCGCGGTGATGTGCGCTTTGTTGGCTCCGACGCACGGTTACGGCTTCGAAGCCAAGGATTTGCTGGCCTTCAGCGTTGGACCTTTGGTGGTGCGACCGAGTGTGGGTGCGAGCGAGACTTACAATGACAACCTGTTCTACAACTCCGGGTCTGAGGAGTCTGCGTTCATCACGGGCGTTACGCCTGCTGTCGACGTGCGGCTGGGCCGGCTGGATGGCGACCGAATTCTCCATTTCAAATACGACTTCAACCATTACTGGTACCACGGAGTCGACATGATCGACACGGCTGTCGCCCATAACTTGGCGCTGACAGGAACCTGGCGCGGGAGCCGATTCCTCTCGGACACGGCGTTTTCCTTCGGGTTCATGGACACCGTCTATGGCGGTTACGAGAGTTTCGAGCAAGGGGGCGTGGTGGGTGGATCCAATGTCGAGCGCACAACGTTGGACTTCAGTCAACGATTGCGCTACCAGATCAGCCAGAAGACCGCCGCCTACGGGCGCTTCACACTGAACAACCTCGATTTCGATGAGTCCCAATACAGCTCTTTCTACGATCGGAATGTGTGGCGGGTCACGGGCGGATTCGGGTACCAGGTCCGCCCCAAAGTCGAGGCGATCGGCGAAGTCCACTACGGCCAGACGTCCAGCGATCCAAATATGCCCTTCCGGGATAAACCACCGCATCTCGAGACGATCGGCGGTTTCCTGGGGGCGAACCTGAGCTTCACCACGAAGTTGACCGGCACAGCCAAGGTGGGTTACGAGCAGGTGAGTGCGGAGCCGAACGAGGTGGGAGCGGACCTCGATTTCGGAGCGCCCATCGCGCAGGTCTCCCTGACCTCGGCTCTGACCGAGCGCAGCAGCGCCACGTTGTCCTATAATCGGGGGACTGGAGCATCCGTGCAAAGCAGCGCGGCCGTTTACACAAGCGATTATCTCAGACTCCAATATCGCCACGCTTTGGGAACCGCCCACCCGGTGGTTGTCACGCTCGGCGGGAGTTACGGATTAAACTCGTACGAATCGCGCCTCACGGCCGCGGGCCGTCAGCCCGGATATGATCGGGACATTCTCGGAGCGAATGCCAGCATCGCTTATCAACCTCGACCGTGGTTCACGGTTGGCTTGTACTACAAGTACACGCAATCGGACGGATCGTCGCCATGGGCGGGTGTTGACTACGCGGTGAATGAGATTACTTTGGCCCTATCATTGGGGTATTAGCGATGAGACACATTCGATTGCATGGGGCGGCTTTGGCGGGTTTGGCGCTTTGGATTGGAACGGCGATCTGCGCTAGACCGATCGCCCAGGTCGCCGGCACGGAACCCGAACGCAGAGTCGCCGCGAACGATCTGCTGTTCATCACCATCGTGGGCGAACGCGACCTGCAGACCGAGTTCCGCGTCTCCTCCGCGGGCACGATTCAGTTCCCGTTCCTCGATGAGGTCAGCGTCGGCGGTCTGACTCCGGCGGAACTGCGCGCGCGCTTGCGCGACCTGCTGATGAAGGACTATTTCGTCGATCCGCAGGTGATCGTCACGGTCAAGGATTACCGCTCCGAGTTTGTGCGGGTGGTAGGACAGGTGAATCGACCGGGGCCCATCCCGCACACGGGCGAACAGAAACTCGATGTTTACGACATCATCACCATGGCGGGCGGAGTCACTCCCCGCGCCCGGAACTCGGTCGAGTACACTCGTAACGGCGTGACCCGGACGCTCAAGCTGGACGACCTCAAGAAGGAAACCGATCCGGCCAAGAAGATTTGGGTGCAACCCGGCGACATCATCGAAGTCAAGGAGAGCGTCCTCTAATCGCGCCTCATGTCCTATTCCTATTATACCTCTCAGGCAGCCCCCCCCGAGGCCTCCGAATCGTCATCGAGCAACCTGAATCTGCGGCACTATTGGAATATCGTGCTGCAGCGTCGATGGCTCGTGATTGCGACCTTCGTCTCGGTGTTTGTTCTGTGTCTGGTCTACCTGTTTAAGGCGCCGCGGATCTACTCGGCGACCGCCCGTCTTCAGATCGACCGGGAATCCGCGGCGAGCCTCAACCTGAACGAGGTCGTCATGTCGATGACCGATCAGGACTATCTCCAGACGCAGTATCGTAATCTCCTCAGCCGCAGCCTGCTCGAGATCGTCATCAAGCGCGAGAAAATCAACGAGGACTCCCGCTATCGCGACAGCCCAGACGTTGCCCGCGCTTTGGCGGAGGACATCCGCATCAATCCAATCCGTCTGAGCCGCCTGGTGGATGTCGTGGTCGAGCATCCCAATGCGTCCAAGGCGGCGGGCATCGCCAACGCGCTCGTGGAGGAGTTCATCGAGCAGAACCTTGTTCAGAAGCAGAAGCGGACCATGGACATGCTCTTCTTCCTGAGAAGCCAGGCCAATGGTCTCGAGGTGGACGTGGCCAAGGCGGAGGAGGACATTCAGAATTACCGGGCTCAGGTGAAGTTCGTGTCGCTGGACAGCAGCTACAACATCGTGGCGGAGGCGCTCAGCCAGTCCCAGGCGCAATACGCAATGGCCAAGGCGCAGGCCCAAACCACTCAAACCATCGTCGAGGAACTGGATCGTCACATCCAGGCCGGGAATCCCCTCGAGACCTTCCCGAAGATCGCTGCCGACGGAAAAGTGAACTCGCTGCAACTCCAGCTCTCCGGCCAGGAAAACGAGTTGGCTGGTCTTCTCAAACGCTACAAGGACAAGCACCCCGCCGTGATTCAAGCGCGGTCGAAGATCGAAGAGACGCACCGCTCGGTGCAGGGCGCGGCCCAACAGGTTGCGGAAATCCTCCGCTCCGAAGCGCGCCTGGCGAAGGCTTCGGAACAGATACTTGCTGCCAACGTCAAGGAATGGGAAGACCAGCAGATGGAGTGGAACAAGGCGAAGATGCAATACGATGTCCTGATGCGCAAGGCCCAGAGCAGCAAAGCGTTGTTCGACACGGTCCTCGCCAAGATGAAGGAAATCGAGCTGGTCCAGAGAGACAAGGGCAACAACATCCGGGTTATCGACTACGCATACGCCGCGACCATGCCGGTCAAGCCTCGAGTTCTGCTGACGTTGTTCCTGGGGGCTTTTGGAGGATTAGGACTCGCGATCGGCCTGGCGTTTTTCGTCAACTTCCTGGACGACTCGATCAAGAGCCAGGATGACGTCGAGTTGTACCTCCATCTGCCATTCCTCGGGTACATTCCCAATATCAAGACCAACAGCGTCGTCGAGAGCGGCTTGCAGGCCCACCTGCATCCGCAGTCAAATGCCGCCGAAAGCTTCCGCACCGTCCGAGCCGCCATCGCTCTGGGGGCCAAAGCCGAGAAGATGCGGGTGTTCACTGTGACGAGCACCATCCCCTCCGAGGGCAAGTCCCTCGTCGCATCGAACCTGGCTGTGGTCGTTGCCCAGACCGGTTTGCGCACGGTGCTTGTCGACGCCGACCTGCGCCGACCTTCACTCCACAAGGCCTTCCAGCTTCACAGTCCCATGGGCCTGACGGCTTACCTCACCGAACAGACCAACCGGGTCGATGATGTGATCCAGACCACCGAGGTGACCAATCTGGATGTAGCCTGCTGCGGACAGATTCGTTCTCAGCCATCGGAATTGCTCGGATCCCAAAGGATGGTTCAGTTCATGCAGGAACTGAGCAAGCGCTACGACCGGGTGATCCTCGATTGCCCGCCTGTTTCAGCCGTGAGCGATCCCCTGATCCTCTCGGCCATGGCCGACGCGGTCGTATTCGTCACCAAGTTCAACAAGGTCCGGCGCGATCACGCGCGCCGAACTATTCAGCGCATCCAGGACGCCGGCATTCACATCTGTGGTGTCGTTTTGAATGACATTGATTTCGAGGGACGCGATTCCTACTACTACTCCTACACGTACTATCAGAATCGTTACTACTCGAGTTACCACCGGGAGCGGGCTGAATCGCGGCGGCAGGCCGTCGTGGAAAGTTCAGGATCGACCCCTGCCCCACACGCTTGATGCCGCTTGGCCCGCATGTTTCGTCGAGCCTTGACCGCCCGCGAAGACCAGTGCATCTGGAGGGTGTCGGTGGGAATCGAGTATGCGCCGCGTCCGGGCACGCGGCCTACATCGGCAATCTCCATCCGTTGTAGGCCCGGTGCCCTCACGGGGCGACAGAACACCGACAACAACCAGATGCACCGCGCGGAGACCAAGGCCTCGAGAGGCGCGTGCCTCGCCGGCCAACAGGATTCTCATCACCCCCTGTCGCCCCGCGGGCGCAAGATCGCTGAGAGCCCCTGAAGCGGGCAGAGCTATCGACTCCGGGACTTGGCCATGGGCATCGCGCGTGAAGTGGTTGGAATCGAGATCGGCGGAACCAAACTGCAAATCGTTGTCGGGACTGA
Source organism: Verrucomicrobia bacterium ADurb.Bin006 (assembly GCA_002071485.1). Lineage (GTDB taxonomy): Bacteria > Verrucomicrobiota > Verrucomicrobiia > Limisphaerales > J093 > MWFF01. Next base: position 21,648 of record MWFF01000097.1, on the reverse strand, counting down.
CCGCGGACGCATTCTCGATCGCTTTCGGTTCGATGTGGAACCAGGGCAAGGGGCGGCGGCCATCCGCCGTCAGATCGAGATCACGGTCGAACACCTCCATTCCAAGAAGGCGCAGTCCGCTATTGCTGTCGGCTTTGGTGGCCCGGTGGACTGGCGCACCGGGCGTGTTTGTTGTTCCCATCATGTCGAGGGTTGGTCGGGTTTTCCTTTCGCCGCATGGCTCCGCGAACGGTTCGGGCTGCCGGTCGTGATCGACAACGACGCGAATGTGGCCGCATTGGCGGAGTCGCGCCTGGGGGCTGGGAAAGGAGCGAATCCGGTCTTTTACGTCACCCTTGGGAGCGGCGTGGGCGGAGGTTTGGTGGTGGACGGCCGGATTTACCATGGCGCGACGCCGGGCGAAGCCGAGATCGGCCACGTGCGCCTCGACCGATCCGGTGCAACCGTCGAGTCGCGGTGTGCGGGTTGGGCCGTCGATCGCAAAGTGCGGGCTGTCAAGATGGCCCAACCGCACGGATTGCTCGCCCGTCTGGTGGGCCAGGAGACATACGGCGAGGCAAGGCATCTCAAGGCGGCCATCGAACACGGAGACGCGACGGCGAACACCATCCTTCGGGAGACAGCCTCCGATCTCGCGTTTGCCCTCTCCCATGTCATCCATCTGTTTCATCCGGAGGTCATCGTGCTTGGAGGCGGCCTGTCGCTGATCGGAGAGCCGTTGCGAAAGGCGGTGCTCGCCGCCCTGCCGCCGCACGTCATGGCCGCTTTCCAACCCGGACCCGACGTGCGTTTGGCACAGTTGCGTGAAGACGCGGTGCCGATCGGAGCGCTGGTCCTGGCAAGCTCGATATCCGAATTGCCTCCAGCGAAGCCATGAGACAGTTCGACGCGGATAGAAGCGCCAGACAATGAACGATACATCGGCCACGCAACCTTTCCAAAGCGAGGCGATCCCATTCGATTCGGCCCCGCGCTCGAATCCAGAGAATCTCTGGCTCAACCTGCTGTTCGGCGCGGTCATTCCGGCAATCCTGTTGGCCTACGGCAGCAAGGAGAAATACCTTGGCCCGGCATGGGGCATGATCGTGGCCCTGTCGTTTCCGCTCGGCTATGCCATCTACGATCTGGTCCGACGACGCACTTGGAACGTCATCTCGATTGTCGGATTCGTGGGCACGCTGCTCACGGGCAGCCTCGGTCTGCTCAAGATGAGCGGTTTCTGGTTTGCCGTGAAGGAAGCCGCCGTGCCTTTGGTTCTGGGACTGGCAATTCCGGCCTCCCTGCGCACGCGCCAACCACTGGTCCGCACCTTGCTGTACAATGATCAACTGCTGGACACCAAGCGAATCCACCGCGCTCTCGAACAACGGCGCAACATCGCCGCCTTCGATCAGTTGCTGAGATGGGCCTCGTGGATTCTGGCTGGCGCGTTCCTGATCAGCGCCGTCATCAATTTCGCGCTGGCCTGGTGGCTTCTCCCGGCGCAATCGGGCACCGAGGAGTTCAACCGCCAATTGGGGAAACTCCAGTTCTGGAGCTGGCCGGGCGTTGTGATCCCAAGTTCGGCAATGGTCTTCTACGCCATGTTCCGCCTCGTCAAAGGTCTCGAACACATGACGGGATTGAAGGGAGACGAACTGTTCCATCCGAAGCCAGCCAAACCGAAGCGAGCCGACAAGGCCCGGTCGTGATCTGACACCTGACGCCCTCGCACGCGGGTTGGGGGCGTCGCGCTCCCACTGCGGATGCAATCGGCCACTCTTCCAATCCGATCCCCCCTCGGCCCGTCAACGCGCGCCGGCCTTGCGCATCACGCGTCGGATTGCGGCGAACACTCGCTCCTCCGACATCGGCGCAAGCGGCCCCGGCTGGGCATAGTAGATCATGCTGTCGACCGGTTCATATCCGCCCTCGCTCAGCACCCTGTCCGATACAATGTAACAACTGACATCGTTGCAGTACCCAGCCACGGTCAGGTTGTCCTTCGGGTATTCGGTCTTGGCGCGCTGCGCGTAGTCCACGACGACCTCGCCGCCCAACCCCAAAAGAGTCCAGTCGTTTCCCAGCCGGATGGCCTGGACCGGATAGGTCAGTTTACGGATTGGCCGCTTGCCATCGTATGTATCAAGCATCAGCCGCGCGCGCCGCTGACGGAATCTGTCGGCGCTCTTCGCTTCTTCCTCGAAGGTCGCGCGTGTATGCGGGGCAAAATCGAGCTGGGTCTGCCGCCACGCGCTGCGGACGGGCGGGCGCACGGGCTTGAGCCCGCAGGAGAGAACGCGCTCGACGGCGTCGGCCAGAGACCGGCCGTATTGCTCGACATGCTCGTACGTTCCGCGGGGATTGGGATTCTGGTCACCGCCGCAGAGCATGAGAAACAGCGCGGTGGCGCCCGGATGCGCCTTCTCGAGTTCGCGCTGGGCGCACCCGGCGTAATCGCCGTCCACGTGATAGAAATTCCCACCCAGCGTGGTGTTATGACACGCATAGCCGAATACAACCGCCCGCAGCGCCCCGCCGTCCCCGGTGATGCTCAACACGGGCACATCGTGATCCACGGGCCCAGACCGGTTTTGCCCGATCCGAACGCCGTTGGACGTGGGCTGGCGTCGGTTGATGGCGAAGTGGGCGGCACCGTGCCCGGAGGCGATATGGGCAGGGGCGAGATCGTCGAGCGCGGCATCGATCACCGCTGTCAGATTGTCGCAAAGCCTGCGCGTGTAATCGACGACGCGCGCCTGCTCGGCCTCGTCGAAATCAAACAAGACGCGCAGGTTGGGCCAGATCACCGGCCCGGCATGCGTGTGCGACGAGTTGAGCAAGACCTGCGATCGCTTCAGCCCGTGACGTTTCCGGGCCCGCTCCGCAACGGCATCGCTGATTTCACGCGGCAGGCCAATCACATCGCTCGTTACGAGGACCGCCCGGCCTCCGCGGGAATCCTCGAGAGCCAGGGCCTTCGCCCAGAGTTCCGTCCGCACCGACGCCGCGGCATTGGTGCGTGCAGCGTAACCCGTCAGCCAGAACGGCATGGGAGGCGTGATGGAAATGCGGGCCACACCCGCTTGGAAATCGGCTTTGGAGGCCAGCACAGGAGCAACCAAAACCAGGCACAAGGCGTAAAGGGCTTTCATCTGAAATAGAGAGGACCATCCCAGGTTTCCCCTGAAAGTCGAGCCCATTTCATGCCCTGTCCCAACACACAACCCGCCCCTGCCTCCCATGAATCGACGAGTTGAGAGTTGAGAGTTGGACGTTGAACGTTTCGGTTTCATCGCGGCAAGTCACATTAAGTCGTTGGACGTCAAAACGCTCCATGAACCGAGCGCCAACCGCGTGCGCCAGCGCAGTCTTCCCGGCACCGATTCGCCATCTGCGCAGGCCCGGAAATGGCCCAAAAATGGCGTGCTTTGGGCAACCGTTCTGGTTGAATGGCAGCCTCGATTGGACGAAGCCGGACGCGAAGACACAATCACAAAATAGACGAGAATGGAGGAAGAGAATGCCGACGTATGACTATGAATGCGGCCATTGCGGCCACCGCTTCGAGCGAAGACAACGGATGTCCGATCCGCCCCTGCAAACATGCCCTGCATGCGGCAAAGAGGTCCGCCGGCAGTTCGGTGCCGGCGCCGGTGTCATCCTCAAGGGCGGCAGGAAATCGCACGGCTCAGCAGCGCCCTGCGCATGGGAATCCACCGGACAGACCTGTTGCGGACGCAGTTCACGCTGCAATTCTTCAAGCTGCGAGTTCTGAGGACGGGCTCGAGCGCCGTTTGCCAACACGACCGCCCGGCGTGCTCCCCGCCGGAATCCAGTCCCCGTCCGCGCATGGAATTTTCTCGCGGCCTGAGCCGGGAGCCGGTAGTCTGCGCCCATCGTCACAATGCCCGTTGAGACTCCAAATCTCGGTTCTGCCGAGCAACTGAAAGAGATTCCATGACACGATGGCTCTGCGCGATGGCTTCTGTTGTTTTGTGTGCGACCGCGGTGCACGCCCAGGAAACGCCCGCCCAAAAGGCCGAGCGGATGGCCTGGTTCAACAACGATCGGTTCGGTCTGTTCATCCACTGGGGCGTCTATTCGGTGCCTGCCGGCGAATGGCAGGGCAAGACCAACTACGGCGAGTGGTTCCTCGAGGAGACGAAAATGCCGGTCTCCCAATACATGCAGTACGCGAAGGAGTTCAATCCGGTCAGATTCGACGCCCGTCAGTGGGTGCGCATGGCCAAGGATGCGGGGATGAAGTACATTGTGATCACATCGAAACACCACGACGGTTTCGGGATTTTCCGTTCGAATCTCACCGACTGGTGCATGAAAGCGACACCCTTCCCGCGCGACCCGCTCGCCGAGTTGGCGGCGGCCTGCCGGGTCGAGGGCCTGCGCCTCTGCTTCTACCACTCGATCATGGACTGGCATCACCCGGACTGGGAAACCCGTCGCGCCTGGAACGATACGGCGCCGGCAACGCCGCCCGATATGGAGCGTTACATTCGGTTCATGAAAGGCCAACTCAAGGAACTCATCACCCGTTACGGTCCGCTGGGAATCCTCTGGTTCGACGGCGAATGGGAGAAACCGTGGACCGTCGAGCGCGGGCGCGACCTCTACAACTACGTCCGCAGCCTCCAACCCGACATCATCATCAACAATCGCGTCGGCAAGGGCCGCGCCGGCATGGACGGAATGGACAAAGGCGCGGGCGGCGTCGGCGACTATGGCACGCCCGAACAGGAAATCCCCGCTACCGGGTTTGGTCCGGGCGTCTACTGGGAATCGTGCATGACGATGAACAACCACTGGGGCTACAACAAGCATGACCAGAATTGGAAGAGCACAAGGACGCTGGTGCGCAACCTCATCGACTGCGCCAGCAAAGGCGGCAACTACCTGCTCAATGTGGGCCCAACCAGCGAAGGCCTCTTTCCAGAACCGAGCGTTCAGCGTTTGGCGGAGATCGGACGTTGGATGAAAGTCCATCACGAGGCCATCTACGGCACCAGCGCCAGCCCTTTCAAGCATCTGCCTTGGGGCCGGTGTACCCAGAAAGCCGCACCGGACAGCACGACTCGACTTTACTTGCACGTGTTCGACTGGCCCGCCGACGGAAACCTGCTCGTGCCAGGTCTGAAGAACAGCGTCGATTCCGCCGCCTTGCTCGGAAGCGACGCCACCGTGCGCTTTGCGCAGACACCAGAAGGCGTCGCACTGACGCTGCCTCGAGTCGCGCCCGACGCCTTGTCCTCCACGGTCCTGCTCAAGATTCAGGGCAAGCCCTGACCGCCCTCTATGAACCAACTGCAAACACCGCGGCACACGGCAACCCGCACATTCCTGCGTGTCGCGGGCCTGCTGCTCGGGTCGACAGGTCTCGTCTTCCTCATCATCGGCCTCTCCAGTTTCTTCGCGGCCTTTGGGGGGAGTGGATCGCCCCGTCTCTTTTGGTGTTGCTGGGTTGGGATACCGCTGCTCTTTGTCGGCGGTGTCATGTGCCTGTTCGGGTTTATGGGCGCAGTCGCCCGCTACACCGCCGCGGAACAGGTGCCCGTCGCTGCCGCCGCCATTTCCGATCTGGCCTCGGGAACTCAGGATGCTGTCAAGACCGTCAGCCGCGCTGTAGCCGAGGGTGTGCTCGAAGCGCACAGCGACAAGAAGTCGTGCGGCTGTTCCAAGAACGGAGTGAATCAAGACACGCCTGACCGGCAACACTGAGCGATCCCGCGGTTCTCAGCCCCTAGCCCGCATGGTTCGCACCCCGACGGTGCACAGGGCGGTCAGACTTCGCAAGAGGACTGCTCTGCGAGCTAGCCCGTGCCTCGAGCCAATCGCATGCCTTTGGCAGCACTTGGCTCCAGTGAAAGGTCTTAGCCCGCTCCCACGCACAACGTCGATACCGCTGATAATCCTCCTGCGCTTCGACGCACCGCTGCACGGCATCCGCGAGTGCCTCCGGGCATTCCGAGTCCGCAACGCGCCCCGTCTGATCCTGCACCGTGGCCTCGATCAGCCCGGCGACGGGATAGACGACGGCGGGTGTGCCCATGGCGTTGGCTTCGATGATATTCAGCCCCCACCCCTCGCGCAGGGAGGCGTGCAGGAGCAAATGAGCCTCTCGCAGCGCAGCATCCTTCGCCGCTTCCGAGAGCGGCCCCGAAAAACGCACCATCCCGCCCACTCTCAGATTCGAGGTCAGAGCCCGCAACGCCGGTTCCATGTCGCCCGCGCCCACGATATTCAGCGTCGCTCGGATGCCCCGGTCGGCCAGGCATCGCAAAGCCCGAATGCCGTGGTCGACTCGTTTGTTCGGCGCGAGCCGTGACACCATGACCAGGCGCACAGGTTGCTCGATCGGTTTCGACTCGAGTTCCGGGATGGCTGTCGTATGGACGCCGTAGGGAATGAGCTGAACGTGTCGGACGCCGATCTCGGACAAAATGGTCTTTGTCGAGGCCGAGGCCGTCCAGAATTGCACATTCCGGTAGAGCCAGATCGTCCGACGTTCCTGCCACTTGCCAATGGCCGACCACGGCCAGTTGTAGAACACGTCCCAGATCGGCCCCAACACCTCGTGGATGTACGCCACACACCGCGTGCCCGACCACCACGGCGCGTACCACGGAATCCCGTGATGCTGGTCAATCACCAGATCAAACGGACGCTGCCGCCGATACCATCGCCTGGCCGCCAGAACCGAACTCCCCTTGCCGCCTCCCCGCACGACCGGGATGCCTTCGACGGTTTCCTCGATCGCCGCGCCGCTAAAAAGGTTCGCAAACCAGAACACCTCGTGCCCGCGCTGGCGTAAGGCAGACAAATAACCGGCAGTCACCCGCTCCGCACCCCCCGCCAGCGGGTTGTTCGGATCTCGCCAATTCAACATCAGAAACCGCATCGGCGCGACACGGTGCGCCAGAAAGCCGTTCCCCGGCAAGAACAACTCTGCGAGGACAGCGGATTTGCGCTCGACGAACGCCCTCGCCAAAGTGAAACTGGGCCGATGATGAAGCTCGCCACTGTGTTTCTGCTCACACTCGGTGCCCTGGCCGGCCTGATCACACCGCACGCCGCGGATTGGCAGCCGGCGCAGGGCCCGTTGATGACGCGTTGGGCCAAGGATGTGTCGCCCCAAAACGCCTTGCCGGAATACCCGCGTCCGCAGTTGAAGCGCGCGGATTGGCTCAATCTCAACGGCCTCTGGGACTATGCGATTGCCGACAAGGACGCATCCCGACCCGCCGCATGGGATGGCCGGATTCTCGTCCCCTATCCGCTCGAATCGGCGCTGTCGGGCGTCATGAAGCGCCTGGGCGAGAATCAGCGGCTCTGGTATCGCCGGACGTTTCAGGTGCCCGACGCCTGGATAGGCAAGCAGGTGCTGCTCCACTTTGGCGCCGTCGATTGGGAAGCAACCGTGTGGGTCAATCGCCAGGAAGTGGGGCGCCATCGCGGCGGATACGACGCGTTCAAGTTCGACATGACCACCGCCCTCAAACCGGGCGCGGAGCAGGAAATCGTCGTTGCGGTCTGGGACCCGACCGACGCCGGTTACCAGCCGCGCGGCAAACAGATTCGCAATCCGCACGGCATCTGGTACACGCCCACAAGCGGCATCTGGCAGACGGTCTGGATCGAGCCGGTGGCCGCCACCCATCTCGATGCGGTCCGGATCACTCCCGATGTCGATGCCGGCGCGGTCCGGCTTGACTTCAAGCTGGTGGGCGGCACGGGCGACGTGTCGGTGAAGGCGGAAATCCAGGATGGCACCCAGATCGTCGCCAGTGGCGCGATCGGAGAAAAGAACCGCGCCGCCGCGGGCCCATTCTCGACGATTCTCGAACTCGAGCTCAGAGACGCCCGGCTCTGGACACCGGACACGCCCTTTCTCTACGGGCTCAAGCTCACCGTATCGCACAACGGCACCACGACCGACCAGGCCGAGTCCTACTTTGGAATGCGCAAGAGCGCGCTGGTCAAGGACGCCAACGGCACGCTTCGACTCGGTCTCAACAACAAGCCGTTGTTCCAGTTCGGCCCGCTCGATCAGGGATTCTGGCCCGATGGATTGTACACCGCGCCGACGGACGAGGCGCTCCGCTACGACATCGAGATGACGAAACGGCTCGGCTTCAACATGGCCCGCAAACACGTCAAGATCGAGCCGGCGCGCTGGTACTACTGGTGCGATCGACTCGGCCTCCTCGTCTGGCAGGACATGCCCAGCGGCGACAAGTATATCGGGGGATCGGATCCCGACATCACCCGCTCGCCCGAGTCGGCTCGCAACTTCGAAACCGAACTCAAGGCGCTCGTCGACGGATTCTACAACCACCCGAGCATCGTCATGTGGGTGCCTTACAACGAAGGCTGGGGCCAATGGGACACACCCCGCATCGTCGATCTGATCAGGTCCTGGGATCCAACCCGTCTCGTCAACAACGCCAGCGGCTGGACGGATCGCAAGGTCGGCGACGTCATGGACATCCACAGCTACCCCGGCCCGGCCGCACCGCGAATCGAGGAGATGCGCGCCGGTGTCCTGGGCGAGTTTGGCGGCCTGGGCCTGCCGCTCCAGGGCCACACGTGGCAAGACGAAAAGAACTGGGGTTACCGCAGCTACAAAAACTCCGACGATCTCACCGACGCCTACATCGCTCTCATCCGCAGACTCCGTCCTCTGACCGGCGAGCCGGGTCTCGCCGCCGCCGTCTATACACAGACCACCGACGTCGAGATCGAGGTCAACGGCCTCATGACTTATGACCGCGCCGTCGTCAAGCTGGACGAAGCCGCCATCCGCGCCGCGAACCTGACGGTCTACACCCCGCCGCCGCCGCGCCGCGCCGAAGGCGCCACCCTGGTCCCGCCAGCCACGCCGCTGGTCGCTTGCGACCCTTATTTCAGCATCTGGTCTCCCGCCGATCGGCTGACGGATGAGGATACGACTCACTGGACCGGCAAGCCGCATCGGCTCACCAGCATGATCCGGATCGATGGCAAGCCCTACCGGGTCATGGGCCCAAGCCCCGTCGGCGTGCCTGCACTCGATCAGGTCGACCTGGCGGTCCTGCCGACACGCACCGCCTACAGATTCCAGGGCGACGGCGTCGCGCTTGCGCTGATGTTCCTTACCCCCGTCCTGCCGCACAACATCGACGTGCTTTCACGTCCGGTCACCTACCTGATCTGGGACGTCAAATCGCTCGATGGCCAAAAGCATGACGTCGCAATCTACTTCGACGCCTCCTCCGAATTGACGGTCAATGACCCGGCACAAGCCGTGGTGTGGTCAAAGGAGGCGTTCGGTCCTCTCGTCGCGCTCAAAGTCGGCTCGAAGGACCAGCCCGTCCTGGCCAAGAAAGGCGACGATCTGCGCATTGACTGGGGTTACCTGTACACCGCGGCGGATTCCGGACGCGTCCAGCAGGCAGTCGTCGCCCCGGCCTCGGCAGCGCGCGCCGCTTTCGTGCATAGCGGGTCGCTCCCCGAGACCATGGATGCGCGCCAACCGCGCCCCGCCAACGACGACCAACCCGTGGCCGCCATGACCTTCCGCCTGCGCGGCGTCGGGACCGAAGGCGACACCGAGCGCCTCATTCTTGCTTACGACGACCTCTTCTCGATTCAGTACATGAAGAAGAATCTGCGGCCGTATTGGCGGCGCAACGGCTGGGAAGCGTCCGACCTGCTGCAAGCCGCCAACCGGGAATTCGAGAGCCTTGCCGCCCAATGCGACAGTTTCGACAAGGAATTGATGGCCGATCTCGAACGCGCCGGCGGCGAGAAGTACGCAAAGCTGTGCGCGCTCGCCTATCGCCAGTGCTTTGCCGGCGGTAAGTTCGTCGCTGACGCCAATGGCCAGCCGCTGCAATTCAGCAAAGAGAACCACTCGAATGGCTACATCGGCACTTCCGATATCTTCTACCCGATGTCCCCGCAATTCTTGCTCTTCGGGCCGTCGCTGGCGAAGTCGTTCCTCGTGCCGTTCATGAATTACGCGGCGAGTGAGCGCTGGAAGCTCCCCTTCGCTCCCCATGATCTGGGCACCTACCCGCACGCCAACGGTCAGGTGTACGGCGACGGCGAGCGGGGCGAGAACAATCAGATGCCGGTCGAGGAGAGCGGCAACCTGCTCCTGCTCTTCGGCGCCGTCGCCCACATGGAGGGCAACGCGGACTTCGCCGGCCTCTACTGGCCCCAACTCGAACGGTGGGCCGCCTACCTCAAAGACAAAGGCTTCGATCCGGAAAACCAGCTTTGCACCGATGATTTCGCCGGACATCTCGCCCACAACGTCAATCTCAGCGCCAAGGCCATCTGTGGCTTGGGTGCCTTCGCCAAACTCTGCGCGGCCCGCGGCGACAACGCCAAGGCCGGCGAATACCTGAAGCTGGCCAAGGAGTTCGCGGCGCGCTGGGTCAAGGAGGCCGACGACGGCGAGAAGTTCCGGCTCGCATTCGATCGTCCCGGCACCTGGAGCCAGAAGTACAATCTCATGTGGGACCGCATCCTCGGCCTCGACTTGTTCCCTGCCGAGGTCATGCGCAAGGAAATGGACTTCTACAAGACGATCCAGAATCGCTACGGTTTGCCGCTCGATAATCGTCAGACCTATACCAAGCTCGATTGGATCGCCTGGACCGCGACCCTCACCCAGAACCGCGCCGACTTCGAGGCTCTGACCGACCCGATCTTCCTCTTCATGAACGAAACGCCGGATCGCTCGCCTCTCACCGACTGGTACCAGACCAAGACGGCGCGCAAGGTCGGCTTCACCGCCCGCCCCGTGATCGGTGGCGTATTCGCTCAGATGCTCTACGACAATGCCGTCTGGAGAAAACATGCCCGACGCGACACAACCAAGGCCTCCAACTGGGCGCCCATGCCCAAGGCGCCCATTGTGACGGAAGCCGTGCCAACCGGCGAACGGACAGGCCAGCCGTGGCGCTATACAACATCACGTCCAGGACAAGGTTGGGAGAAACCGGACTTCGACGATTCCGCCTGGAAGCAGGGACAGAGCGGATTCGGCACGCGCGGCACTCCGGGCGCCCGGGTGCGGACCGAGTGGAACAGCCCGAACATTTGGCTGCGACGCCAGTTCACGCTGCCGGCCATCGCCGGCCAGGACGTGCAGTTCCTCATCCACCATGACGAGGATGCCGAGGTCTATCTCAACGGCGTGCTGGCGCTCCAACTCTCCGGCTACACGACGGCCTACGAAACCGCGCCGCTCACGCCCCAGGCGAAGGCTGCCCTCGAAGCAGGCCCCAACACCATCGCCGTCCACTGCCGCCAGACCGGCGGTGGCCAGTACATCGACGTCGGCTTGGTCACGGTCAAAGAAGTCAAATAACCGAGGATGTGCACGCCCTCTCGTATCGGCTGCACCCTTCGGTCATCGAGGACCTTGGCATCGCGGCCGCAATCAACCTGGAGGATGGCCAGAGCCTGATTGAGGCGGCTTTGGCCCCCAAGCCGTGCGGGAAGGGGCCGGGGCGGCGTTTCTCCACGACGTGACCAGCGTATACTTCGAGGGGGGGCGCACAACGCGCTGGCGGACTTTGGGTGCAACCGGAATGGGAGCCCGACCTTCAGCCCGCAGCCACGCGCGCCGGAAGCCAGCCTTGGGACTCCCCCCGTCGCTCCCACCAACCGCAAAATCGCCACGAGGTGAAGCTCGGGCGCCAGAGTCGGACGATCTTCCTGCAGTCGAGGGCCTGGACACAGGATGGCCTGATCCGCACGGCTGAATATTCGTACGTGGATCGAGCCGCGGCCGGCCCCATTTCGTGGGCTCCAAACTGTTTACTTGATGGAAATCGCGGGTCTGCAAAAAGGTCTGCGGAAAGTCTTGCCAAGGATTGCCGCGTCAGCCTCGGCATGCTTGAATTGGCCCATGCAAACCCAATCGCTGTCGCGTCGGACCTTTCTGCAGCACACCGCGTTGGCTGGCGCAGCGGCGCTGGCCCTTCCGTCGCCGGCCCGCGCGGCCCGTGGGGACAAACTCCACCTGGCCACCAACGCCTATTCCTGGCAGGTGTTTTACCAGCGTGAGGGGCGCAACTTTGCCGGCTCGCTGGACGCGGGTTTGAAGGACGTGGCGGCGAGCGGCCTCAATGGATTTGAACCGGGTGTCGGGGGCACCGAAGACCTCAGGACGCTGCTCCCCTTGCTCAAGAAGCACGGGCTCGAGATGCGATCGGTCTATGTCAATAGCACCCTGCACGAGCCGGCGGCGGCAGACCGCAGCGTCGAGCAAATCCTGGCGACGGCCCGTGCCGTGAAACCGTTCGGCACCCGGATCATCGTCACCAATCCCAACCCGCTCCGCTGGGGGGGGCCCGAGAACAAGACCGATGAGCAACTGCGCACCCAGGCCGCGGTCATGAACCGATTGGGCAAGGAACTCGCCGCACTCAAAATCACGCTCGCCTATCATTACCACGACATCGAGCTGCGCATGGCCGCGCGCGAGTTCCATCACATGCTGGCCGGAACCGATCCGCGCCATGTCACGCTCTGCCTCGACGCCCACTGGATGTATCGCGGCGCCGGCAACTCCCAGGTCGCGCTCTTCGACGTGATCGAACTCTACGGCAATCGGATCAGCGAGGTCCACCTACGCCAGTCGCAAGAGGGCGTCTGGTCCGAAACGTTCGGCCCCGGCGACATCGATTACGAAGCGCTGTCGGCGGCGCTCATCCGCAAGAAGGTCAAACCCCACATCGTCCTCGAGATTGCCGTCGAGGCCGGCACGCCCAAGACGCTCGATCCCGTCGAGGCTCATCGGCGCAGTGCCGAGTACGCCCGCCGTGTCTTCGAGAAGATGGCCTGACGATCTTTCCGCCCATGCGATCATGCCAGACTGTAAGGCGGGCGATATTCGCGGCTGAGAAGCTTCGTGGCCTCGGCGTCTCCAACGATGACCTCGGTCTTCGGATCCCACTTGACCTTGCGTCCGACAAGCATTGCGATCAGGCCCAGATGACCCGGAATAGCTGAGCGGTGCGCGGCTTCGACGGGCGTGATGGTCGGCTTTCTGGACTTGACGCAGTCGAGGAAATTCCGCTGGTGGTCGCGCGAGTGATAGGCCTTGACCTTGCGGAGGCTCTCCGGCAGCCGGGAGATGTCCTTGAGGTCTTCGTTCGAGCAGTCGAAGCCGCCGCGATCAACCCAGACCCAACCATCGGTCCCGATCCATTTCGTGCCGCCGCGGATGTTCCCATGTCCGCCGGCAATGATCATGGTCACGCCCTCGCCATAGGTGCATGTGATGCGGTATCTGGTGCAGGTGTTCCAGACGGCGTCCTTGGCCGGAAACTCCCCCTGCCCTTCAACCTCGACCGGGCCGGTGTTGTCGAAACCCAAACCCCAATGCGCGATATCACAGTGATGTCCAATCCAATCGAGCAATTGTCCCCCTCCGACGTTGTAGTTCCAACGCCAGTTCATGTGGACGCGCGTCTTGACGTACGGTTCCATCTGGGAGGGACCGAGCCATGTCTCGTAGTCGAGTTCGGGCGGAGGCGCCGACACCGCGGCGTCCCAACCCGGGGTGGTGGGAGTCAGGCGGGCAAGGTTTCTTGGCGCGCCGGCAACCCCTTCGAGTTTCTTAAGCAGTTCCGGGGCCGTGCCGGCGAAGTCATGATGCCCGGCCGGCAGCCCGACTTCGACGCGCGTGACCTTGCCGATCAGGCCGTTCTGCACGATCTCGACCGCTTTGTGGAAGTTCTCGACTGACCGTTGCCACGATCCGGTCTGCCAAATGCGCCCGTGCTTCTGAACCGCGCGCACGATGGCCTGCTGCTCGGCAATGGTCCGAGCCAGCGGTTTCTCGCCGTAAATGTCCTTGCCGCTTTCGGCGGCGGCCACCGCGGTCAGCGCGTGCCACGTGTCGGGCACGGCCAGCATGACCGTATCGATGTCTTTTCGGGCCATCAGTTCGCGATAATCGTGGTAGGCCTTGCAGTCCTGATTGCCATACTTCCGGTTGATCGCGTTGACCGCCGAAGCCAGGTGGTTCTTGTCCAAATCGCAGGCGGCAACAACCTGGCAGTCTTTCTGATTCATGAATGCGCCCGTGTTGCCGGGACCCTGCATGCCCCAGCCGACGGCGCCCAGCGTGATGCGCTCGGACGGCGCGACAGCGCCATCGGCACCCAGGGCGCTGGCGGGAATGATCGTGGGCGCAGCGAGCGCGCCGGCGGCAATCGTGAGGAACTGGCGGCGGGAAAGACCGGGATGAAGCGAACGTGTTGTCATGAGCGGCATGGTGGAATGCCGCAGCCGCGATTTCGAGCAGAAAAAGAACGGCAGAAAACCGCCTTCTCATGCAACGGACGGGGTATCCCCGCCGCGAATGTTGCACAGGGCTCCCGCGGTCCGATATCCGGGCTTCCTACCGCGCGACGCGATCGAGAACGCGCCCTTCGGCGTCGATCAGGGTCACGTCCAGTGCCATTTGCCCCGCGGCGTGCGTCGAGCAACTCAGACACGGATCAAAGGCGCGAATCCCCGCCTCGACTCGGTTGAGCATCGCCTCCGGGATTTCGGGTCCCTGGATGAAATGGCGGGCGATCTGGGTGACGGTGCGATTCATGGCCAGGTTGTTCTGGCCGGTGGCGATGATCAGGTTGACGCGTTGGATCAGGCCGTTGGCATCGACCTGATAATGGTGGAAGAGGGTGCCCCGCGGCGCTTCACTCGCCCCAACGGCCTCCCGGCGGTTGATCCCGGCATCGGCCCTCAACTGCTTGCTCGCAAGCTCCGGGGAGTCAATCATCCGCTCGATCCGCTCGATGCTGGCGAGAATCTCGATCAGCCGGGCGTAATGGTACAGAAACGACGAGGTCACCGCGCCCCACCCCATGCTCTTGAAGTTCGTCAGTTCCACGTCCGCGAGCGGCGTGCCCATCTGGCGGCAGATGTTGAGGCGCGCCAACGGTCCAACACGGTAAATGCCACCCGGATAGCCGAGCGGACGGTAGTACGGCGATTTGAGGTAGGACGTCTCTTCGACTGCTTCGCCGATGAACTGATCGTAGCGCTGCGGATCGACATGGTCGGCGATGGTGTTGCCGCCCCCATCCATGAACCGCAATCGGCCGTCGTAGTGCTCCCAGGTGCCATCCGGCGCGATCAGGCCCATGAACAGACTCGGGAAATTGCCGAAGACCTGGAGTTCACGCTCGTGGGTCTTGAGCACTTCCTTGAAACACTCGATTCCCTTGAGCGCGACGGCCTTCGCTTCGGGAATCTTGGCGCGAATCGCCTCCCGTCCCGCTTCGCTCAGTCCATGACGCACACCTCCCGGCACAGCCCACGCCGGATGAATCTTGCGCCCTCCCAGATGCTCGATCACTTCCTGTCCGAATTGACGCAACCGGATGCCCCCCCGCGCAAGCTCCGGGTGGGCGGCGATCAATCCAAAGACATTCCGACGCTCGGGCGGCGTTTCCCACCCAATAAGAAAGTCCGGCGCGCTGAGGTGGAAGAAGCTCAGCGCGTGCGACTGGACAATCTGGCCCAGGTTCATCATCCGGCGCAGGTTCTCCGCGGCCGGCGGGATGTCCACCGCCAGAATCTGATCGCAGGCCTTGGCCGAGGCCAGCAGATGGCTGACCGGACAGATGCCGCAGATGCGGGGCGTGATGCCCGGCATTTCGGAGAATGGCCGCCCTTCACAAAACCGCTCGAAACCGCGGAATTCGGTCACATGAAAGCGCGCATTGGCGACGTTGCCGCCCTCATCCAATTGGATCGTGATCTTGGCGTGACCTTCGATGCGCGTGACGGGATCGATCTTAATCTGTTGGGCCATAGGAGAAGAATATGACGGTGAAGAGTGCCCCCCTCCCATCAGCCGAAGCGGATGTTCTCGCCCGACAAAAGGGATCCCTTGCCGGCGATGACGTCGCGGAGCAAGGTGCGAATGCGGTCCGCCGGAGGCGGACACCCAGGCAGGAAGTAGTCCACGGGCACCACCTCGTGCACCGGGAGCACCTGATCGAGCAGCGGCGGCACAATGCCCCGCGCCTGCGGAATGCGGGGACGCAGGTTGGCGGTGTCGAGATAGGCCCGCTGCAACACCGGCTCCGCCGTCCGGAGCGGGTTGCGCATGGCCGTCACATTCCCCGTGACGGCACAATCCCCGAACGAGATCAACAGGCGAGTCCGGGCGCGGATCAGCTTCACCTGCTCGAGGTTGTCCTCGTTAGCCACGGCTCCTTCGATGAGGCAAACCGCCACGTTCTCCGGGTACTCTTTGCGGTCGATGATCGGGCTGTAGACAATCTCGACCATGTCGGCGAGGTCCACCAGCCACTCGTCGAGGTCCAGAAACGACATGTGGCAGCCGGAACAGCCGCCCAGCCAGACAGTCGCGAAAGTCAGACGATCCATTGCTTCTTCTCCCGTGCGGTGACGATGTACTCGAGGCGCGAGCGATCCCGTTCCATCTCCGCCACCGTCGAACCTTTGTGAAACTTGGCCCCCGTGGGACACGCCTGAACGCACTTGCCGCAGGAGGTGCACGTCTCCGATTCCCCCCACGGTTGACTCAGATCGGTGATGATGCGCGCGTCCGCGCCGCGGCCAGCCACGTTCTTCGTCGCAGCGCCCTCGATGAACCAGCACACCCGGACACACCGGCTGCAAAGCACGCACCGGTTATGATCCATGCCGAACATCCGATGCGTGATGTCGACCTCGTAGGGCGGGAACCGATAGGCGAATCGCACATGGTCCATTCCCTGCGCGACCGCCAGATTCTGCAGCTCGCAGCGCCCGTTGGATACGCAGACGGCGCAGACGTGGTTGCGTTCGGCAAAAAGCAGTTCGAGAATCATCCGGCGATACCGCTTCAGCCGCTCGCTCTCCGTCCGCACCTCCATCTCCTCGGTCACCTTGGTGACGCAGGCGGGCAGAAGCCGCGACACGCCGGCGACCTCGACCAAACAAAGCCGACAGGCGCCGACATCCGACACCCCATCCAGGTGACAGAGCGTCGGGATGGAAATCCCCGCGTCTTGAGCCGCTTCCAGCACGGTCTGGCCCTCGACCGCGCTGACCGGTTTGCCATCAATCGTGAGTGTTTTGACAGGCATAATGCGATTTCCCGTTGCTCAACCTAATCGTTCCACACAGCGCGCCTCTTCGGGATTCAACCCGTCGGATTCACGTCGGGCTTTGGAGGGGTGCCGAAAGCGGCCGGCGCGCCGATCTCGGGTTGCAGCAACTCGAGATACTCGTTCCTGAAAAAGCGCAGCGTGCTCAGCACCGGGTTGGGCGCCGTCTGCCCCAGGCCGCACAGGCTTGTGTGCTTCACCAGATCGCAGAGTTCTTCGAGCAGTTCCAGGTCGCGGGCCGTGGCCTGACGGCGCAGAATGCGGTCCAGGAGTGCGTGCAACTGCACCGTGCCGGCCCGGCACGGGGTGCACTTGCCGCACGATTCGTCCATGCAGAACTCCATGAAGAAGCGCGCCACGTCGACCATATTCGTGGTCTGATCCATGACGATCATGCCTCCCGATCCCATGATCGATCCCAGTTGCTGCAGCGACTCGTAATCCACCGGCGTGTCCAACTGGGACGCCGGCAAGCAACCGCCCGATGGGCCGCCCGTCTGAACCGCCTTCACCTGATTGCCGTCGGGCGCGCCCGCCCCCATCTCCTCGACAATCGTGCGTAGCGACGTGCCCATCGGCACCTCGATCAGACCGGTGTTGGTGATCTTGCCCGCCAGAGCGAACACCTTGGTGCCCTTGCTCTTTTCAGTCCCGATGCCCGCAAACCAGTCCGCCCCTTTCCGGACGATCGACGGCACGTTGGCGAGTGTCTCGACGTTGTTGATCAACGTCGGACCGGCATACAAGCCGCGCTCCGCCGGGAACGGCGGACGCGGCCGGGGTGTGCCCCGCTCGCCCTCGATCGACGCCATCAGGGCTGTCTCCTCGCCGCAGACGAAGGCCCCGGCGCCAATCCGGATTTCGACGTTGAATGTGAACGCAGCTTCGAGCACGCCACTGCCCAGCAACCCATGCTGCTTGGCCTGTTTGATGGCGGTGTGCAGCCGGCTGATGGCCAGCGGGTACTCGGCCCGGACATAAATGAAACCCTGGTCGGCGCCGACGGCATAGGCGGCGATGGCCATCCCTTCGAGCAGGCGATGGGGATCGCTCTCGAGGACGCTTCGGTCCATGAACGCTCCCGGATCGCCCTCGTCTGCATTGCAAATCACATACTTCTTGGAGCCCTGCATCTTGGCGACGGTCGCCCACTTCAGCCCCGTCGGATAGCCCGCCCCTCCTCGCCCCCGCAAACCACTCTGCAGGATCGCATCGATTACCTCCTTCGGCTTCATCTCCACCAGCGCGTCGTTGAGCGCCTGGTAGCCGTCGGCGGCAATGTACGATTCAATCCGTTCGGGGTCGATTTCACCGCTGTTCTCAAGCACGATCGACATCTGCTTGGTGAAAAACGGATGGTTCAGATCGCCCCGCTTGACTTGGGTCTCGCCCCCTTTCAGGGCGGCGACGATCGACGCCGCATCTTCCGGGGCGACCTTCTGATAGAGGATGCCGGCCGGATCCACTGCCACCAGCGGCCCCTCGCAACACAATCGCATGCAGCCAACCTGCCGCACCTCCACCTCGTCCGCCAACCCCGCCTCCTGCACCGCTTTGTCGAGACTCTCTTTGACCGCCTGGCCATTGGACGACACGCAGCCCGCCGCCAGACAGCACCGCAGCCGGATCGGCTTGCGTGTCCGCAGTTCCTTCTCCTTGATTTCCAGCAGATCAGCGAGATCCATTGGTCCATCCTTTCACGCGTTCAAGCGCGTCTTCCGCGCTCTGCCGCGCCGTCACCGCGCCATCGTACACCACGGCCGGGGCAATTCCGCACGCCCCGATGCAACGCGCCGTCAGCAGCGACAACTGATTGTCGGATGTCGTCTCGCCAGCCTTGATCCCGGCATGTTGCTCGATCGCCGCCAGGACCCGATCGGCCCCTTTCACATAGCAGGCCGTTCCCATGCAGACCACACAGGTGTGCGCGCCCTTCGGCTTGAGAGTGAAGTAGTGATAAAACGTCGCCACGCCAAACACGCGGCTGGGCGGCAGGCGCAGTTGCTGCGCCACATAGATCAACAGGTCGTTATCGAGAAAACCGAACAGCTCCTGCGCCTTGTGCAGCACTTCAATCAACATGTCCTGCCGGTGCTGCAGGCGCTTGATGAACACCTCCAGTATCTTGAAACGTTTGTCCCCGCTCGGGTGTTCGAGCGGCTTGCGGGGGGGCGCTTCACTCCGCGCCGTCACTGTTGTTTCCATAAGAGAAAACGCCGCGTACGAGACGTGTCCGTGGTTCGACGGCACGGACGGAACCGTCATCCGTGTCCCAGACGCAACAACCGTAAGCTTAGCGCGCCGACTCGAACGCGCTTTGCTGAAATTGTCATTCACTTGCCGCCAATTGGCTCGCTACGAAAGTGCATGACCTCACGTCTCGATCGGCTTGTTCATCGCGCCAACAATCCTGCGTGGCAACCAGCGCGGCGCGAGCCGCACGGAAAAAGTCAACAGCCGGTTCCGCACACCGGGAATCACCAAAGCCCGATTGCGCCGAAACCCGCGGTGCCCGGCCTTCGCCACGCTCGATGCCGACATCGTGAGCAACCGAAACAGAGGCTGTCTTCGCATTCGAGCCGCCTCGCCAAACCCGGTCGCGGTCGGCCCCGGACAAAGCGCCGTGACCGTCACTCCCGTTCCGGATAATTCCTCCGACAGCGCTTCGCTGAACGAGAGGACGAAGGCCTTGGATGCATAGTAAACGGCCATGTGCGGGCCGGGCTGAAAGGCTGCGGTCGAGGCGACATTGAGAATCCCGCCCTGCTGCCGTGCGATCATGCCGGGCAGGAAGAGCCGAGTCAGGTGGGTCAGGGTCGTGACGTTGAGTTGGACCATCTCGAGCTGCCGGTCGAGAGGCAGTTTGGCAAAGAGACCTTGCGCGCCGAATCCGGCATTATTGACAAGAACGTCCACTTCAAGCCCGTCGCGCTCGATCTGGCTGAAGACCCGCGCGGCTGCCTCCGAACGCGCCAGGTCGGCGGCGAGGATCACGGCCTCGATGCCGCTGGCCTGACGCAACTCGGCGGCCAGGGATTCGAGGGCATCGGTGCGACGCGCCGCCAGCACGAGCCGGCTCCTATCGGCGGCGAAACATCGGGCGAGTTCGCGGCCAATGCCCGACGACGCGCCGGTGATGAGGACGGTCTCAGGTTTCATGCGAGGATTGGAGCGGGTGATGGGAATCGAACCCACGTTTCGATCCCAATCGTTTCCCCTGCGATTTTCCTAATAAATTCGACACTTTCACACACGCTTGACACGGGCGCGCATTAGCAGTATGTTAGCACCAACGAAGGGAATCGAACTATGGCAAGCGTACACCGGAGACCAAAATCGAAGTTTTGGCACGCCGCATGGCGGACCGCCGAAGGCGTGCTTTGCTTGCGCTCCACGAAGCAAACCGACCGCAGCGCGGCCCTGGCTTGCGCCCTTGAATTCGAGCGGGCGGACAAGCTGGCCGGCGCAGGCTCATTGACCGAGGAACAGGCGCGGAAAATCCTGGCCGACATTCTCGAACGCGCCGGCGGAGGCGAAACCCTGCGTTGCCCGAGCGTGGAGGAGCACTTGACCGAATGGCTCGCCAGCAAAGAGGAAACGGCGACCGCCGGCACCCTGGCCCGATACCAAAAATCAATTCGCGAATTCATCGCCCATCTTGGCCCCATCGCAAAGAAACCACTGTCAGCACTGACCCCCCGGCACGTCCAGAGTTTTGTCACGGGCCGCATGAGGCAAGGATTGTCCCCGAGCACCGTCCGAATCGACGCCAAAGCGGTTGGCATCGCCCTGAACCGCGCCCGCCGGCTTGGCTTGATCACAACGAACCCCGCCGAGGCCGTGGACCTCCCCGCCGCCGATAGCGTGGAGCGCGGGACGTTCACGAAAGCGGAAATCATGATGCTGGTTGCCGCCGCGCAAGGCGAATGGCAAACCCTGATCCTAACGGCGTACTACACCGGGCAACGCCTTGGCGATTGCGTGGCCATGCGATGGGCGGACGTGGACCTCGCCGCCGGGACGTGGACCGTGAAGCAACGCAAGACTGGCCGGACGATCACCGTCCCGCTACACCACGCCCTTCTCGCCAGACTGGAGGCGCTCGCCGGCACGGACGAACCGCAAGAGCACGTCATGCCCGCCATGGCCGGCAAAGGCCCCGGCGGACGGCATGGCTTGTCCGAATCGTTCAAGAGCATCATGCGGAAGGCTGGCGTGGACTGCCAGCGAACCGAAGCAAAGGGCGTTCGGAGCCTCTCCAAACGATCCTTTCACGCGTTGAGGCACTCATTCACAAGCAGCTTGGCAAACGCTGGCGTGCCCGAGGAAATCCGCATGAAGCTGACCGGGCACAAGAGCGTTGCCATGCACCGAGGGTACAGTCACCACGAGGTTGAGACGCTCCGCGTCGCCTTGGCCAAACTGCCCGCAATTCAGCCATGAAGAAGACCCGAGGCCCGAGGCGGACGTTGCGCCCGCCCTTCGTGCTTCCCTGGCACTGCCTCAGCCCGGACGAAGC
>MWFF01000096.1 GCA_002071485.1 Verrucomicrobia bacterium ADurb.Bin006 | reverse complement strand
GGCTGACCACCTACACCGGCCCGCCTAAAACCTCGAAAACTTAGCTCAATTCCGGTCCGTGGAAATCCAGGCTAGATATCGAGGCGCGTTTGGCAAGACAATTGACTGCGATATACTGGGACTGCACGCTTCCTTCATGCCGAGGCAGAGGTGTGCACACCATCCATCACGAGTGGGGTAATGTGTTACCGCCAAGTTGGCTGGATTACCATTCACAGATTCCTCACCTCGCCCTCTCCCATCCGATGCGAGAGCGTGCCCGGAGGACGGGTAAAGGTGACGGTGAGGTGTATCCCGTTGATTCCCCAGTAATCGCTCACGGTGCTGTAACATAGGGAACAACAACAGGGGTGTTAATGGGATTCATGCGGATGAGTGACGCAATTTCCTCGGTGCAGAGAATACTGCTATTTCGCCAGGGAATAGGCAGGAATATCTGAAAGCGTGCGTGCTCCGAAAAGCTCTCAACAAAGATCTGCGAGCCTTTAGCCCAAATAGGCCGATAGAGATTCTTCCACAAGAAGGACGGAAGATGCGGAGGTGTGAGCGCTTCTACAACTCGTGCACCTGGTGTTGAGCCAATTGTTTGCCCTGCATTCGCAGCAGCCCAACGCTCTGCCAGTTGTCTCCCACGCTCCCCGGACCATAGAGCCGCGTTTGGTTGGGTGGAGTAGAATGCCCGGCATGCTGCGCTTGACAGACTGCCACCAATGACACCGCTAAGTGCCGTACGATTCCAATTGAAACAATCCCTGTCCCCACTGAGCGCTTCAATGTTCTGAGCTACTAGATCTCCGACCATCGATCCGACAGCGCCTCCGGCGACAGCGCCGATAGCAGCTCCGGCACCCAGGGCCTCAGCTGCCGCCATTGTGCCCGCAGCAGCAAGGCCGCCGGTAAGACCTATAAGCCCACCCGATATGGCACCTACGTAGGCGCCTTGCCAAAACCCGTCTCCTCTAAGGTGAGAGCTTATGCCTCCGATGACACCGCCAACAATCATCCCAATTCCACCAAGAAACAGCGTGGGAGATTCACCGTTTGCGTCAATGTACTTGAGCGGTGCATTATCGGCAAAGCGAGTGAGGTTCACACCTACCATTTCCGCCATCGGATCCTGGTTGATCCAGCGTTGGAGGTTGGGGTCGTAGAAGCGGAAGCCGAAGTAGGAGAGGCCGGAGGGCGGATGAAACTCTTTGGATGAGAATCGGATGCGATTAACCTCAGCGAGGGGGCCGGCGAGGCCCTGGAGGTTTCCGAAGGGATCGTAGCGATAGCGGGCGACGACGTTGTGTCGGGAGTCGATGAGGGCGGTGACGTTGCCGCTGCCGTCAGCGTGGTAGTAGTAATGCCGGGCATCGCCGGGGGTGTGCAAGGTCATGGCGAGGAGGCCGCCGATGCCGCCTGCCTGATCGAGGTCGCCACTGAGGTCGGGTCCGCGAGTGTAAGTGACGCGCGGCTGATTGTCGGCTCCGCGCTCCTGAAGAACGAGCAGACCGGCGTAAACGTATCGGGTTTCGTCGGTCTGAACCCACTGGTTGGTTTGCCACGTTTTCTCACGGAGGATGCGTCTTCGTCCGAAGGCGTCGTAGAGGAACTCGGAGAGGGTCGATTCGTTGACGCCGTTGGTGACGATGACGGCGACGAGTTGATCGCGGTCGTCGTAGGTGAAGAGGCGGCGGCCGTCGCGGATGAGGTTGCCGTTGGCGTCGTAGGCGAAGGCGGCGGAGCCGGGCAGAGTCACGGTGATGGTATCGGTTGCGGATCGTCCGAGGGCGTCCCGTGCCACGGCGGTCAGGGTGGCGGGGCCGCTGGGCAATGCGAGGTTCGGTCGGGCGAAGGTGCGGTCCTGATAGAGAGCGGCGGTCTGGCCGTTGACGGTGACGTTGGTGGCGGCGGGAGTGGTCATGCCCGTGACGAGCGTGGCCGTGCTGCGGGTAGCGGTGGCGAGTTGGTTGAGGAGGTTGATGGAGAGGGTGAGCGTCGAGGCGCCGTTTTGGCGGGAGACGAGGTTGCCGGCGGCGTCGTAGCGGTAAGTGAACTGCTCGTGCTGGCGCGTCGTGCGGTTGGGTTCGTAACCGCGGGCGGAGATCACCTGGCCGAGCGCGTCGTATGCGTAGTCGATGGTGTTGCCTTCCGCGAAGGTTTGTCGGGTGCGTTGGTGGGCGGCATTGTAGTGGTAGAGGTGGCGGTTGAGCACTTCGCCTTGGGGATTGGACAGGGTGGTGCGCAGGAGGCGGCCCAGGGCGTCGTGGTCCTGGGCGATGGCGGCGCCGTCGAGACGGGCGATGGCGGCGGGCAGCATTTGGTTGCTCCGATAGGCATAGGTGAAATCGCCCGCGGGGGACACGAGGCGCGCGAGGCGGCCGTCGCCGTCATAGGCGAAGGTCTGCAGCCAGTAAGGCGCATCGGGTTGTTCGAGGGCGAGCGTGCGCAGGGCCAGGGTGGAATCGCGTCCGAAGAACACGTTGTCATTGGCCCAAGGGCCGTCTTCGCCGGCCAGGAGGCCGGACGGATGCCAGGCGAATCGCGTGGTGCCGATGCCGTCGGTGACGGCTGTGAGGCGTCCGGCCGCGTCATAGGCGAAAGCGAGGTCGGGGGTAGTTGGGGCGCTGAAATCGACTCGGGTGAGGCGTCCCAGGGTGTCGTAGGTGTAGCTGGTGAGATTGGAGCGGGCGGGGGTCCAGTGGGCGACCAGTTGGTGATTGGCGTCGTAGGCGTTGGTCCAGACGACGCGTCCGGCGGCGTCGACTTTTTTCACGGTGCGCCCGTAGGAGTCGTAGGTCCAAGTTGTGCGGCGGTTGAGAGCGTCGAGGATGGATAGGAGATCTCCGGCGGCGCTGTAGGTGAAACTGTTGGTCGCGGCGCCGAGGAAGGAGCCGGTGCCGACGGTGCCCTGGATCTGGCGGGTGAGGCGTCCCAGGGCGTCGTAAGCCAGCAGGAGGACATTGGTGCCGGTTTGGTTGGTGTAGGTGGCGGGCCAGGGGACGCCGGGGGCATAACCGATCCATTCAGATCCCTGGCTGCGGCATTCAGTGCGTCGGACGAGGCGTCCGAGCGGGTCGTAGGCGAACTCGTACTGGGCGCCTGTGGGCAGGTCGACCAGGCGTGGGCGATCCAAGCCGTCGTAGTCCACGCGCTGGACCACGCTGGTTGCCGTGGCGAGCGTGGTTTGCAGGCCCTGGTTATTGTAAGTGAGATCGAGGGAATGGACGGTGTCGGTCACATTCGTCGGGCGTCCGAGAGCATCGAGGGCAATGCGGAGCATCGAGCCGCCGGGGAGGTGGACGGCGACGGGCCGTCCGTTGAGGTCATGTTCGAGACTGGTCGTGTGGCCCATGGGGTCGGTCATCGATTCGACCGTGCCGCAGTTGCACCAGGTGAAGCGGGTGGCCTGCCCGAGGGCATTGGTGATGGCGATCGGCTGGCGCAGCGCGTCGCAGGCGAAGTCGGTGAGGTTGCCGAGGCGATCCTTGAACCGGGTGCGGTCCAGCAGGGTCAGGCCGCCGGTGCCATTGGTGAACGGGACGCCGTCCAGCTTGACGTACCAGTTGGAAATGGTGGTGCCGTCCGGGTAGGCGCGTCCGGTCAGGCGTCCCAGGGCATCCCAGAAGCAGGTCGTCTTGAGTCCGCGCGCATCGACCGTTGTGCTGACGCGGCCCTGGCTCCATTGGCAGGCGTTGGTGGCGAGCGGCGCGCCGCTGGCGGCGATCCAGACGCGCTGGGTGAGGAAGCCGATCGCATCGAACTTGTTGGTGATGGTGAGTCCGAACGGGTAAGTGACGCTGGAGAGGTGACGGTTGACGGGGTGATAGGTGGCGGAGGTGGTTTCGCCGAGGGCATTGACCATGTTGGTGATTTGGCCGTTGAGATTGTAGGCGTAGGACCGGGTAAGCGCGGGCCATTGCGAGGTGTTGGACTCGGGTCCATAGACCTCGGTGAGGCGGCATCCGATGCTGTTGTCATACCAGAGCCAGGTCTGACGCACGCCCCGAGCGGAACCGTCCGAGAATGTGCTCTCGATCGAGACTGGCAGGCCCCACTCATTGCGCTGCCAACTGACGTAGCGGACGGTGCCATCGGGCAGGCGTTCGGCCTGCTGGGAGGGCCAGGCCGTGTCGTTTCCACTCCAATAGTCATAGAAATAGGTGTACCAGCGTCGGTGGCCGTCGGTGATGCCGTCGGGGCTGGGCGCCCGTTCGAGCAGCAGGCGTGTGCCGACTCGGGGTCCGTTTCCGACGATCTTCATGTCCCAGTGGCGCCAGCGGGCCAGGCGGAAGTCTTGCGGACTGAATGTGGGCCAGTCATTGGTCACCAGAGCCAGTTGGCGGCTGTTCCAGAAGAAGCTGCCGCGCAGGTTGAGCGGGCCGACTGGGACCGGTTCGGGCACCTCACTGTCGAGCTGGGGAAAATCCGAGTAGTAGTCGGGAACGCACTCGGTGCCGAGGCGCTCGTAATAGGCGTAGGCCTGGCGCTCGCCATTGGGGAGTGTGATTCCGATAGAACGCGACGAGGGCAAGTCCTCGAGGCCCGTCTCGACTGACCAGGTGCGAAAGCGTGTCATGCCATAGGGGGTGATCATGGCGTTGAGAAAGCCGTCCGAACTGTAGCGGAAGGCGTTCGTGATCCCGGCCATATCGACGATGCGGACCAGGTTGCCGTTGGTGTCGTATTGGAATCGGGCTTCGCGTCCGTAGGGATCTCGGACCGAGGTGACGAACCGAGGAAACTGGCGGTTGGTGTAGAACAACTGCGAGACTTTGCCGTCGTAGTCGATGACACGGCTCAACAGAATCATCGTGGCATTGGTGCTGTAGACGAACCGGATGACGCGTCCGTGGGGGTCCATCTTCTCGGAGAGGAGGTGGAGGGTGTTGGTCTCCGCGCCCGGGAACTCCTGGGCGTACTGGTTGGCGCAGAACGAATGGTAGATTATGGTGAAGCTGACCGAACCGTCGCCGCGGACAGTGGCGGCAACCTGTTCGCAACCGGCCCCTCGCACCGGCCCGCCCAAGACGCCGTCGTAGCGGCGTTTGCCTCCGCCGGGGACCCGGAACTTGACGCTGGAGTCCGCGGCTGTGTCAAAGTAGCTGAGCCAGGAACACTCCCAGGAATTGCCGAAACCGAAGACATTGGTGCTGAGGGGCGAGCCACGCTGTTTGTAGCGGAGCACCAGGGGCATGATGCGCCCGTTGGACATCGTGTAGTAGAGGGGAACGTCCTTGATCCAGAGATTGATCAGGGGTTCGGAGACGCGCCACACAGGCATGCCCAACCCGTCGCATTCCTCCTCCCCATGCCCGGGCGGGCAGGTCTCGGGCTGCGGGCAGGCTGTCAGTTCGCCCGGATTAGGCGCCTCGGGGTCCATGGGCTGGGACGCGATTTCCTCGTCGGTGGGGCATTCCTCGTCATCGTCGTCGTAGAGCGTGGGCGGGTAGATGCGCTGACCGCCCCGGATGCAGGCGGCCTCTTCGGGGCTGAGCGACGTCCAGTTGGAATCGAGTCGGCTTGCGGGAACAAGCCCGTAACCGCTGGCGTGGCAGTCTAACCAGCGGGCATCGCGCCAGACTTTGCCCCCGAGCATCGGATCGTCCAGGAGCACGCGGCTGCCGGCGCGGTCGATCACCGCGGAGAAATGGCCAATGCGCCAGTGCACGATGGACGCCGCGGGCCAGGGATCCGTCCCGGTCCGGCGCGCGGGTTTCATATCGAGGCCGATTTGTGCAGCGGCCCGTTCGAGATCCGCGAGGTTGGTGGAGGGCGATTCGAGATCAGGCGCGGGTGTTGGAAAACTCGCCTCGATTGTCGCCCCGACTCGATTCGCCAGGGCGGACAGGGCAGCAAGGCCGCAGGATCGAGCAGTCGGACTCTGACCCGGCGGCGGGGCGGTGTCCGTCAGGCGGCCCGACAGGGCAGGAGGCGGGGTCGGGATCGGGGCGGTCGAGGTGAACGCGGCCTCGTGCAGCAGGGCGAGCGTGCTGGCGAGGGCTACTCGATGAAGCTGGGCGCTGAGACGCATGGGGTACTCCTTGGTTTGAGAGGCATGAATTGCGGGGGATTAGGGGACGGGGGATGAGCGTTGCGGGCGCGTGAAGCGCACTCCGAGTCCGATATCGCGTGCGTCACGCCAATTCGTTTCGCCCGAGTCGACCCGGCCATTTCCGTTCGTGTCTTCGAGGTAATCCGCGACGCCGTCAGCATCGGTGTCCTGGGGGAGTCCGGCGTCGGTGCCCGAACTGAGGGCGAGGTAGTGGAATCCGATATCGACGGTCGTCTCGGCCTCCTTGGTTTGGTTGGCCTGGGTCGTGTGATGCCAGAGGCCGGCGTCCTTGGCTGGCCGACTGCCGGCGTTTATCAGACTGGTCGCGGCATGGTAGCAATCGCCCAGCGGCCCGCTGGCATAAGGGAACGTGGACAGGACCTTGTCGGTGGAGCCGATGCGGATGAGCCGCTCCTGCTTGGGGCCGATGTAGGCGTTGTGGCTGTGGATCAATCCGCCATTGATGTCCAGCAAATCCACTTCGTGGAATGCGGTGTCGCGCATGACCCAATCGCCCGCGGGCAGGATGCGGTCGAGTTGGAGGCGGCCGCCGCGGAACAGGTTGTTGAATGCGGTCAACTGGATTCCCGCCTGCAAAAGGACCTCGGCGCGCCGGAAGAGGTTGTTGTGGAAGCGAACGAGGGCGGTGGCGTCGCCCGTCACGTCGAGTCGGCCGCCCCGCACCAGGCAGTCCCTGAGCGTGATCTCGGCGAAACGGCTGGTGCTGGTGTCGCTTAGGACGTGGCAGGCGCGATTGGCCAGATCGAGGAACTCGACGAAGCGAAAACACGCGGATGGGGCCGTGGGCGTGGTGGCGGGGCTTTGATCCGTGCCCAGGACGAAGACCGGGGCGGCGGTCCAGAGTCCCCAGACGGACGGCTGTTCCTGGACCAGGGAGTAACGGAACAAGCGGATCGGGCGCAGGGGTGTCCCCTCGGCGCTCAGGCAGGCTCCGGCTTCGAGACGCATGCCATAGGGGCCATAGGCAGCCAGGCAGGCGTCGGGCAGGACGGTCAAGGTGCGCGTTCCGGCAATGACAAGTTCGCTGATCGCATAGTCGATCGGGTCATAGTGATAGCCGAGATCTGGGGTGTCGGAGTCGCGCGGAACGCGCGGGGCGAGCACGAGGTCGGCGCCGTTCGAGGCGGTGCAGATTGACGGCGGGGTGGTGGTCTTCTGTCTGAGTTCGCGGGCGAGTGTGGCGTCGATGTTCGTGGCGCCGAGGTTGCGGAACGAGGGTTGCGCCAGGTAGAAGCCGCCGGCGCCGACGGTTTGGAAGACGGTGTTGCTTTGAGCAGCCGACCGGCAACGGATCTGGCTCACGTCCACGTTGCCCAGGCTGGGGATTGCGACGAGCAGACTGTTCACAAGCTCGATCGAACTCCGGGTTCCGTAGGAGGATCCCCAGGTATCCGTGACCAGTTGGGTCGATTGACAGACGGTGAGATGTTCGGCCCTGGCATGAAAGCTGTAGCCCGCAAGCGTCTGAGGCGCGTCGTGGATGAGCAGGTTGTGGAGGGTGATCTCCTGAAAAGCGGTGCCGTATCCATTGACCTGGAGGGCGGTGCCGCATCGGACAAACTGCACGTGGCGCACACTGTTGGTGCCGACACTGTAGTCGTGGAAGTAGATTCCTGTCTGGGCGTGGGCGATCCTCAGGTCATGGAGAGTCTGGCCGCCGAGCATGATCTTGAGCGCCGGTTTTGCGTAGTAGCAGCCTCTGGGGTTGCCCGTCGATGCAGACGGGATCTCGCCGACCGAATCGTCGTCCCGCGCCGTCAGAATGGCCGGACGATAGGGAGCGGTCTGGCAATTCACCGGTCCGTGCAGGACGAGGCTTGCGGATGAGTTCGGGGCGAATTTGATGACGCAGCCACCCTCGATGGTAGTCGTGCCGGTCAGATTGAAGATGCCGGCGATGTGATAGGTCGTGTCGCTCTTGAAAGTGAAGTTGTTCGCGTTCGTGACCAGCGTCAGGGCGTAGTCGATGACCACTCCATCGGCCAGCAGGCCGGCCGACGACGGTCGGGGAGCCTGTGCCGTCGATCGCTGGGGAGACTCGCGCACGGGGGATTCGGCGTCGATTTGGTGTGGACGGCTGCTGGCCTGGCGGGGTCCAGGCAACTCGAGGCCGGTTCCTGCGCCCGGCCCGGGACGCTCGGGCGCGCCGACACCGACGGTGCGGCGCACTCTTGCGCGGAGAGATTCGAGGCGGCGTCCGGAGATGGCGGGCAGGGTCTCGGAGACACTCAGCAACGCGAGGTATGGCACGGCTTCGATCAGGAACTGGCGCCCGTCGAGGATTTCCCAAGACTTCTGCACTGGGATTCCGGGCGCATCCGCACCGGCGGCCGACGCCTCGCCGGCGGCCATGGACATGGCGCCAAATGACAATTCCTCGTCCGCCAGGAGACGTCCGTCGGAGAGCGGAAGGTGCCGGACTTTCCTGGCCGGCCTGGGCGGGTCGAAGAACTCGGTGAGCACGAGCAGCCGGGTGCGGGTTGGATCGAGTCCGAGTTCGCTGACCACCTCGGGCGGAATCCGCTCCCTGAGGATGACGTCTTGTTCGAAGCGATCCAAACGGACGAGCAGACGCACGTCGGCGACGAGGCCGTCGAACGCATTTGGGTAGACGATTTCATCGGGTGAGATCTGGGCGCCCTGACAGCTCTTGATTTCAGCCAGCAGCACATTGCGTCCGGAGCCGGTATCCACCAGGGCCAGCCCGAGGATGGTCGAGCGCAGCCGGACTCCGTCGGGCGCCAGCAGGTCAACGGCGCCCTCAGAGTTGAGGTCGGGGCCCAGGATCACCTGATGTTGCGTGGATCGGGCCACGAAGCAGCCGTCGCGCTGAGCGTCGAATCGAGCTTCGGCGGGTCGCCAGGCCTTGCGACCGGCATCCCATCGGTTCAAGCCCGACGCCAACTCGATGTAAGAGCCGGCGGATCGCGGTGTCCCGGCAGGACCTTCACCGGGAGTCTGGAATTGCCACGCTGCATGGTGCGGTCCGGCTTCGATGGGGCTCGGGCGGGTGCTTCTGTCTTGCGGTCGTCGCGACACCCCGGCGCGCGGCGAAAGCGCCGCGTCCTGTGCTGCCTTGCCAGTCCCTGTCGGATTCACGATGAGGATTGCGGCAGCGAGTGAGATCGCAGCCCAACCCGGGCGCGAACCGGCGAAGAGATTGCGCGCAGTGGATCGGATTGTTTTCATAGTCTCCTTTCGACTTCGTGTGTCTGGCATCGACAGCCGGGACGGGCGCTGTTCGCCACGCGGGGTTTCGGCCGACCAACCGGCTACAGTATGCATCGAGCCGGTTTGTTCCCCACCCCCACCTCTTGGTGTCCCTCCTTGGACCGCCCTCCTTGGCAGGCGGCCCCTGGGTTGTTGCGGCGTGGCGAGAAACCTCCCAGTTCCCGACCGCGCCCTTGGCGAAACGAGCAGAGGCAACTGGCGTGCCAAGCTTCAAGCGAAGGCGCTGCAGAGAGCGGATCGGTCGGGCGAGGGGGGCTTCAGTCTTAGATATAAGCGTTTCCTCATCAAGCACTTCAAGCCAGCGCCCCGGCCTCGTCAGGGGTGTGAATTGGCAGGTTGACAGGCGATCGGGGGCTGACGGGGAGGCAGAGAGCGAGCGCCGGACGGTGTCCTGATGCTGGATGGACTGTCCGGCTTTGAGCCGCCGCACGCTCCTGGGGTTCTGGGAGAAAGGCCCGGTTGGTGGAGGAGGGATGCGGCTGGCAACAGCGCCGGCATGCGAATCAAGGCGGCTGGTTTGGCTCTTCGAGTTCATCGGCATCCTCGATCTCGCGTCGCATGCGGCGCGAGATGCGGGGTCGGATGAATCCGTACACCAAGTAGGCGGTAAAAATGATTGGGAGCACCAGCGGGAGAATCTTATCGCGCAGGACGATGAGAACCCCGATGAAGACCGCGGCGACGACGAGTTTGGCGAAGGGCCGCTGGACGCTCAGGTTAATGGATTTGAACGAAGGATACCTGACATCGCTGATCATCATGATCGACAGGAAGATGAGGATGAACGGCAGGGCATAGCGCCAGCGCCCGACTGGGAACTCGCGGTCTTCCCACCACATGATGAACAAAGTCAGGGACGCGACCAGGGCGGCGGCGGCGGGGATTGGGAATCCGAGGAATTCCTTCGTGCCGCTGGCGCCGGGCAGGTTGGCCAGGCAGTTGAAGCGCGCCAGGCGCAAGGCGCCGCAAATCAGGTAGACCGAGGCAATGAACCATCCGATCTCCTGGTGCTCGAGGAACACGTCTTTCAACACGATGCGGTGGACGAGAAAAGCCGGGGCGGCGCCGAACGAGATCAGATCGGCCAGCGAGTCGAACTGCCGGCCGAAAGGGCTTTCGTGACCGCCCCACCGTGCCACGCGCCCATCGAGCAGGTCGAAAATGCAGGCAAGCAAGATGAAGAAAAGCGCGTGGCGGATGGCTGTGTTGAAACTCCCCACGGCGGCGTCCGCCTCGACGATCTTGGTCAAGGCGACAAAGCCGCAGAACAGGTTCCCGGCCGTCATCAGATTCGGCAGAAGGTAAATCTGGATTCGGCCGGCAGGCTCGGGGTTGCTGGCGTGATGGTCGTTTGGGTCGGCCATAGGATCGGCCTAAGGGTCTGTGCAAAAATTAAGACACACTCCCTCCCTCGGGCTTTGCATCTGGCCCGGTGGCGCTCCCGCCAGAATCGGAAGTAGTTTTTGCACAGACCCTAAGCTTAAGGTCGGTTGGCGACGACGGTCTCGCCCGCCCGGACCGATTGGCCCAATTGGACCTTGATCCGGACATCAAGCGGCAATAGCAGATCGCAGCGAGAGCCGAACTGAATGAGGCTGATGCGTTCTCCCCGAGCCACCTTGGTGCCGCCGTCGGCCCAGACCACGATCCGGCGCGCGATTGCGCCGGCGATGAGCCGGACCGCGACCCTCTCGCCGTCGCGCTCGGCGGACAGGAAGCCGAGGAGGACGTTTTCGTTGAACGCGGCGGAATCGGTGCGCAAAGCGTTCAGGAACTGGCCGGCCGCCCGTTTGTGGAACGCGATCCGGCCGGAAACCGGAGCCCTCTGAACGTGCACATCGAGAACCGACATGAAAATCGACACCCGGCGGCATCGTCCTCCCATGAACTCGAGTTCCTCGATCTCGTCGATGGTGTCCACTTTGCCGTGCGCGGGCGCGAGGATAGCCTCGGGGGCGGACGGGATGGCGGGGTTGGGATCGCGAAAGAAGTAGAGGCAGAAGAGTCCAAAGAGGACCCACAAGACGGCGAGGCCGCCGGCGACATAGATGAGGATGCTGCCCAGGAACTTGGCCAGCACGCTGACGAGCATGAGGGCCAACACGAAAAACAGCGGCCAGTAAATCAGGCGCAGGGCCGCCTGTGTCGCTTTGCCCGCGTGTTTCATGCGCCCAGTCTAGACCAAACGGCGCGCTTGAAAAGTGTGGAGTTCGAGCCTAGCCCGCATTTTTCACACCCCTATGGTGCACAGGGCACTGAGACTTCGCAAGAGGACTGCTGTGCGGGCTAGAGAAGCAAAACCGCGCCAGACTCGAGCGACAGAGATATGCAACACACTGTTCCTATCGAAGAACGCCTTCAGGGCCAACAGAATGCTTGTGGTCCATTTCCGGGCACGGTTTTGCCGGCTAGCCCGGTTACGGTTCCTCGCGAAGCGTGTGAAATAACCGGGCTAGCCGGAGCCATCCTCGATTTTGGCGTACAACTCGAGCGCGTTGAGGACCTTGGCCTCGATGATCTGGCGTTGGATCTGGGGCAACGCGCCGCGCTCCTGGAGTTGCTTGGCCAGCTTGTCCGGCTTGATCTGGTAACGCGCCGCCAGTTCGAGGACCCGCTGGGTGAGTTCCTGGCTTGTCGCCGTGATGCCCTCCTTCTCGGCGATCCGGTTCAGCAGCAACATCGCCTTGACCCGTTCCCTGGCGCTGTTGTTGGCGACACTGTAGATTTCGTCCTTGCGCTCGTCGATGGCCTCCTTGGCCACACCCCGCTCCTGGTTGGCCTTGACGATGTCGAACACGACATTGCGCGTCTCGTTCTCGACAAGGGCTTCGGGCAATTCGAAGCTCACGCGGCCCAGGAGCGTGGCCACCAACTGATCGCGGACCTGGCGCTGTTGCTTTTCCTTGAGTTCGAGTTCGAGATCCTGCCGCACGCCGGCACGGAGGGCTTCGAGATTCTCAGCCCCGTAGCTGCCCGCAAAGGCGTCGTCCAGCTCCGGGATGCGCCTTTCCTTCACCTGGACGATCTCGACCTGGTAAACGGCCTGCTTGCCCACCAGTTCGCGCGTGACGAAATCGTCCGGGAAAGTGACCGTGACGGCGCGGCTTTCGCCCGCGCTTGCGCCCACCAAGGGATCGGTGAATCCCGGAATG
Source organism: Verrucomicrobia bacterium ADurb.Bin006 (assembly GCA_002071485.1). Classification (GTDB taxonomy): domain Bacteria; phylum Verrucomicrobiota; class Verrucomicrobiia; order Limisphaerales; family J093; genus MWFF01. The sequence goes on along the minus strand of MWFF01000096.1, from coordinate 33,928 downwards.
AACGAGCCGGTTTGGATTTGAAGCCAGAAGTTCTTCTGCTCGGTCAGCCCGCGCGCGGTGGGAGCGATGTCCGTGATCGGCTTGCCCTCGCACGTGCCGGTGTAATTGACGACGACGAAGTCGCCCGGCTGGACGGGTCGATCCAGATCGACGAAGACCGGCTTCTGCTCGCGGAGCATGCGCAATGCGCGCTCGAGATCCTCCTCCGTGACGGTGCGGTTGTCCCGGCGAACCGGCAACCCGCGGTAATCCGGGAGTTCGAAATCCGCCTCGGTCTCGACCGTGGCGGTGAAAGCGAAGGGCTGTCCGAGTTCCCAGGGAGTCTCCTCGATTTCAGGGCGAGTGATCGGGCGGAGTTTGTGCTGTTCGATGGCCTCGCGGTAGGCGTCGCTGGTGATCCGGCGTTTCATCTCGGCGTTGATCTCCTGGGCAAAGGTCTTGAGAAGGAGCGCGCGGGGCGTCTTGCCGGGCCGGAACCCGGGCAGCCGCACCTTGCGCTGGAACTCCTTGAGCACTGCGTCCGCCCTGGCCCGGGTGGCCTCGGCGTCGATTTCCACGCGCACGAGTTTCTTGCAGGGACTGAGATGTTCGATGGTTACGTTCACTTCAAAAAGCCTTTCGTTCGGCCTCGCGGCAACACCGCCGGCCCGCGGGCCGCCCCCGCCACTTTAAAAGCGGCAGAGGCTAAGCACGCCCCCCTCAACCGTCAAGCACGCTGCGGAGGAGCAGTTCTCTTCAAGAAACTCAAAGCCGAGAACCCGACGCACGTCAGGACGAACCACCCGCCGGAGCCGGTGGTCGCCGACCCGGCGGTTGCGCCGGCGAAGTCGGAGAATGGCGTGGAAGCCTCTGTCACGGCGATGGCGCACCAGACGAGGAAGGCCCTGAAGAACATTACGCACGCGAGGACTGCGCTTGGCTAAACTCGTGTGGAGCACGCGTTGGAGCGAGTTGCGGTGGCTCGAACTCTGGCATAGCTTCTGAAGACCATTCCCTGACCACGGATTTCACGGATTTCACGGATGCGAGCCAAGCGCCCATCTCCTTCAACCGTTCGGCTTGGTGCGCCTCGATTTCCCCAGTCCGCATCGGCCTGACGTTGAGGAGAAAATTGCCGTCGCCGCCGACGCAGGTGATCGCCTGCGCGCCTCAGGCTTGACGCAGCCATTCGGCTTGCCTCTGTGGTTCGGATCGAGCCTCATCTTCGATGTTCGGTATGCACATCGAGTTCCTCCGCGCGGAGAATGTGCGCCATGTGGCGCCATCCGACTGCGATTTCAGCGATGGGCGGGGCGCGCTCCGCCGGTGGACGCTCTTGCCGGCGAGTGAAGCGTCGGACGCGCTCTTGCGTTGCTTGGCCCTGGCAAGTCTGGGGCGGCGACAAACGTCCGTGTTGGCGCCCAAACTCGGCACAATGCTGGGCGTGCGTACCGAGCATCCGGCGCGACTCGAGTACACGCTCATCTACCACGCCCCGCAAGAGCGGGGACCCCACCGCCCCGCGCGGCGGCAGTCAGGATGGCAAATCTGGGCAGATGGCCATGTTGCCCCCCTATCGCGGGCCGCCATGCGCTCAGCCAGACCTGGAGCGGCGTACAGCCGTCCGGATCTCGGCAGGTCGCACATCGGGCGGCTGTTGATCGGCTATGGGCGTCGGGTCACGCCCCACGCTGGCACGGACCAGTTCGGCATCTACCCGGACCAGCGGGTGAGGCGTTGTGCCGGATTGTTCGATGTCCGGGCGCGCGTCACGGACCCGCTGGCCTTCCTTCAGCGCCTTCGCCAGAAGAGTTGTTATCGCGCGGGGCGCGCGCGCGCCGTGCTCGCCCGGCTGACTGTGGACCTGTCAGAGTGGCTCGGCTGGGATGTCGCCGACAGCCTCGCTCGACCCGGCGAGTTGGAAGCGCGCTGGAAAGCCGCGTCTGCAGCGCGACGGACGCCGGCGGTCGTGCTTCTCGACATCGCCAGGCACGCTTACGACGCCACGGAACGGTCGTTCGACCCGAACCCGCTTCTGCAGCCCGGCGTGGTGTTGCTGGCCGCGGCGGACACCTGGTGCGAAACCCGCGGCCTGGCGCGCTTTCTCGCTTTGCTGGGCACACGGTTTCCCAACCTGCAGTTTGTCGTCACCCTCTCGGCATCGGCCCGCAGCGGTTTCCCGGCGCGATTGGCGCGGGAACGCCTCCCGATTCCCGAGGTCCAACCGCGCCCAAGGCCGGTCCCCGTTCGCCGGCTGGCCCCTTCGACCGTGTTGCTGGTGGACGCGGACAGCACTCTGCCGAACGTGGCTTTGATGAAGCTCAGCCGGCATTTCAAGTCCCAAGGCCGGAAGGTGGTATTGGCGCGTGGCGTGCGGTCGCTTCCCATGGCCGGGACGGTGCTGGCCAGTTGTGTGTTCGGCACCGCGGCGTCGGCGAAGCGAGTCGGGGTGCTGCGGGATCGGTTCGGCGACACTCTGCAACTGGGCGGTTCGGGCGTCGATCTCCACCGACGCCTGGCACCGGAAATCGAGGCTCTGGCCCCAGACTACGCGCTGTATCCGGAACTCGGTGACCGCGCCATCGGGTTCCTGACACGAGGGTGTCCCATGCATTGTCCCTTCTGCATCGTGCCCGAGAAGGAGGGACCGCCGCGCCGGGTCGGCGATCTGGAAACTCTGCTCCAAGGTCGCAAGAAGCTGATCCTGCTCGACGACAACCTGCTGGCTCACGCCGACGCCCTCGAGTTGCTCGAGGCGATGGCGCGCCGCGGTTTGCAGGTCAACTTCAACCAGACCCTCGATTTGCGGCGGCTCACGCCCGAGGCGGCCGGTTTGCTGCGCCGGATTGGCTCCACCAACGCGACGTTCACTCGCCGCACATACTATTTCAGTCTCAATGACGCGCGAGGCCTCGATCTGCTGCGCCGACGGTACGCTCTGCTCCAACCGCGCCCTTCGGACAACATCGAGTTCGTCTGCATGTACGGGTTCAACACCACGTTGGCGGAAGATGTCGAACGGTTTCGATTTCTGCGCTCGCTGCCCGGGGCGTATGTGTTCGTCCAGCGTTACCAGCCCATCCCCGGCGGTCCGCCGGCGAACCTCAGCCGCTTCTTCGACGACCGGGCCGACGCCCTGATCAGCGAATTGGTGCGAATCCTCTATCGCCAGAACATGAAGAGCATGGAGACGTACTATCGCTGGCTGGCTCTTCAATACGCCGCACAGTGCGGGCGCATCCATCACGTCTTGGTCGAGACGCTGTTCCGATACAACGGCCGCTCGCGCATGGCGGGATTCCTGCACCGACTCGAGAGACTCTCTGCCGCCCACGGCCACCTCGCCGCTGGTCCGTGGTTCCCCCTGTTCTTATCACATGAAGGGAAGCGGAGAAAGTGACCCGTCCTTCATGATCCGGCCCGGTTCATGAGGCTCTCTTCCCTCTGTGGTCTCTGTGTCTCTGTGGTGAATCCCATCCGATGACAGTCACCGTCCCGGATTGAACCACAGAGACGCAGAGCACACAGAGCACCCGGCATTCAAAGAGCCACGGGTGAAACACCGATCAAACACCGATCAAACACCGATCAAACACGGATGGGCGGGCTCATTGGACGTCTGCCAGGCTCGGTCGACATCCGCGTCCCGCCGCCAAGGATCCCTCATGAACTCAGGACGGATCATGGATGAAGGGCGCAAAGAGCAACAAGGCCGGTTCAGACACTCGATTGTCGCTTTTGGACGCCCCACGGCCCCGTCGCCGACACACGCCGTCTTCACTTGACATGGCGGGGGACGAGCCGTCCCCACTCCGACCTTTTCGACTTCATGAATTGGCGCTGTGGACGCCCCTCCCCATATCGGATAGGCATTTGTAGAAAAGAGAGTTCTCGTCTACAATGCAGCGCATCTGGAATTTGGATAACGATGAACACGCCGTTCCGAGGTATGTTGGCCTGCTTCGCCGCGTGCGCGATTCAAGCTGAGCCGCCCCAACCCGCCATGAAAACCCAGCCGCCTTCGCCGATCGCATCCGCTTCCGAGTACGCCACGCTGGGGGGCGGCTGTTTCTGGTGTCTTGAAGCCGTGTTCGAGCGTGTGCCCGGCGTGAAATCCGTGGTGAGCGGCTATGCCGGGGGCCACACGGAGAACCCGACCTACAAGGCTGTGTGCGGCGGGGACACCGGGCATGCGGAGGTTGTGCAAATCCAGTTCGATCCGCGTGCGATCACGTACGAGCAAGTGCTCGACCTGTTCTGGCAGGCGCACGATCCGACCACGCTGAACCGGCAGGGACCCGACGTGGGGACCCAGTATCGCTCAGTGATTTACTATCACGATGAGTCCCAGCGCGTGGCGGCCGAGAAATCCAAGGCGGCGGCCGGCAAACAGTTCGCGCGCCCGATTGTTACGGAGATCCAGGCCCTTCCGCGATTTTACCGTGCCGAGGTCTATCATCAGGATTACTATCGCAACAACCCGAACCAGCCTTACTGTCGGATGATCATCCGACCCAAGCTCGACGAGCTCAGGAAGGGGTTGTGAAGGGAATCCCATGAAGCGACGAGCTGAGAGTTGAGCGTTGGAAGTTAAGCGTTGAACGTTTCCTGGTTGATGGGTCCAATGCGCATTGACCTGTTGAATGTCAAAGCCCCATAAAACGGATGCCTGCCCTCGCAAGCCGTCTTTGCACTGTGCCCGTTGAAAGCTTGCTTTTATTGCTGACATTGTCCCAGGCGGTTGGTCCGAGCGCCCGGACCGCGGCCGCGACTGAGAGCGTCGACATCAATGCCCCGCCTCTCCTGCGCGAAGCGCTCGAGGGGGCCGATAACGGTGGGTCGAATGAAGTGAAACCCGGATCGCCCAACATCGGTTTGTCGGAGCTGGCTGTGTTCCGAAGCCGGTGAATCGCGCTGCCGCCACCCGACGGTTGAGCCCGCATGTCCGGCAAATTCGCCATCGTCAGCTTGGGATGCGCCGCGGCTGCATGGATCGCCTGGCTCCAGTGGCCGCGCCCGGCCCATCGCGTCGAGGGACCGATGCCGCACGAGGTCTACGTCTGGCAGCGCGCCTGGACCGAGCCCGTCGTCACGGCCGTGACGCAGGAAACCACCCAATTCTCCCGCATCGTGGCGCTGGCGGCCGAGGTCCACTGGGAGAAGGGCGAAGCCAAAGTCGTTCGCGTCTCCCTGGACCATGACGCGTTGCGGCAAAGCCGCCGCCCAATCGGCCTGGCGATGCGGATCGGGACGTTTCCAGGTCCGTTTGCTTCCGACGACGCGCGGGCCCGGTGGTTGGCCGGGCTTGCCGCCTCGCTTGTCGGGGAAGCCGAAAGCCGTCAGCTCGAAATCGGCGAACTGCAAATCGACTTTGACTGTGCCGAGTCGAAGCTGGCCGGATACGCACTCTGGCTCGGTGCGATTCGACGAGCCGTGTCGCCCCACCCGGTGGTGATCACGGCCTTGCCGTCCTGGTTGAAGCGCCCTGACCTGCGCCCGCTGGTCCGCGCGGCGGATGGTTTTGTGCTTCAGGTCCATTCGCTCGAACGCCCGCATCGGATCGAGGATGATCTGCAGCTTTGCGATCCTCTGCGCGCGCGAAAGGCGGTCGAGCGGGCAGCGCGGCTGGGTCGGCCGTTCCGTGTCGCTCTGCCCACCTATGGCTACGTCACCGCGTTCGATCCCGGCGGCAATTTCGTTGGCCTGAGCGCCGAAGGCCCCGCGCGGCAGTGGCCGGAGGGGACTCGAACCCGAGAGGTGCGCGCTGATCCGTCCGCGTTGTCCGGGCTGATCCGGCAATGGACGGACGACCGTCCGGAGCGGATGCAAGGCGTCATCTGGTACCGGCTGCCGGTTCGCGGCGATCGTTTGAACTGGACGCCCCCCACCCTGGCGGCCGTCATGGCCGGCCACACGCCCAAAGCCGACCTGCGCATCCGTCTGCGCCGGACGGACCCGCGGCTGGTGGAACTGGATTTGTGCAACCTCGGCACGGCGGATCACAACGCTCCCGTGCGGATCGCGGTGCGCTGGGAAGGCGCCCGGCGGGTAGCGGGAGACGCGTTCAAGGGATTCGATTTCCGGGAGCGCTCGAACACCAGCCTCGAATGCTGGAGCGATTCCGGAATGGACCGTCTGGCGCCCGGCGCGGCGCGGACCGTCTGCTGGCTGCGGTTTGATCGGGAACCTGAGGTGAACGCTCAACTCCAGTGAATGTGCACATCCGGAATCGCCGGTGCGCCCCGCCAGTGGGCGCCGTTCCCCGCCTCCTGACACTCATGAAATCGCCGGGATCACAGACAACAGCCGCGCGCAGCGCAGTCTCCGTCGCGGCGCTGACGACCGCCATTGCGCTTCTCGCGGCCTGCGCCCCGCCGGCGCATGGATGCGGCCCATTTTTTCCGAACTCCTTGCTGGCGGATCCGGACGGCGCGGCCCTTGCCGCTCCGAACGCGGTCTTTGAACTCGAACTCGAGCGGATGCGGTTGATCGAAACCAACCGGCGCGCGCGCCCCAGCAAGGACTATGCCCAGGACACGCTGGCCGCCGAACTCGAGGATCTCCGCCAGGCCCTCGATCGATCGGGTGTCTCATCCGAAGACCGGGACCGAATCGTCGTCAACCACCGTCTCGAGCGCGAGAAGATCACGCTGTTCACCCCGCGGGATGCGGCTGAGGGCAAATGGAGCGACGCGAATGCCGCCTTCGAGCTGCGCCCCGCCCCGACGAACGACATCCGAATCGCGCCGGACGCCATGCCTCGAATGGCAGCGGGTTTGCCGGGCGAGTTTGCTGATTACTTCCGGGGGAGCGTGGCCTGGCACCTGGGGGACATTGCGGGGGCGAGGGTGCCCTGGCTGCATTTGCTCGAACGGCCCGCCGCGGAGCGTCATTTCAAGTCCACCTGGGCAACCTACATGCTGGGCAAGAGCTGGGAGGAGGAGAATCCGGGCCGGGCGATCGCCCATTTCCGAAAGGTGCGCGCTCTGGCAGACGCGGGCTTTGCCGACTCCCTCGGGTTGAGCGTGGCCAGCCTGGGTTGGGAAGCGCGCCTCTGCCGCCGGGCCAAGCGATTGGGCGATGCGATCGAGCTTTATCTCGAACAGCATGCGGCTGGTGACCCGTCCGCCGCGGTGTCACTGGGCTTCGTGGCTTCGGATGCCTTGCGCGGGGGCTTCGGCGCACTCCAACCCCTGGCGCGTCGCCCGCGCCCGCAGCGGGTTGTGACGGCTTACCTGATCGCCGGCGGGCATACCGCGCCCGCCATCGACATCGATTCGCCGCTCAAGGAAGGCATCCTGAAGGGCTGGGAGGCCATCTCGACCAGAATCCCCGCCGTTCCCGCTCCCAAGAGATCGTGGCACACCTATCGGGAACCGGTCCTCCTCTGGCTCGAGGCGGTCGAGAGGGCAGACGTGCGGGACGTCGAATCCGCCGAGCAACTCGCCTTGGCGGCCTACCAGGGCGGTGACATCCAAGCCGCCGAACGCTGGCTGCAGCGCGCGCGGTCAACACCGGTGACCCAGTGGTTGCGGGCGAAGCTGCTCTTGCGCCAGGGCAATATGCCGGACGCCGCCGCCTTGCTCGCCGCCATCTGCCGACAGTTCCCTGTCGTGCAATCGTCCGAAATCAGCGCAGTCGGCGACGAGTCTCGGCTGCGGCCCAGCCACGCTGAAAGCGCGTTGGCTGCCGATCGCTTGAGCGGCAAACGCCTGGCCGACAATCTGAATACACCGGCCGGCAGTTTCGAGACTGTGCCAATGAACCAGCAGGTGATGGCCGAGATCAGTCTGGAGCGTCTGGCCCGGCGCCAGTTCGTCGAGGCCCTCGACGCTCTGCTCCACTCCTCCCCGGTCTACTGGATGGACGTCGCCTACGTGGCGGAACGGGTTCTCACACTTCCGGAGTTGGTCGAGTACGTCGATCGCCATTGTCCGCCGTCGACTCCTTTGCCCGCTGACCTCGCCCCTGTGTCCGATGCCGACGAGCTCTCGGCGTTTGAGGCCGCCCGCCAGGCAACCCCCAAGTACCCGCCCGCCGAACGCATCCGCTATCTCCTCGCCAGGCGCCTGGTCCGTGCTAACCGCTGCGCCGATGCGCGCCGTTACTTCCCGCCGGACTGGCTGCCGCTCTTTGACCGCTTCCTTGTCGGACGCCTCGAAGCCGACCGCGGCGACCGGTCCACGGAGCAGAGGGCTTGGGGGCTGCTCGAAGCGGCCCGGATGACCCGGCGCTATGGACTCGAATTGCTGGGCACCGAGGTCGAACCGGACTGGCGCATCCACGATGGCAACTTCGAATGGGGCGTTACGCTTGCGACTCGCAGCACCCTGACCACCAACGCGCTGGGCCCCAGCCTCGAAGAAATCGCACGGGCTCAGGCGCACCGAGCCACTCCCGAACGCCGCTGGCATTACCGCCACACGGCGGCGGTCCTGGCGCAAGACGCAGCCAGGCTCTTGTGCCAATCGCGTGGCCCGAACACCACGCCCGCTCAGCGCGCCGAAGCGCTCATGCGCGCCGCGCGTTTCACTGTCGATCACAACGTGAGCTGGGTTCCGGGCGCTGACGACGATTCGGCGCCCGACGAGCCGGCTCCGCCTTCGGGGGATCCGATGGCCTTGCTTTGGAACAAAGGCTACACCGCCTCTGCCCTCGCATGGGAGGCCGCGCGCTTGCTACCAGACAATTCCGACGACACCGCGGGCATCCTCTGCCTTGGGGGAAGGTGGATCGCGACTCTGGATCCGAGCGTCGCAGACCTCTTCTATAAGGCCCTGGTGAATCGAAATCGGCGCACCGCCTTGGGAATCGCTGCCGACAAGCTCCGCTGGTTTCCCAGCGTCGACCGGGACGGACGTCTGCTCCCCCCGAGTGCGGATTGATCAATGGTCGAGCATTGCGCGTCCGCGCCTCGATCGCCTACCCTGCTGCAAATCCACATGAAAACGAGCGCGTCAACACGGCTTGCGACGATTGCCGCGAGCTGTCTCATGGCGATCGGTGCGACCGGTTCGAGCGATCCGCGACCGAACATTGTTGTCATCCTCGCCGATGACCTGGGGTACTCCGACATTGGATGCTATGGAGGCGAGATTCAAACGCCCAACCTCGATCGGCTTGCCCGGGACGGGGTGCGCTTCACCCAGTTCCACAACACGGCCCGGTGTTGTCCGACCCGCGCGGCGCTGCTCACAGGGCTGTATCCGCACCAGGCGGGTGTGGGGCATATGACCGAGGAGCAGCGGGATTCGAGTGGACGGCCGCTGGCGGGGTACAGCGGGCGGCTCAACGACCGGTGTGTGACGTTTGCGGAGGCGCTGAAGGCGGCGGGCTATTTCACCGCCATGACAGGCAAGTGGCACGTGGGCCAGAACCACGGGGTCACACCGTGGGACCGGGGGTTCGATCGGACGCTGACCGCGGCGGCCGGGGGCTTTTACTTTCCGGATTCGCCGCGCGCCGCGCTGTTTCTCAACGGCAAGAATCTGGGGTCGCGCGGCGCGCCTTTGCCGGGGGAATGGTACTCGACCGACCTATGGATCGAGTACGGGCTGAAGTTCGTCGATGAGGCCCGGGCGGCGCGGAAGCCTTTCTTCCTGTACGTGGCGCACAACGCGCCCCATTTCCCGCTGCAAGCGCCTGCCGAGGACATCGCCCGGTGGCGCGGCAAGTTCAAGGCCGGCTGGGACGTTCTGCGTCAGGAGCGCTACGCGCGCCAGCTCGAGATGGGGCTGATCGACAAGGCCTGGCCGCTTTCGCCAAGGCCCGACGCCGTGCCGGCCTGGAGCAGCCTCAGCGCCGAGGATCAGGATCGCTATGACCACATCATGGCCATCTACGCGGCGGTGGTAGAACGGATGGACCGGTCGATCGGGACACTGGTGAGCGGGCTGCGCGACCGTGGCGAATTGGACAACACGTTGATCCTTTTCATGAGCGACAACGGCGGGAACGCCGAGAGCGGCGTCCGTGGACGACTCGAGGGCAGCCAGCCGGGCGACGCGCAGTCGACGGTTTTTGTCGGGGAATGCTGGGCGGCGTTGAACAACACGCCGTTTGTCCGCTACAAGCATTACACCGACGAGGGCGGCATCGCGACCCCTTTGATCGCTCACTGGCCGCGCGGCATTTCAGCGGCGCGCAACGGGGCACTCGAGCCGCAGCCCGGACATGTCATCGACATCATGCCGACCTGCCTCGAGGTGGCTGGGGCCTCCTATCCCGACGCATTCAAGGGCCGGTCCCTCACGCCGCTCGAAGGTGTCAGCCTGCGTCCGGGATTCGAGGGCAAGCCGCTCGGACGCACGCGACCGCTCTTCTGGGAGCACGAAGGCAACCGGGCTGTTCTCGACGGGAAATGGAAACTGGTGGCGCTGGCGGGCCAGGCTTGGCGCCTGTACGACACGGTCAAGGACCGGACCGAGCAGAACGATCTGGCGGCGTCCGAGCCGGACCGAGTCAAGGCCCTGGCGGCGAGGTGGGACGAATATGCGGCCCGAGCCAATGTCCTGCCGTTAGGCGGTTGGCGGAGTTCGGCGCAGAACAGTCGTGGCAATCCTGCCCCCGACCTGAGCAATGAAACGCAGTTCGCGTTGAAAATGGGCGATCGTCTCGATCGCGCCCATGCACCGGCCATTGCCGGGCGCCCCTTCACGATCACCGCCACGTTCGAGTCGGACAACCCGCAAGGGGTGATTGTCGCCCAAGGCGGCTCGGCGCGCGGCTACGCGCTGTTTGTCGAGAATGGGAAACTGGTGTTCCTGGTTCGGACGGCTGGCGAAGTGACGCAGGTTATGGCGCCGCAACTGACGAAAGGCGCGCACACGGCTGTCGCTCGTCTCGGTCGGGGTGGCGCGCTGAGCCTCGCGCTCGATGGCAAGCCCGCAGCCAGCGGCCAGGCCCCCAGCCTCATCGCAACGATGCCTGTGGACGGTCTCGAGGTGGGCAGCGACCAGGCCGGCCTGGTCGGACCCTATTCCACCGACAACCAATTCCGCGGCAGGATCGAGTCGGTCCGCATCGTGCTCGATTAAACAGAGCGACATCGATGATGCAGCGCCGGGTCAGGCCTGCGAGCCTGCAGGCCGCGTGGCCTCGCGCGGCGGAACTTCTGACGCTGTGCATAGGAGTTTTCAAACGCCGATGATGGCATTCATCTGCTGGAACTCGATCCAGCCACCGACTTGGATCGGCGCCAGACGATCGCGACGGCAACGCTGTTCCCAGGGCCGTCCTGGCGCGCATTCTATCCGTTCTCGCATGGTGGCGCCGACGCCAGCAACCGGTTTGACGGCGTGTTCGAGGGCAATGCGACGAGTCAGACCGATCCGTTCTTTCGCGGTCAAATCGACGCGCTGGTCCTACACCAATCTCGACCACACTGTGTCGGCGTGCCCGACGCGCCCAAGGGGCTGCGGCGCATCCCGACTCGAATGAACCGATGAGCCGATTCTCCTTGCTGGGCGCTGAACGATCAGAGCGGGTCCGGGGGCGGCAGTGTTACTGCGCCTTGATGACGCGGTAGAATCTGACCGGGGCATCGGTCGCGTCTGATGCGGTCGTGCCGGCGGTCGGTTGTCCCGCGTTCTCCCAATTCCCAGTGGTCAGAGAGGTCCGGCGCTGCAACTGATACGGGCCTTCACCGCCGGTCCATTGGATGACGATCTGGCCGCTCTCGATGCGCGCGCCGGAGATTTCGAGCGGCTCCGGCCCGGCCGGGATTGCATGGCCTGAGGACAGGTAGGCGATCTCGTCCACCGTCAGCGCGCGGCTCCAGACGCCTATGTCGTCGATGGCACCGGTATAGAAGTAGCCTGCCGTCTCGCCGTCGCGTCCCAGACCGGTGACTTGGCCGGGTCGAACCAATCCGGTCAGGCTGGCGGAGCCCTCGGTGTCCATCACGACGCCGTTGAGGTAGATGCGGGCCTCGCCGGCATCGGGCGAAGCATTGCCGTCGTAGACTGCGAGCACATGAATCCACTCGTTGAGGACCAGTTCGGACTGAGGGATGCCGGGCCGGACAGCCTGGCCTTCGGCCGTCGTCACCTTGAATCGCAGTTCCTGGTTGCCTTTGTCGAGGTAGACGACATAGCTGTCATTGGGCGAATCGAAGATGCCGCCGAAGGCACCGGGAATCTCGGTGGGCAGTTGTTCGAGGCGCGCCCAGAGCGACACGCTCACCTGGTTCTCGTTGATGTCCAGGATGCTGTTGTTGGGAATCGTCGCGTAGACAGTCTGGCCGTCCACGTGAAGCGCGCCGCCGAACCGGGCCTCGGGCTCGGCGAGCCAGGCCGCCGCGCTCCCTCCGAAGAGGTTGCCAGGGCTGCCGCCCCGAGCATCTGCCAGGACCTGGGTGTTGGGATCGGCCAGTCCATCGTCCAGCCGCCAATGGGCTATGAGCCCCACAAGGAGTGACTCGATCGGATCGCTCGACAGCGTGACGATCGTCAGGGTGGCCGGATTGCTCACAAGCGAGCGCACGGCATCCCGGACGGCGACGGTGTAGGTGCCCGCGGCGTCCGGCGCCACAACCACGAAGAGCTTGGCACTGGTTGCGCCGGGAATATCGACGCCGTTGTGTTTCCACTGATAGAGCACGGGCGGAGTGCCGCCCGACCGAACGACTTCGAACATCACGCGGCTTCCAACCACACCGGTCTTGTCCTCTGGATGCTGGGTGATGGTGAGCGGATCGGGGTCTTGAGCGACAGCCGGGATTGAGTGGCCCGAGGAGAGGTAGCCGATCGCATCGATGCTCAGGGCCTGGCTCCAGATCGCGAGGTCGTCGATGGCTCCGACGTAGTTGTTTCCGGTTGCCGTGCCGGGACGCCCGATCGCAGCCGTCTGCCCGGCGCGCACGTTGCCAGTCAGGCCGGTGCCCGGGGCGCCGTCGTGGCCCACATGTCTGTCCATCAGTTCGCCGTTGAGATAGATGCGCGCCTCGCCGGCGGTCGGGCTGGCGTTGCCGTCATAGACGGCGGCGATGTGCATCCACTCGCCCACTTTGAGTTGCGCCTCAGGAATGCCGGGCCGTGCGGCCTGTCCATTGGCCAGAGTAACTTTGAACCGGAGTTCCTTGTTTCCCTTGTCGGTGTAGACCACGTACTCGTCGGTGACCGAGTCGTAAATCGATCCGTAGCTGCCGGGCAACTGACTGGGGAGTTGTTCGAGCTTGACCCAGAGGGCCATGGACATCGCATTGGCCCCGATATCGAGGCTCGGGCTGGGGAGAACCATGACATACACGTTCTCCCCGTCGACATGCAGAGCTCCGCCGAATCGCGATTCGGATGCATCGAGCCAGTAGTCTGTCATGCCGCCCGTCGTGATGGTGGAATGGTTCTCGCCCGCCACGTCCACCAGTAACGTCGCGGCGAAGTTAGTCAGGCCCTCGTCCATCGGCCAGTATGCGGCCAACCGGTTGGTGAACACCTGCTCGAGTTCCGCGTCGAGTAGATAGGCCGCCATGCGGAAACCCCATTCGAGGGTGACCGTGCCGGCCGAAGCATCGGCAAACCCGACGCTGACGGTGTTCGTCGAACGCGGGCTGAGCGGCGGCAGAGCGGCGGTGACGGTGTGTTTGCCCGCGGCGGAGGTGACGTTTCGCGTCAGTGTCTCGTTGTTGACCTTGAGGACGATCGAGGTGGTGTCCAGGGGCGCCGAGCCGTCGGCCAGAACCACCTCGATTTCCGAGGCGGGAACGACGTTCATGGCGCCTTCCAGCGGCTTGCGGGAGACAATCGAGGCTGGGACGACCACTGTTGTGGGGATGCCGTCGGTGGTGGGTGGGCCCAAGGTCTGGATGTATGCCGCGGACAGTGCCTCGTCATGGACCTGGATGCTGCTGACATAGCCCGCCTGGGTGTCTGCGCCATCCTCATTGTTGTCGGTGAACAACAGCGCCATCGGGGCGAACATGCCGTCGACCGCGTTGAGTGCCCAGCGCCCGTCCACTCCGGCGCCGAGAATCTGCCGGTTCACCAGCGCACCATCGATGTACTTGCTGAGTGTCGGCCCGCCCGGGGCGGCCAGATCGAACGCGAATGCGAGGCGATGCCACGTATTGGCCTGGACGACGCCATGATACTGCGCCGAGATTCCGATGCCTCCGGTCGGATTGATGAAGAGGTCCGCGTCGTCGGTGTTGTAGGGGTCGTTGATTTGGATCAGGGCGCGCCAGCCCGTGGAGGATGCGGGCGGGTAAAGCAGATCGAAGATCAGAGTGTATTGGTTCACGAATGCACCGCCACCGTTCGAGTGCATGTTCGGGTAGATCACGTAGCCCATGTGAGGCAGGGACTTCGGAAAGCCCATGACATGCGCCGGAGCACCGCCGATGTCGGGCAGACCCAGGGCGGTCGTGGTCCCGAAGACAGTCTGCTGGTCAGTGTCCCCGCCCGGGTAATCGAAGAACTCGAGAGGGAGGCCGATGGTGGCGGAGAGGTCGCCCGACTTGAAATCCCACTGGCCTGTAATGGCCGCTTCGAGCGCGGTCGAGCCCGTCAGCGCCAGGGCCGCGGCCAGGCAGCAGGCCGCCTTCGCGCATCCGGACGCAACAAGCTGGAGTAGATTCGAATGGTTGTTTGCTTTCATAAAAAGTCGGCATTCAATTGCTTGTGATTGCATAATGTGTCACAGACGATCGCGATTCTCGAAGGCGAACTTGAGGAGGCTGTGGGATCCGCTCAGCCGGAGTTTGATGCTCAGATTCTGGCGGTGCGCGTTGATGGTGTGCACACTGCATTGGAGTCTGTCGGCGATCTCCTTGCTGGTGAGATGCTCGCCGATCAGACGCAGAATCTTGCGCTCCTTGACGGTCAGCAACTCGAGGTAAGGGCTGGAGTCAGGCAGCGGCTTCAAGACCGTGTCGCGTTTCCTGTCGCGATTCTGCAAGGCTGGACTGAGGTAGCGTTCGCCCTTGAGCACGGCGCGAAGGGCCTCGAGGACGACGACGATGGGCTCGTCCTTGAGGACGTAGCCCTGCGCTCCGAGAGCCAGCCCCTCCTCGAGCAGGGCCGGGTCGTCGTACATCGTGAGTAGAATAACCTTCAAGGTCGGCTTCTGCTCTCGGGTCATGCGCACCGCGGCCAATCCGTCGAGTTTGGGCATGCTGATGTCGAAAATGGCGACGTCGATCGGATGCGTCCGGCAGTACTCGACGGCCTGCTCACCGTCCGAGGCCTCGAAGACCAGCCATTTGCCCCGCTGTCCCTCAATAGCCTCGCGCAGTCCGCTCCGGATGATCGGGTGGTCATCAGCAATGAGGACTCGTACCGTGGCCATACGCTATGAGGACATCGTACCCGAACCCGGCTCCGAGACAAGCCGCAAAGGGGCTCCGCGGCTGCTGTCCTCGCGCGCGGTCCCGATCGGGAGTTGGAGCTCGACCCGCGTCCCTCCGCCCGGATGGCTGGCGATCCAGGCCGACCCGCCCAGCAACGCGCTTCGTTCGACAATCCCCCTGAGGCCCAGACCTGACGAAGCCGAGTCACCATGCCGGATGCGAGTGAGATCGAAGCCCTGGCCGGTATCCTCGACAGATGCGCAGACCCAGCGCTGTTGCGGGGCCACGCACAGGCGCGCCTCGGTGGCCTGGGAGTGCCTCACCACGTTGGTGAGACACTCCTGGAGGATGCGGTAAAGACCGATTTCGGCCTCGGGCTTGAGAACGCCGTCGATGTTCTGAATCTCGGAAACGATGTGGACAGACGAGAGTTTGGCGATTGACTCGACCATGGCCTGGAGGGCGCGGGTCAGTCCCAGTCGCTCGACGAGATAAGGGTGGAGATCCTGGACGATGGCGCGGATTTCGCGGACGGCCTGGGCGGCGAGCGACGTGATTTCCTGGAGGCTTTCGGCGGTCCGCCCGGGGCTGACGCCGTTGGCCAGACAGCGCTCGGCATGGTGTTTGATGGCCAGGATATTCTGCCCCAGTCCGTCGTGCAGATCCGTCGCGATGCGGCAGCGCTCTCTCTCCTGGGTCTCGATCAATCGGCGGGCGAACGATTCGCGCTCCGCTTTCTCCCGCTTCAACGCCTCCTCCTGCTCGAGCTTCCGGATGCGCGCCCGGTCCCGCTGCTGATCGGTCAGGTCGTGAATCACCACCATGCCGACATGGCGGCCCTGGTATGGGAATCGACGCGACTGGATCGCGATCGGGAACCGCTGGCCGTCCCGCGTCAGGGCCAGGCATTCGTAACGCTGCCCGGCGCTGGTGACCAGACTCTGGCGCACGAGAGTCCGGGATTCGGGCTCGATGAGATCGATCAGAGACTTCCCGAGGAGTTCCGCTGGAGACCATCCGAACATGTTCTCCACGACGTTGTTCGCCTCCTGGATGATGCCGCAGTCATGGGTGAGGATGCCTTCGAGCACCGTTTCGGCCTGGACCCGCGCCAGGGTTTCCGCATCTCGCAGTGCGTCGGTCGTCCGCTTCAGCTCGGTGATATCGTGCGCCTCCGCAATCAACAAGGGACTGATCCCGGCGGGGCTGTCCAGGGGCCTCAGGAAGAAGTCAATCGTCTTGAGCTGGTTCTCCGCCCCCTGCACCACCTCCTCGTACCGCACTGTTTCACCTCGAGCGGCGCGCTCGACAGCCCGTTGAACCTTGTCTTGCGTCTCCGGCGACAGTGTCCACCAGGGGGTCATCCAGAAGGGCATCCCGCGCACATCCTCCATCTTGAGCCCGGCGAATCGCAGCGCGGTGTCGTTGATCATGATGACATGGCCCTCCGCGCTGAGCAGACCCATATACTGGAAGGAACTGTTGAACACGGCCCACAGAAGCCGCTCATTCGCAAGCACCTGCTCTTCGGTGCGCACGCGCTCCGTAACGTCCCGAGCCACGACCAGGATCGACGCCAGCACGCCGCCCGCCCCGAACTCCGGCACGAACCGGGTGTCATAGTAGCGCCTCCTCTCGCCAACCCCGTGCGCGATCTGGCCACCGGCTTCCGCTCCGCTCGCCACCACCCGGTCGAAGATCGCCCGCGCCGATTCCCATGTTTCCCGCCCCGTGCCCAAATCCCGCATCCGCCTCCCGCGCAGGCCATCAAGATTCTTGCCGTAGAGCTTCGCCGCGGCCAGATTTGCATAGATGTGCCGGCCCTTGAGATCGAAGCGGAAGATCAAGTCTTGCGAGTTCTCGACCAGTGTACGCACCTCGTTCTCGCGAAAACGCAATCGCTCGATCGCCGCTTCGAGTGCGCGCGTCCGCTCCCGGACCTCATGCTCCAATTGGTCGTGCGCTCGATTCACACAAGCCTCCCTGCCCTTCCGCTGAGTCAGCTCCATCGAAGGCCCGGGTGCCCGCTCGATCGGCGCCCGCTGGATGTTCCCATCGCGTTTGGATTCAGGCCTTGGGAAGTTGGTCTTCTTCATTTGGAATCGACCGACATTCTAGCGCGCCTCCCGCGAATCGCCAGCGCAATCGCAAGCCCCTGCTCGCCCGGTTATTTCACATGCTTCGCGAGGCGTCGGCCGCCGGTGGCCATGGCCAAAACCCAGCGCACACGAAGTGGCGACATGCTCCCTCGGTCTGAGGCGGAGCCTCGCTAACCCCAGAGAGTGTAAATGAAGATTTGCGCGACAGCGACCAGGATGGCCCAGGCGCGGACATTCCGCCAGAGCGCTGGGCGGCATTCAGTCTCGCCGAGCATCCTGGCCGGCAGGCTGGCGAGCAGGACGATCAAGGCGACAAACACGCCAATGAACGCCGCCTTGCCCATCCAACCCGCCCCGCTTGCGGCCGCAAGCAGCCAGAGTGTGCCGAGAGGCTCCGAGAACATAGTCATGGCTTGTTCCCTCCCTCCGCCGGCAGCCAGCACACCAAACCGCGCAGTCGTGCCTCGTCATGACCGGAGGTGAACGCGCTCACGACGACGACCCCGGCCAGCGCCGCCACAAACGACCACCACGCCGTCCACAGAAAGGGAATCCCACCGGGCACTCCCAGCAGAAGCTCGGCCGAATTCAACACGGCCGAGGTGGACACGCCGATGATCATGCCGGCCACACCGCCCCACGGTGTGGCGTGCCGGGTCAACATGCCCAGCAACAAGAGAGCCAGAAGCGGCCCTTGGAAGAACGAGAGAAACGTCTGGAAGGCCTCGAACACGGATCCGAAGCCTTTCTTGATCGGGTAGCTGATGGCCACGCCTCCCACCAGGAAGGCGACGACCAGCCACCGGCCCACGAGAAGGCATTCGCGATCCGCGGCCTGTCGGCGGATGAATGTGCGGTACAGGTCCGTGACCACCATCGTGCTGGCCGAGCTGACATAGGAATCGAGATTCGAGATGACCCCGGCGAAGAAGGCGCCCATCACCACGCCCAACACGCCTGGCGGCAGAAGACGCACCACCAGCATCGGCAAGACGCGGTTCCCGTCCCAGTCTTTGCCCGGTTGGCCCAGTTCCGGGCCCAGCAGCGCCACGCCAACCAGGCCCGGCACCACCAGGAGAATCGGAAACACCAACTTGATCGCCGCGCAAAACACATACGAAGCCCGCGCCTCGTTTTGGGTGCGCGTGCCGAGCGTGCGTTGCACGATGGCCTGGTTGCCAATCCAGTAAGCCGGGCCCAGCACAAACCCCAGGCCCAACAACACCGCCGGCCACGGATAGACGGGGTGGTCGGCCGGCGGCAGCAGGGTCAGGTGATGCTGTGTCCAGGTCATCTGACCGATCGTCTCCTGGAGATGAGCCCACCCGTCGACCTTGGCGAGACCCAAGCCGCAAATCAAAGCTGCGCCGGCGGTCAGCACGATGCACGAGATCGACTCCGTGAAAACGACCGCGCGCAGACCGCCCAGGGCCGTGCACAACCCCACGATAACCGCCGTGAGCATCACGGAGAACCAGAAGCTCCAGCCCAGCAACCCCTCGAACATCGCCGCGGCGCTCACGAAAATTGTGCCGAGGGTGCCCATCATGAAAAGCACCCAGATGACGGCGAAAAAGGTCCGCACGCCCAGGTTGTATCGCCGTCCCAGGTACTCGGGCACCGTGTAAACCCCCGCCAGCCAGAAATAAGGCATGAACAGAAAGGCCGCGATCAACACCGGGAAAATGCAGCCGATGAAATCGAAGTTCATCATCACGATCCCGTACCGGTACCCGTCCCCGGCCAGGCCGATCATGTCCTTGGCCCCGATGTCCGAGACCACAAGCGACATGCCCGCGGCCCACCAGGGCAAGGACTTGCCCGCCAAAAAGAAATCCCGGCCTCCTCGAATCTCTCGACCCAACCACACGCCCAGAATCGTGATTCCCACCAGGTAGCCCACCACCAGGGCGATATCGACAGCGCTGAGCCGAATCGTGGACATCGTTCAGAATCCTTCAGACCCCAAATGTGGACGCCAGTCTACGAAACCTCGCGCTCGTGTGACAAGACTGTTGATCCGATTTGCCGACGTAGACGAAAAAGGGTTGTCATCGGCAGCGGGACGCCCTTAGGTTGGCGCGCGATTGATGAAGACGTTCGCGGAGTTGGGTTTCCCGGGGCGGCTCATTGCGGTCGAGGGCATCGACGGCTCCGGGAAATCGACGCAGATTTACCTTCTGAAGCGGTGGCTGGAACAGCAGGAGTTGAAAGTCTTTTTCAGTGAATGGAACTCGTCGGATCTGGTCAAGAGCGCCACGAGCAAAGGCAAGAAGACCAACCTGCTCACACCCACCACGTTCAGCCTCATCCATGCGACCGACTTCGCCGACCGTTACGAGCGCCAACTCGTTCCGCTGCTGCGGGCCGGCTACCTGGTCCTCTGCGATCGCTATGTGTTCACCGCCTTCGCCCGCGACGTCGTGCGCGGCTGCACGCCTGAATGGGTGCGGGGCATCTATGCCTTTGCCGCGTTGCCGGATCTGACGTTTCTGTTCAAGGCGCAACTCGAGGTCTCGTTGCAGCGTATCCTCGATGGGCGCCCGCAATTGAAGTACTTCGAGGCGGGCATGGACCTGCGTCTGTCGTCCGACCCGTACGAGAGCTTCCGCATCTTCCAGGGCCGTCTGCTTGAACAGTACCTCGCGATGAGCACTGAGTTCCAATTCCATCTCATCGACGCAAACCAGAGCGTCGAGGCGCAACAGTCGATTGTCCGGCGGCTTGTCGCAGACCGCATTCCCCTCTCGGACTACGGCTCTCCCAACCACTGAGTGCATCATGGCGCGACGCCCCGATCCCGAACCATCGAAGGCCCATCGCAAAGTGCGACGTCCCGCGCCGGGCCCCCAGGTGGTCGTTCCCCAAACCACTCTCAAGCGGTTCTATGGCCAGGGCATCCTGGGGGTCGACACCAGCCGGCTGAGCGGCAAGCTCATTGTTATGGAAGGGGCCGATGGTTCCGGGCGCTCGACCCAGATCGCCCGGCTGGTGCGCTGGCTCGAAGGGCGGGGGCACGCCACCGTGCAGGTGGGATTGAAACGATCCACCCTCGTCAGCGAGGAGTTGCGCAAGGCCCAGGAAGGCAACGTTCTGAGCCGCACCACGCTCAGCCTGTTCTACGCCACGGATTTCGCCGACCAGCTCGAAAACGTCATCATCCCGGCCTTGAAGTCCGGATTCATGGTTCTGGCCGACCGGTATATCTACACGCTGATGGCCCGCGATCTGGTGCGGGGGATGAATGAACAGTGGCTGCAGAACCTCTACAGCATCGCCCTGGTCCCCGACGCGGTCTTTTACCTCCAGGTCTCTCCGGAGGAATTGGTGCAGCGCAACTTCTCCAAGAATCATGCCCTGGACTACTGGGAAAGCGGCATGGACCTGGGACTCTCGCGCGACATGTTCGACAGCTTCGTGCAGTACCAGAGACTGATGGTCGAGAAGTTCCAGTACCTCCAGAAAATCTATGGCTTCACGATCGTCAACGGCGACCGGGCGGTCGATGACCTCAGCTGTGAACTGCAGGAGAAGGTGGAATCCGTGCTGATTGGAAAGGCATAAACAACTATGGCCGAGACCTCAAAGGACTTTCTTGTGGGCGTTGACCTGGGCGGCACGAAGATTCTCGCCGGCGTGTTCGATGACAAGTTGAATTGTCTCGGCCGGAGCAAGATGAGCACCAAGTCCCAGCGCGGGCCCGAGGCGGTCATCGACCGCGTCGCCCGGTGCGTCCAGGACGCCATCGACGAGTGCGATCTCCTGCCCAAACAGGTCCGTGGCGTGGGCATTGGCGCGCCCGGCGCCTCGGACCCCGAAACGGGACGCGTCATCTTCGCGCCCAACCTCGTCTGGGAAGACGTTCCGCTGAAGAAGGACCTCGAGAAGCTGATTCAGATCCCGGTGTTCGTCGAGAATGACTGCAACGTGCAGACCCTTGGCGTGTACGAACGCGAACTGAAGGGCAAGCCACGCCACATGGTCGGCATCTTCCTGGGCACGGGCATCGGCGCCGGCTTGATTTTCGACGGAGAGCTGTTTTCCGGTTTCAATCGCAGCGCGGGAGAGATCGGCCACATGGTGCTCGAAGTGGGCGGTCCCAAGTGCGGCTGCGGCAATCGCGGTTGCTTCGAAGCCCTCGCCAGCCGGACCGCCATTTTCCGCCGCATCCAGGCGGGCGTCAAAGACGGCCAGAAGACCGTCCTGACGGAGATGCTGGGCGGCGATCTCGAGGACATGCGCAGCGGCGACCTCCGCAAGGCCCTTCGCCGCGGCGACAAGTTTGTCGAGAAGGTCATCGAAGAGGCGGCCGAGTACACAGGGATCGCCGTGGCCAACATCATCAATCTCATCAACCCGGAAGTGGTCGTTCTTGGGGGCGGGGTCATCGACGCCCTCGAAGACGAGATGCTGGCCATCATCGTCGAAACCGCGCACGATTACGCGATGCAGGGCACCGACAAGGGCATCGCGATCATCGCCTCCAAACTCGGCGACGATGCCGGCATCACCGGCGGCGCCGTGCTCGCCAAGCGCGGCACCAAGTAGCTCGCTCTCAATCCGTTTGCATGCCCGGTCGCTTTGGCCTAAAAACCACGCGTCCGCCCCGTCGGACGCCTATGAAACCGGCCATCGAGATCTACGACACAACCTTGCGCGACGGCAGTCAGGGCGAGGGGATCAACTTCTCCGTCGCCGACAAGCTCCGCATCGCGGAACGGCTCGATCAATTCGGCGTCCACTACATCGAGGGCGGCTGGCCGGGCAGCAATCCCAAAGACCTCGAGTTCTTCGCCTTGGCCAAGCGGCGCAGGTTCCGACGGGCCCGGCTCGCCGCGTTCAGCATGACCCGGCGCAAGGGGATCGCTGTCGAGCGCGATCCGTCCCTGCGGCAACTCCTCGAAGCCGAGACGCCCGTCGTCACCATCGTTGGCAAGACATGGCTGCTCCATGTGCGCGAGGTGTTGCGCGCCAAGCCGGATGAGAACCTCGCCATGATCAGCGACACGATCGCGTTCTTCAAGGCGCACGGACGGACCGTGATCTACGATGCCGAGCATTCGTTCGATGGCTATGCCGACGAGCCCGAGTATGCCCTGGCCACCTGGCGGGCCGCGGAGCGGGCGGGAGCGGATCGCGTGGTTTTGTGCGACACCAATGGCGGGCGCCTGCCGCGCGAGATCGCCGAAGTCACCGCGTTGGCCCGCCGCGAGCTCGCGGTCCCGATCGGCATCCACACGCACGACGACTGCGGGTTGGGCGTCGCCAACGCCATTGCGGCGGTCGAGGCCGGAGCCACACAGGTCCAGGGAACCATCAATGGGTATGGCGAACGCACGGGCAACTGCAATCTGACCAGCGCGATCCCGATCCTGCATTTCAAGCTTGGGCAACGCACCGTGCCGGCGGGCTCGCTGCCGAAGCTGCGCGATTTGTCCGTGTTCGTCGACGAGATTGCCAACGTCAAACCGGACGGGCGCCAGCCGTGGGTGGGGGCCGCCGCCTTCGCGCACAAGGGCGGCATGCACGTGCACGCCGTCGAGCGGGTGGTGCGCAGCTACGAACACATCCAGCCTAAGGCGGTTGGCAACTCGCGGCGCGTCCTGGTCAGCGACATGTCGGGCCGGAGCAACCTCCTGGCCAAGGCGCGCGAACTCGGTTTTCATCTTGCGCCCGACGCGCCCGAGGTGCGGGCTATTCTTGGGCGGGTGAAGGAACTCGAGAGCCAGGGATACGAGTTCGAGGCGGCGGAGGCCTCGCTGGCGCTGCTGATCCGGGGCATCCTCGAACACAATCCCGAGCTGCTCTTCACCGTCGAGGGCTACCACGCCTCGATTCGCAGGGACGGCGCCAATTCGATCTGCGAAGCCGCCGTCAAGGTCCGCGTGGGCGACCGCCGTGCCCACACGGTGGCCGATGGCGACGGGCCGGTGAACGCGCTTGACGGGGCCTTGCGCCAGGGCCTGGCCAGGTTCTTCCCGCGCGTCGGCAAGGTGCGGCTGACTGATTACAAGGTCCGGATCATCGACACGGGCACCGGCACCGCCGCCAAGACCCGCGTCCTGATCCAGAGCAGCGATGGTGCGCGCGAATGGGGGACCGTCGGCGTCAGCGAAAACATCATCACCGCGTCCCTCCAGGCCCTGGTCGACAGCATGGAATACGCGCTCCTGCGCAAGTGAGGCCGGCTTCGATGTCCGGCCCGCGGCGCCGGGCCAGGACCAGCGCCAGCCGGATGGCCGCCAGCATGCTCGATGGATTGGCCCGGTCCTTCCCCGCGATCTCGTACGCGGTTCCATGATCGGGCGAAGTGCGGATGAACGGCAGACCCAGCGTCCAGTTCACACCGCTGTCGAAGGCGACCATTTTCAACGGCGCAAGGCCCTGGTCGTGGTACATGGCCACCACCGCGTCGCACTCGCCCTGATAGGCCTGATGAAACAGCGTGTCCGCAGGCCATGGACCCGACACATCCACGCCGCGCCCACGCGCGGCCGCCACGGCAGGACGAATCACCGTGATCTCCTCGGTGCCGAACCGACCGCCTTCGCCCGCGTGGGGATTCAAACCGCAAACGGCCACCCGCGCCCGGGGCAGGCCGAGGTCGCGACAGGCTTCGGCGGCGCGTTCGATTGCCAGTTCGACACGGGCTTGAGAGATAGCCGCCGCCACGCCCGAGAGCGGCAGATGGGTTGTGGTCAACGCGACTCGCAGCCAGCGCCCCCGTTCATCGGCTCCCAGGAGCATCATGATGGTGTGGTCGGTGCCCGCCAGGGCCGAGAGAAACTCCGTCTGCCCCACAAATACCTCGCCGGTGGCCATGATCGATTCCTTGCACACCGGGCCGGTCACGAGCGCCCCGAACTCGCCTCGAAGACAGCGGGTCGCTCCCTCCCGCAGCCAGTCCAGAGCCGCCCTTGCGGCCGGGATCGCCCCGGGTTGCAGGTCCGCCGCCAGCTCCGTGCCGCGCGGATCTAGGACCCCGACGCCAGGTCGCGGGTTTCCTGGATCCCACACAGGGAGAGGGCCAAGCCGCTGCCCATTGTTGCGGTTCAGCCAGGCGCGGTCGCCGAGCACAATGAACGCGGTGTCGGGGGCTTCAGCCGCAGCTTGGGCCAGAGCCTTGACCGCGACTTCCGGTCCGATGCCCGTGACATCGCCCAGTGTAATGCCGATCGTGAGTGACACGAGGTCGGGGATTGGGATTGGTCCGAGGCGCGCCTTACTAGTAATACCGAATGAAGGACCTGGCCTTAAGCTTGTCGATCCATTGCTTCTCCATCCGGACGCGCTCCTGGCCCAGAAGCGTCTGCTCGATCTCGTCCCGCACCTCGGGCAGGGGTTTCGTATGATTCAGCTTGGTGTCTTCGACCAGGACAATCCAGAAGGCGGACTCGGTTTCGATGGGCCCCCTCTGTTCACTCGGTTTCAGCGCGCGAATGGCCTCGTCGAGTTGCTGGACATAGTGCTCGCGATCGAGTTCCACCCAGCCCCGGCTTCCGCCTTGCGCGCGAAAGGTGTCCTCCGAGTAGACGCTCGCCATCTCGCCGAAAGCGACGCCGTCGCTCAACTTCGCCAGAATCTCCTCGGCACGTTTCCTGGCCGTGTCGGCAGGGCCCTCTTTCGGCTTGTTGATCATGATGGTCCGCAGCTTGACCTGGTCACCCACCTTGTACTTGTCGATGTTGTCCGCGTAGTACCTCTCGATCTTGAAGGGAGACACCATCAGGTCCTGGGGAACATTGCGCATGCGCATGATGGCGACAATCAGACGCTCCCGCTCTCTCTGACGGAACCGCTCCTTGGTCATGCCGGCAGCCTGCAACTCGCGCATCATCGCCGCGTGGTCGCCACCCCAGCGCTCGCGGAGGCGGTCCCGGACGCGATCGTCCACCAGACTCTCGGGCAGGACGTATCCGGCTCTCTTGAACTCCTGCAGAATGAGCTTGCGCTCGACGAGAATCTCAACCGCCTCCTGCTGGGCCTTCTGGATCTCGCGTTCGAGTTCGGCTCGCCGGTTGGCAAGCAGCCCGAGCTTCAACTCGATCACCGGCTCGACCTCTTGTTGCACGTCGCTCCAGGTGATCACCTCGTCGTCCACGATGGCAACGATCGCATTTGCGGCGGACTGGCCGGCTGCTGACGCCGTGCTCGGGGACAACCCCAGAACAACCCACAGCCACCCGACATACAGGACGCGGTTCATGATCCCTGATCTTGCCCACCCAAAGCCCCGTCCAGCAAGTCCTTTCCAACCCGCACCAGTCCACATCACGGTTATTTCATTTAAATTCCTGAAGGGTTGCTGTTGTTGAGACATGTACGCCAAAACAGAAGGCGTGTCAATAATTACGAACCTGTCACTTTATCAGCGCCGAAGCGTCGGACCTGGTTGGGTATCCCGGCTTCAGCCGGTTCTCGTCGGCTGCGCAGGACAAAATGAGACTGCATGAAATCCGTGTCGGCCGCTTGACACCCCAACACGTGGTGTGATACCAGTCCGCAAGCCACATCCGGCAGTGTCCATCCCGTGTGGCAGAATATGAGATGTCCGAAATGCGGCGGTCTGAACGATAAGGTGATCGATTCACGGGCCTCCCGGGAAGGGTCTACAATTCGTCGCCGTCGCGAATGCCTTCACTGCGAACATCGGTTCACCACCTACGAAGCGATCGAGACGCAGACGCTCATGGTCATCAAACGGGATGGGCGGCGCGAGGAGTTTTCGAGGGACAAGTTGCTCAACGGCATTCGAAAGGCGTGCCAGAAGCGGCCTGTCAGCCCTCAGGCCATCGAGGAAATTGTCGATCGCATCGTGGTCGATCTGCACGACGGGTACGAGGGCGAGGTGCCCTGCATGGCGATCGGAGAACGCATCATGGATGAACTCCGCGTGCTCGATGGCGTCGCCTACGTCCGGTTCGCCAGCGTCTATCGGCGATTCGAGGAAGCCACCGACTTCGTCCAAGCGGTCCAGAAACTCGAGGTGCGACATGACACCGCAACCTACCGCCTGCCTGGTTTTTAAAGGGGCGTCTGACGTGATCGCCTGTGGCGCGGCCGGCGTCAGCATCGAGTTGGTCGGCGAAGGCCTCAACGGATGCGAGTCGGACCTGGTCCGTGAAGTCGCCAGCGGTGTCCTGCACTATTTCCGTCATGACCTCGGACGAGACACCGTAACAGTCGGGGAGTTCGCCGTGGTCCTTGCCAAGGTCTTGCGCGGCTTCGGTCTCAACGTCGAGAGTTGCCTGCGCGTGCCGGACGCGACGCCCGCGGCTGAAGCGGATTTGACCGACTTGATCGTCGAGGGCGGGGGCACATTCGAGCTGGAATTCTACCAGCGGCTCAGGAAGGAACTCGCGCGTCAGTTGGAACCGGGCCCCCGCGTGGTCCGTTTTACGGGTCTTCGCGTTTGCGTGAAGAAGCTGGCCGGCGCCCGGCGGTGGAGTGGACGCTGCGAGGAGTTGAGCGATCAGATTGTCGAGTATCTGCGGCGGTGCCTGCATGCCGAGCGCAATGCCGGCCATTGCCCCGTCATTGTCGTATGAGCAAAACCCTGTTCGAGCGCATCTGCACAAAGGAAATCCCGGTCAAAATCGTTTACGAGGACGATTTGGTTGTGGCGTTTCACGACATCCATCCCGCCGCCCCAACACACATTCTCATTGTCCCGCGCCGGCCCGTGCCGTCCGTGGGCACGGCCACTCCCGAGGACCAGGCTTTGCTCGGGCATCTGCTCTTGAAGGCAGCCGAGGTGGCTCGCCTGGCCGGCCTCACCAACGGCTACAGGCTTGTGTTCAACAACGGACCCGATGCCGGCGAGGCAGTCCCGCACCTCCATTGCCACATCCTGGGTGGACGGTCCCTGGGCTGGCCGCCAGGTTAGCCATCTCGAACGCCTTGACGGCAGGCTCTGTCGTGGCCTGTCGTCGAGAGTCGCCTTCTGGAGTGCAGTTCGTGGAATATGCGGCTTAGCGCCCCGGCGCGAACAGCCACTTCATCAGGTGCCGATCTTCATTCCCGGCGGGATTGATGATCACGATGGGATTGGATGGCAGCGAGACGGCCAGCCGATCGACGTGATCGGGGGTCGTCGTTGGCGGCAGCCAGGCCAAATCGAACTGGAACTCCATCACACCCGATTCGTCGGCGGCGAAATTGGTGTGCCAGAAGTTGTTGTACACCATCGACAGCAGGCGGTGAGGATCGGCAACCGGCGTCCGGCGCCGCGCCAACACCTGCGGTGAACCGAGCGTCAACAGGGGCGCATCCCGGCTAACCCACAGCCAACGCCCCTCGGGCGTGGCATAATCGGCCCAGCCATCCACCGCAAAGTAATCCCGGCAGGTGCCAGGAAGCTGGTCGTTGAAGGGCGTGAAGGACTCGCCGCCGCAGGTCAGACGCGGCATGAGCTCGCCTGTGGGCAGGGCGGTCGCAATGTAGAAGATTTCAGGATCAGCCGACGAAATCCGGTTGAGTCGGAAGGTGAGCCGGGCGCGCGGGCTGCCCTTCCAGAGTTCGAGCTGGCGGGTCGCCCAGGCCAGACGCGGATGATCGAGTCGCTGCGTGAACCGCAGGGTGTGCGGAGTCTCGCTGAAATCGGTTGCAGCCGCCGGCTGCGCCCGAACCTCTCTCAACCGCTCGCGTCGCATCCGGTCGCGCCGGTCGTCGTTGTCCCTCTCGTTCATGATGTCCATCGTCACCCACCGCGGGGCAAAACCGTCGACCTGGACCGCGACGAAATCGCCGAGCACAGGCAGGAACAGCGGCTTGGAAAGGCCGGGCCATTGGGCGGTCATCGGCCAGCCCTGGCCATCCCGCTCGACCTCGGGGCCGGGTCCGGTCGGCGTGGGCTCCTGCGTCACGGGCTCGGTGCTCAAGACGAGACGCCGAATGCCGTGAGCGGGCAGGGCCTCGACCCAGAACCGGGCAAAGCGTCTGGGCAAAGCGTCGGCGAAAGTCGCGGCGGCATTCTCGTATGTGAGATTTTCAGGGCGTTGCGGACGACCCCACGCCGCGACGCCGGGATCGAACTCGAGGCGCTGACGGGCGCCGGATTCGGGGTCCTGCACGGATTGATAGTCCTGGCGCAAGGCGGGTGTCGGGATGCTGACCCAACCGGTGAACGGCGCGTCGGTCGGGTTCGCAAGAAACAGTCCTTCGCTGGCGTTCGCAAGCCGGGTGCGGACATGTTGGCTGAGGAGCCATTCGGCCCGCGCCATGGGGCGAAAGGCGAACGAGGCCTTTTCGTTGAACTGCGCCTGGGTGTCGAGGATGTACGGCATCCCGATGCTCCAACTCGAACCCCAGGTGTGCTCGTCGAACAGACAAAGATCGCGATACAGCGAGTCGACGCTCATGCGGACTTCGGACCCGATCGCTCCCCACAGAGGCGATCGGACTGCGAGCAGCGCGCGTTTGGCAACGCGGCTGGCGGCGACCTCGCGTGGCGCGCTGGCCGTGCCGTTGGCCCACCAATCGGTCCATTCCCCCGCGTACTCGGGCGCGGTCGGACCGAGAATCTCTTCCATTTGCGCCGCGGCGGCGGACGCAGTCGTGAGATGGAGATACGGCTTGAGCCCGAGCCGATTCCAGGTCGCCACGAAATCGGCCAGCGGCGGGAAGGGCGGATCATTGTCCATTCGCCAGAGGCTGGTGATCGAGGTGGTCAGAACCGCGTTGGTGTAGCCCCCGTCCTCGATCTGCCTGAGCTTGCCCCGGCAAATCGCGTGGGCCGCCCGCACCGAGGCCTCGTCGCTGCGCAAGATGTCGCCCGCGCGCGGCGGGCGATAGCGGGTGTCGGAGGCGTACGGGACCGGACCGCGCCGCCATTCGTCCGACTCGAACAGGGAGAATCCGGAGCCGTAGTGCGCATTGAGCCACACGAACATCCGCCGTCCGTCGGGCTGGCGCCACCAGAAGGCCGAGTGCCGGGGAAACGGCGCGCCGCCGCTGTCGTCATTGATTCCCATGAAAAGCCGGTGCACGCCCCGGTCCAGGAGCCGCCGCGCGCCGGCACGGGGAAACCCGTTGACGTCGTTCTGAATTGCCACCGATGGTCCCAGCTCGCGCCACAGATCCTCCGGCATCCACCGCATCATCGTGTCCCATTGCGCCGCGTCCAGAAATGGGGTTTGGTTGAAGGGCAGGGCGGCCACATCCAGAACGCCTTCACGGACCGCTTCGAGGAACTGGCGACGACGCTCGGGCGGCGCGGCCTCCCACCAGTCCGTGACCGCCAGGGTGGTTTCGGCCGTCCAACAGAGCCGCTTCTCGGGGGGACCATCGAGCCGGGCGAGAACCGCGTCGAGCGCAACGTCCAGATAGCGCCGGTGCAGCTCGCGCGCCACGGCCGGATGGTCCGTGAAGCCGATGTCCGTGTGGCAGAAATGGACGAGATTCAGTTCTTGGATGAAAGCCGGCGCCGTTTCCTGCGCCCGAGTCAGGCCGGCGCTCACGAGGAGAACCGTCACCGCCCGCAGACCGAGCCGAATGAGTCCGGGGCCAAACACCCTTCGAAATGGCTTCATAGGGCCACACCCTAGCCATCCCCTTGCCGCGACGTCCAGCGTTAGCGCTTCGTTCTGGTTCTGAACCGGCCTTTCCGGCCATCGTCCCGGTTTCCAAAAAGAAAGCAAAACGACCAGAGAACTCGGCGCAGCATGGCTTCCATGGGATTCACGGCCAGCAATGGCATCAAGACCCGCCCCGTGAGGCGGATGACGCAGGCGGAACCGGACAGTTTTCTGGAAAAAGCCGCCGACATCCTGCGCGGCAACGTGGATCACTCCGAGTTTCGCGGCTACGTCTTCGCCGGCAAAGACGATATTGGGCGATTTACCGCCGAGTTCGATGGACATGCGCTTCAGATCACGGGAGGCGAGTTCCCTGATCCGCCGACCGATTTCGGTCGAGCCGATGAAGAAGACTTTGCGGACGAGCGGAAGCGTGACCAGAGCGTTGCCGATGGAAGCGCTGGAGCCGGGGAGCACCTGGAGGACGCCGGGTGGCAAACCGGTATCATGGGCGAGAGTCCGCGAGATCGTCCACGGCCACTTCGGCGAACGGCTGTTCGATGGCGGGATTGATCAATGGAGAGCGCAGACCGGACGCGCCGTCGTGCCAGGCGCCGTCGAGGACGAGCTGATTGGGCAATGTCGGATACACGGGCGGGACGTTGGCGAAGGGTCGTGAGCCTTGCACGGGAAAATGCCTGGCAGCCTGGAAACGAATTGCTCGGGCTGCGGTTCCCCCGACTTGACCGCGAGGCCGCCAAGAGTTCAGAATTGGCGATTCATCATGCGCTCGCAAATTCCTATTTCAGCCGTTGTGGTTGCCTTATGGATCATCTCTCCGGCCCTGGGTGCCGAGTTCGTCAGCCCCGGCGGCGGGTTGAGCGCCCGGATCGAGCCGGACCCCGAAGGGCGCCTGGTCTGGTCGTTGCGCCGCGGGGAAGCGATTCTGATCGAGCCCTCGCGGCTGGGCATATCGGTCAATGGAACGGATTTGGGTGTCGGGGTGACGCTGGGTGGGGTGAGCATCCGGGAGATCGATGAGCGGTATGCCTGGCGCGGGGTGAAGGCCCAAGCCACCAACCGGTGTCGCGTCCATGCATTGGCCGTCCGGCACGGGGTCTCGGGTGTGGAGTGGCAGATCGAAGCGCGGCTGTTCGACGATGGGTTTGCCTGCCGTTACCGGGTGCCCGGACACGGCGTACGGACGGTGAACGGGGAGGCGTCGAGTTGGACTTTGCCGGAGGATTCGGAGGTGTGGTATCAGACAAACACGGGCGATTACGAGGGCGTCTACCAGCGGCGTCGTCCGGCCCTGATCCCGCTCGAAGAGCGGACCGCGCGCGGAACCAATGCCGTCCACCTGGGGCCGCCTATCACAGTCGAATTGGCGCGGGGCGGCTGCCTGCTGGTAACAGAGGCGAACCTGTTCGGGTACAGCGGCATGACGCTGCGTCCGAGCGGCACGGGCCGGATTCAGGCCGCTTTCGAGGACGATCCGGGCGGCTTCGAGATCGAGGGGGAGATTCTCTCGCCGTGGCGCGTGACAGTGGCCGTGCCGGACCTGCAAAGCCTGGTCAACACCGACGTGATCCACAATCTCTGCGAGCCACCGGACCCGCGCCTCTTTCCGGACGGAGCGAAGACGAAATGGATCGAGCCCGGGCGCGCCCTGATCACGTGGTGCGTGTTCGGGAATGACGGTGCGCAGTGGCATTTGCAGAAGTGGTTTGTGGATCAATGCGCTGCGCTTCGCTGCGAGCATCTGTTGGTGGACGCCGGGTGGCAGAGCGAGCGGTGGGGATGGCTGGCCGACGGTGGCGACCTCTGGGCGCGCCTTCAGGAACTGTGCGAGTACGGGGCGCGCAAAGGGGTCGGAATTGTCTTGTGGCACGCCTTTCCGGAAGGGCGTGACGATGGTCCGGGGCTCACCCGACCCGAGGCGCGCCGGGAACTGTTTGGCCGCTGCCGAGAGGCGGGCGTCAAAGGCGTCAAAATTGACTTCTTCAATTCCGAGCGCAAAGAGATCGTCGAGGCCTACGAAGACCTCACCCGGCTCGCCGCCGAGCATCGGCTGACGATCAACTTTCATGGGGCCAACAAACCCACGGGCGAGGTGCGTACCTGGCCGAACGAGATCACGCGGGAGGGGATTCGCGAACAGGAGTATGTGCTTTGGGACAAGCTGCCGCTGGAACATTACGCCGCGCTGCCGTTCACCCGGATGGTGGTCGGGCACTCCGATTTTCTCCCGACGTATGTTCGGGCCAAGTACCTGAAGAACACGACAGCCGCGCTTCAGATGGCCACGGCCATCATTGCGACCTCGTCGTTTCTCTGCTGGCCCGACCACCCGGACGATTACCTGGCGAGCCCGTTTCTCGGGTTGATCCAGGCGCTCCCGGTGGTTTGGGATGAGACGATTGTGCTGCCCGGCTCGCGCATCGGGCGGCTGGCGGCCTTTGCCCGGCGCGCCGGCGACGCGTGGTATTTGGGCGTGCTGAATGGGACCGATCAGCGTGTCGAGTGGGAAGCCCCAGCCGATTTTCTCGGTGCGTCCGAGTTCCTGGCCACGCTCTATCGCGACGCCGCGCCCCATCCGACCGGGGTAGCGGTTGTGACCGGACATCCCGTGCGGCGCGGTGATGTCCTGCGCGCGGAGTTGGCTCCGGGCGGCGGGTTTGTGGCCTGGCTCAGACCCAAGCCGTGATCTACAGCAGGCCGGTCGTCTCGTCGAATCCGGACAGCACGTTGAAGCACTGCACAGCCTGGCCGCTGGCGCCCTTGACCACATTGTCCACCGCGCTCATGACGATGAGGCGTCCGGTGCGGGGATCGACGCGCCAGGCGATTTCGACCACGTTGGTGCCGACCACGTTTTTCGTGTCGGGCAGGGCGTTGCCCTGGAGCAGTCGGACAAACGGCTGGTCCGGGTAGGCAGCCTGGTAACAGGCGGCTACCGTGTCCGCAAACGCGGCGGCCTGGTCCGCGCCCTGCACGTGTTGGGAAGGCGTGAAGTAGAGTGTTGTCAGAATGCCGCGGCTGACAGGAATGAGATGAGGCGTGAACTGGATGACAACCGGGGCGCCTGCGGCGGCGGAGAGTTCCTGTTCGATTTCGGAGAGGTGGCGGTGTTTGGGGACCGCATAGGGCCGCATGCTCTCGTTGCACTCGACGAACAGGTAATCGATCTCGGCCTTGCGGCCCGCACCGCTCACCCCGCTGAGCGAATTGGCGATCACCCCGGACGTTTTCACCAACTGCTGGCGGAGGAGCGGGATGGACGGCAGCAGGATGCTGGTCGGATAGCATCCCGGAGACGCGACCAGGGCGGCGCCGCGCAGTGTGTCGCGATAGACCTCGACCAGCCCGTACACAGCGCCGGCCAGGAGGTCCGGCGCCGGGTGGTCATGCGCGTAGAACTCGCGGTAGACGTCCGGGCTTCGCAGTCGGAAGTCGGCGCTCAGATCGATCACCTGGCATCCGCGTTGCAGGAGCGGCACGGCGAACTCGGCGGCCACGCCGTGCGGCAGGGCGAGGAACACGACCTGGGCCTGGGTGGCGAGGAGATCGACGTTCGGCTCGCTGAACCGCAGCGTGCGGGCACCCGAGTGGCTGGCGAACTTGGGGAAAACCTGGGCCACGGTCCGGCCGGCGTATTGCCGGGAAGTGACGGCTGTCAATTCGACGCGCGGATGCCCCAGCAACAACCGCACCAGTTCCTCGCCCGAGTAGCCTGATGCTCCGACAATCCCGACCCGAACCCGCGCGGACATGCCGCCGGCCGAGGAGGGCGAAGTTTCATCCGTACCATGCACCGATCCGTTCATAGGAAGTATTGACATTCAGCGGTCGAATGCGCACGGGGACCATGAACCGATTTGTAGCCGCCGACGTGAGTCGGCGCTGATTTCTGCTTTTGACGGAGCGAGATGGCGCGGACTCACGTCCGCGGCTACGGAACCACGGTTCAT
The DNA here is from genome assembly GCA_002071485.1 of Verrucomicrobia bacterium ADurb.Bin006. Taxonomy (GTDB): domain Bacteria; phylum Verrucomicrobiota; class Verrucomicrobiia; order Limisphaerales; family J093; genus MWFF01. The sequence goes on along the minus strand of MWFF01000096.1, from coordinate 78 downwards.
AGGAAGTTTTGACATTCAGCGGTCGAATGCGCACGGGGACCATGAACCGATTTGTAGCCGCCGACGTGAGTCGGCGCT
>MWFF01000095.1 GCA_002071485.1 Verrucomicrobia bacterium ADurb.Bin006 | reverse complement strand
GACCAGTCTGACAGCCGAGCAGGCCGACCCGGAGCGTCTGCTGGAGTTGGCGCGCCAGTACTGGAGCATCGAGAATGGCACGCACTATCCGTTGGATGTGAGCGCGGGTGAAGATCGGTGTCGGGTGAGTCATCCGGTAGCCGCGACGACGCTGGGCATCCTCCGTCGCGCGGTGCAGGGTGAAGCGCGGGCCTGGGCGCGTCGTCAACCCCGCAAGCGGGATCGAACTTGTCCGACCTTCCTGGCGAAGATGAGTCGCCGCCCGGGACAGGTCATTCGCCTATTGACCCGCCCAGTTCGACTTTAGAGCAGCCCTGTGGCTACGAGGGAAAGCCGATAAAGTTCTTTACAGTCAGGCGTACCGTGGCTTATGGTTTGCGCTTCATTGATTTTGGCTGGACAGAACGGGTATGGAAGCAAAGACGAAGACGATCACGGATTTCCGGTTGCACGAGAAGGACACAGGATCTGCCGACGTGCAAATAGCGCTTTTGACGGAGCGGATCAATCAGCTCACCGACCACTTGCAGAAGCACCGTAAAGACCACAGCTCGCGTCGAGGCTTGCTGATGATGGTGGGCCAAAGGCGGCGTCTGTTGGACTACCTGCACACGACCGACTCGGACCGCTATCTTGCGGTGACCAAGAAGCTCAAGCTGCGCAGGTAAGGGCCTCCGCGAGCAGTCCGCGATCATGTGTCGCGGCTCCAGCCATAGTAAAATCCTTGGGCGAACAGCTCGCTCACCCCGGTGGGGAGAGTCGGCCGGTAAAGCGCGGGCCGGCGGGAGCGACGCCTTAGACACACCGCGCCAACAAACACCAAGTCCTGCCGGCTTAGGGAAATTTCATTCGGCTTCTCCGCGTGGGCGGTCGACTGAAGTTCCTCCGGGTCGGCAGGCAGAATGAAAGTTCGTATGCCTGAAACAGTCACCGTCCCCGTCGGGGCCGGCCAAATCCACATCGAAACCGGTCTGCTCGCCAAGCAAGCCGACGGTGCAGTCACCGTCCGGCTTGGGGAAACCATTGTGATCGTGGCCGCGGTTGCGGCCGCCACGCCGCGGGAGGGGCAGGAGTTTTTCCCGTTGACTGTCGATTATCGGGAGAAAGCGGCGGCTGCGGGTAAATTCCCCGGCGGGTATTTCAAACGCGAAGGCCGGCCCACCGAGAAGGAGATCCTGACATCGAGGATGATCGACCGGCCCATCCGGCCGTTGTTCCCGAAAGGGTGGTTCAACGAGGTGCAAGTGCAGAGCATTCTGCTGAGCGCCGACGGCGAAAACGACCCCGACATTCTGAGCATCAACGGGGCGTCGGCCGCCCTGATGGTCAGCGACATCCCCTGGGCCGGGCCCATCGCCGCCGTCCGCGTGGGCCGGATCAAGGGCCAGTTCGTCGTCAACCCTACCCACGCGCAGAAGGCGGAGAGCGACCTCGATCTGGTCTATGTGGGGAGCGAGACCGAGATGGTCATGTTCGAAGGATCGGGCCTCGAGATTCCAGAAGCGGATTTCATCGGCGCCCTCAGCTTCGCCCAGCTTTGCTGTCAGCCGCTGATCTCCGCCCAGAAAGACCTTGCGGCGAAGGCCGGAAGGCCGAAACGCTCGATCACGGTCAACGTGGTTCCCGACGAAATTCTGCGCGAAGCCAAGGCGCTGGCCGGCGACCAGAGCGTTCCGGCGCTGCTGACACCCGGCAAACACGAGCGCGAAGCCGCCTGGAAAGTCGTCACCGAGCGGGTGGCGCCCAAGCTGATCGAGAAGTTCGGCGCTGAGAAGATCACCGAGTTCGTTCTGAAAGATACCTTCAACCACCTGCAAAAGGAGGCCGTACGGGATCAGATCCTCAACCACGGAAAACGGCTCGATGGACGTGCGATGGACGAGGTGCGCCCGATCAGTTGCAGCGTCGGGCTCCTGCCGCGCGCCCACGGATCGGCCTTGTTCACCCGGGGCGAGACCCAGGCCCTGGCCCTTGTAACACTCGGCACCACCGAGGATTCTCAGGAAATCGATGCCTATGCCGGCGGAGACAAGGAAAAGCAGTTCATTCTCCACTATAATTTCCCCAATTTCTCCGTCGGTGAGACCGGACGCATCGCGGGTCCGGGCCGGCGCGAAATCGGCCATGGTGCGTTGGCGGAACGGTCGATCGAGCCGATGGTGCCGCTCAAGGAGTTCCCTTACGCAGTGCGTGTAACCAGCGAGATCATGGAGTCGAACGGCAGCACATCGATGGCGACCGTGTGTGGCGGCAGCCTCGCCCTCATGGATGCGGGCGTGCCGCTGGTCCGGCCCGTCGCAGGTGTCAGCATCGGGCTCTGCACCGAATACGGTCCGAGCGGGAAGATCGCCCGCTATGAAATGCTGACGGACATCATCGGGGCCGAGGACTTCTTCTGCGACATGGACTGCAAGATCGCTGGGACGGAGAAGGGCGTGACGGGTTTCCAGCTCGATCTGAAGCTCAAGGGCATCCCGCACCTGCTGATGGCCGAGGCGATCGAGAAGGCGCGTGTTGCGCGGCTCAAGATTCTCAAGATCATGGCCGAAACGATCGCCGAGCCCCGCAAGGAACTCAGCAAGTACGCCCCGCGCATCCTGACGCTCAAGGTCAATCCGGAGAAGATCGGCGCGCTCATCGGTCCGGGCGGCAAGAACATCAAGCGCATCGTCGATGAGTCCGGATGCGAGATCAACATCGAGGATGACGGCACGGTGCAGATCTACTCGACCAGTGTCGAGGGCATGGAAGTGGCCCGTCGAGAGGTCGAGGCGATCAGCGCCGAGATCGAGGTGGGCAAGCTGTATCGGGGCAAGGTGGTCACCATCAAGGATTTCGGCTGTTTCGTCGAGGTGTTCCCCGGGCAGGACGGCCTTGTGCACATCAGCGAACTCGCCAACTTCCGGGTCAAACAGACCGAAGACATCGTCAAGCTCGGCGACGAAATCTGGGTCAAATGCCTCGGGGTGGATGAAAAAGGCCGGGTCCGCCTCTCCCGCAAGGCGGCCATGGAGGAACGCGACAAGCTCGAGCGCGAAAAGCAGCCGTCGGGGGAGGGAGAACGCCCGGCTCGGCGTCCGGAAGGCGATCGACCGCCGCGGAGCGAGCACCGATCGGAAAGGCCGGAGCGCAGGGAAAGGCCGAATCGAGGTGAACGCTACGACCGCGGTTCGCGCCCGGATCGGGGCGAGCGTCCGCCGCCCGAAGGGACGCACGCGAATCAGGCTTGATTTTAACGATCACGTCTTCATAAGTACCAACGACTAACAACCCAATCGATTGTATGGCAGACATCGCAAACAAATACCCAGAAAACGTCCCCGGCAAGTACTACGTCGACAATCAATGCATCGACTGTGATCTCTGTCGCGAGACCGCTCCGAACAATTTCCAGCGCAACGAGGACGGCGGCTACTCGTTCGTCTGCAAACAGCCTGAGAACGAGGACGAAGAGAGCCAGTGCAAGGACGCCAAGGAAGGCTGTCCCGTCGAAGCTATCGGCGACAATGGAGCCTAACCGTCGGTCGAACGAGTCGAAACCCGCCCTCTGAGCAAAGGCGGTCTGGTGGCCCCGTCTGCGCTTTCGCATTCACATAGAAGGTGCGCTGGGTTTCCTCGCCGGGCAGACACGCCGAGAGGCGCGTCACCTCTGTTCTCTCAGTCAAACCCTCGAGGCGCACGGTTTGGGCCTCGAATCGAGCCTACTCAGTCCGCTCGACCGAGTGCTGGTTGTGCTGAGCTACGAAACGCCGGAGTTGGATTACTTCAGTGCGCGGGCCCTGCCGTTTCTGAAGGACTTGATCGATCGGTATTACCGGGCTGGCGTGCGGCTCAACGGGCTCTATGCGGACGCACAGGGGCGGCGTCGGCACTTCTACCTTTTGTAGCGGGCGATTCTCGGCGTCATGCAGACTCGCGGAGCTCGGCCCTTCGACCGGCAATGAGCTTGGGAACGACCATCATGTGAAGGGCGAGCAGAAAGACAAGACCGGCGACCAGGAACACGGCAAACAAGCCCGCCATGCACCACTGCGCGTGGACAGGCACGTTCTCGAGTGAGAAGTGAGGCCTCAACTGCTCGATACGCACGACGTCTCGCAGAGCGACCAGGGGCGCCAGGGCCAGGAAGAACGCCAGTGAAGCCATGAGCGGATAGGCCCACGAGGCTTTGTATCGCCCCAGGAAGACAAGCACCAGACCGACGGACGCCATGGCTGTGCCCAGACCCAGAAGCAACTTGGCCAGACCCGCCGATGTGACGTGTGAACGGAGGTCGTCCGGCATGGCGGACAGAATCCAAATACCGGCAACCGCTTCGAGCAGCATGCCCAGGACCGCTGCGTTCACGGCAATCCGGTGATTGTGTCTTCCCTCCTCGGTCAAACCCCACTTCAGCATCATGACGCCCCGGAACAGGATGGCGACGCCCGCCACCGTGAAACCGGGCGCCAGGATCAGCAACCACCGGGCAAAGAGCGTTGGGTCGTCCATGTTCAAGTTCTGGCCTCCAGGCGACTTCGCGTAGAGCCCCATCCACTTCTCAGGCGAGACCGACAATGTGATGTTATTGACAAAGAAGAAACCCACGCTCAGCAGTGCCATCGCCGCCAGAACCGAGAGCAGCAGGACGCCCGGATGCTCCGGGTTCTTCACCAGCTTCTGGTAATAGAACGCCCCGTAGAGGAAGACCACCAGTGGAATTACCAGAATCCAGGGAAACCCGAGCAGAATCGACGAGGAGTAGAACATCTGCCCATACAGAACCTGGACGAAGAGCAGCGGTGGGATGCCGAACGTGATCAGGTACGAGGTGCTCAGCGGCAGCAAATCCCGCAGGTACCTCGCCAAACGGTCGTCGTACTGCTTCCTCGTGATCGTCAGCCACAGGTAGATGACAACGCTCCCAACCGTCAGGTTCATCGCCAGGAAGTGCAGGGTCAGAGTGAAGTAGGACAGCGCTTGCAGCAGGATGGGCGGTACCGGATAACCCAGCGGGTCGGGACTCGGCATGGGAAGACCGGCGCCGCTCGCGGTTGCAGCGGCCAGCACGCCCGCCATCGCGAGTGCGAGCCTCATCGCCCCACCTCCGCTCCAGCCACTTCGAGACCGGGCAGCGCCTGGCCACTCCCGTCTGGATCGAGATCATCGCCTTGAGCCGTGGCCTGCCGATCTGGCAGCAGGTCGCGCGGATCGACGGTTTCGCCGCGGAGAGAGAGCACGTAAGCCACTAGGGCAGCCTTGTCCAACGCATCCCCCTGAAACGGCGGCATCACCCCCATGTCGTGCATCGTGCCCAGCCACCGGGAGCCAAACCCGGCAGTCCAGTTGCGGGTCCGGTAGACCACGGAGCGATAACCGTCGCGCGTGTGGCAACTGGCGCATTGGAGGCGAAAGACCTGTTCCCCGTGGGCGAGCGTGCCGGACGCGACGCCGCCATGCCACTTGGCCTTTTCAAGGTAGGGACCATTCAGTCGAGCCGGGTCTTTGGCATCCTTCACCCAAAGGCCGTTCGAGTAAAGGACCCCGTGGATCACATACGGTTTGCGGCCCATTTCGCGGAAGAACTCCGCTCCCATAATCCCCAACTGAGCCACCAACAGCATCGAGATGGCCGCAATGGTGTTGACCGTCTTGGGATACGCGGCGAACACCAGCGTTCCCAAGACCAGTGACGTCCCCGCCACCCCGGCCAGGATGGCCATGCGTGTGAGCGCCGAGAGCGTCCCGCCAACCACTCCCACGGTGCCCCCGGCAAGAATCGTAACCGTGCTTGCCGGCAGGGTCGTGAAATACCAATAGCCTAGGCCGGGAACCAGGATTGCCCCAGGAATCACCCACTTCACGCAGAACTGGATGATCCGCCCCTTGAATTCCTCGTCCCTGATGCGGCTTGCCACCAGGAAGCCGGCTAGGCCGGCCAGCAGGAACATCGTCACCGTGCGGATCAGCAAAGCCGGGAAGTACCCGGGATTGAAGAAGCCGGCCGCGATGTCCTTGTTCTCGATCGTCCAGGCGCCCGGGGTGAGCATGAACGTCAGGATGCCGTTGATCACCACCAGAGAGCCCCAGGCGATGACGAAGTAGGCGCCTGCGAGAAAGGTCTGCATCCGCGGCGTGTTGCGTTTGAAGCCGTAGTAATAGAGGTAGAGCACGGTCAGTTCGCTCAGGAAGAAAACCCACTCGATGGCCCAAGCGAAAACGAACTGATGAATCAGCAGGCTGATGGCTTCGGCGCTGGCCAGTTGGACCGAGAACCAGATGCCAACGCCGGTCGTGGCCCCCAGAACCGTCGTGTACACCAGAAAGAAGGTGGCAAACGTGTGCAGCCAGTCGCGGACTCGCTGCCCGTCGGGCTGTCGCCTCGACCAAATCTCCGCCACCACCAGGAACGCGCCTCCGCCCACCGCGACATGCGAGATGAGCACATGGATGATTGCGATGATCGCCACCACCAGACCCGCGCCCAAGCCCCCGACATCCCAAATTGGATAGTTCATCTCTCTTGCCTGTCAAATCGTGCGGCCAAGCACCTTCGCCTCAGGAAATCCAACCCCATACGGTCAACACAACAAAACCGACCAGCAACGCCACGCCCGCCCGCTCGATCCACGTTCCGCGCCTGTCCGAAGGAACCGCCCGATCGAAAAACGGAACCAGCGCGCACAAGAGCGGGACAATCCCCATCAGAGCCATGCCCGCATACTCGAGCTTCCCGGGGAAGAGCTTCAGAGCCTGATACTGCGCGAGAAAATACCACTCGGGCTTGATGCCCAGCGGCGCCGCTCCGAACGGATCCGCTTCCGCTTCCAAAGCCCTGGGCCAGATCGCCGAGAGCGCCACCAGCAACGCGAAGGCCGCCAGCCAAACGGGTATCTCCGACGCGAAATAGTCGAAGAAGAACTTCTTGTGCTTCTTCTGACACGCCGGCAGAGCCGCAAACGAGTCGGGCTCGCTCATCCCCTGAATCTGCACGAATAGAAGATGCATCCCGATCAACCCCAGAACCGCAAGCGGCAGCACCACCACGTGCAGCACATAGAATCGCCCAATGGTGTCGGTAGTGACCGCCGGCCCGCCTCGTAATAGACTGGCCAGCCAGGGGCCGAGACCCGGCGCTTTCTCCATTTCCGTCAAGCCGACGTTGGTCGCGAAGAAGGAAAGATCGTCCCACGGGAGCAGATAACCCGAGAATCCGAAGGCCATGCAAAGTCCCAGCAGCGCCAGACCGACCAGCCACGTGCCCTCGCGAGGCGCCCGATACGCCTTCATGAAGTACGCCGAAAACATGTGCAGAAAGAGCGTCAGGATCATCAGGTTCGCCGACCAGTGATGGATACTGCGCATCAGATTGCCGTAGGGCACTTCCATCACGATGCGTTGCACCGATTGCCAGGGCTCGGCCGGTCGATAGTAGACCATCAGCAGAATCCCCGTGAAAACCTGGATCGCGAAGAAGAAGAGTGCCAGACCGCCCATCATGTACCACGCGGCGTGCCGATGCTCGGGCACTTTCTTGTTCCTCAAGAAATCGACAATCGGCCACACCGGGAACCGCGCCAGCAACGCCCGCCCCAGTTTGCCCAGCGCCTTGTGCGCCGGCGGCAGTTCCTTCAGAGCCTCCTCCGGCACCGTATGCATGTGATCTGCCATCTCGCCCTCTCTAGCCTGCATAGCAGTCTTCTTGCGAAGTCTCTGTGCCCTGTGCTCCATCGGGGTGGGACATATGTGGGCTAGGCCTTGTCCGGTCGATACACATACAGAAGCCCGCCCTGTTCCGCCACCCGATACCGGGTCAGCGGTTTGGGAGGCGGACCCGACACGTTCTTCCCCTCCAGATCGTAGACGCCTCCGTGGCAATGACAGTGAATCGAGCCGCCTTGGAACTCGACATTGCACCCCGCATGCGTGCATTTGGACGAGAGCGCCCGCAACTCGCCTTCGGGTGTTCTGAAGACCACCAGACCTCCACCCGCGAAACCCGCGTTCCGCCCCTGGCCGGGCTGCGCGATGTCTTCCGCCTTGACCCCCTCGACCGGCGCCTTCCCCTCCGCGTCAAACGGGTCTTTCGGAATCGTTGGGGCAAGATAGCGGTAGACCGGGTAGAGCAATCCGCCCGCCCAAGCCATGGACAAGAGGCCCAACCCACCCAGAAAGCGGCGCCTGCCCCCGTCTCCCTCCCGCCTGGTTGTGTTCGAGTCTGTCATCGCGCCTCCCGCTTCTGGCAACCGAGATTCACCTCAACCCCGATGCCCTCCACCCGATTGCATGCCGGACGTCTCCAATCGCTCGGAGAAGGCTGCACGCGCCCACTGAAGGGTGTTGGAGCCAGCTTGCGATCCGATTCTCGCATCGCTTCCATCGGCCCGCACCCTACCAAGTCCCTGTGACGCTGTACACCCAGAATGTCCTGTTCGAAGCCGAAGAGACTGAGTCGGTAGCGGACATGCGCGTTCAGACCCTCGAAGGCCCCGCGGTAGATCGCTTCGCCCGGCGCCAGCCATTCGGCCTGGCAGGAGGTGATTTCGCCCAGCATCACGCTCATACCCGACTGGGTGTCGAGCAACGCGATCCCCAGTGCCGTCGAGCGCAGGCGTTGACCGTCGGGGGTCAGGAAATCGACTGCGCCTTCGACCGCCAGGTCTGGACTGAGAATGACCTGATGCTGCGTCTGCCGAGCGCTGAAGTAGCCCTCAGGCGTTTGTTCGAACTGTGCCGGGACCGGCACCCATTCACCACGATCCTCATCCCAGCGATTGAGACCGAGGCCCAGCTCGACGTAGCTGTTGGTGATCGCGAGGTTCTGACCTTCGGGAGTGGTTTCCTGATGGACCCACTCCTTCAGGACTGGGCCACTCGCGCTTGGTGATCCGTGTCGCCGACCGGTGGCGGCGGCATAATAGCGAACCACGCCTTGCCCTCAGCCTCCGTGGCGAGTGCGCGAAAATCGTGCTCGCCACCGAATTGCCCGCCTCCAGTGCAGTGCGGGGGACATCTTGAGTGGCCGCAACCCTGTACGTGCAGAACGCATGGCGCAGTCCATTATACCGCCACGGCAGCAGGCCTGCGGCCTCAACAGTGGCGTTCTGCGCGGCTGTCTACAGGATTTCGCTGGTGCGCAACCCGGCAAACGCACCGATTGCCAGCACGGGCACGAAGTCTTTCTGCGTGACGGATAGCAGCTTTGCTATCTCTTTGGGTGTCCAGATTTCGATGGGCTCTGTGCGCTTCCGGCTGAACATCTGGGTGGCCGCGACCGGATTCGTTCCGCGGGGGATGTATCCGTGATTTTCGCAATGGGAGAACAGCCGCCAGAGTATCTGCCGATGCACATAGCGCGTGCCGCTGGCGCCTTCCAAGCCGCCGAGATACCGCTGGCAGTCCGCCGTGATCACGCTGGCGGGATGGCCGGCGAAGGCGCTGATGAACCAGCCCGAGCGGCAGCGGAGGTCGGTCAAGTAGGCTTCGCTAGCGTTGGCCTTGCGACGCAGTTCGATCATCTCGTCGGCAGCCTCGGCCAGCGTGATCTTCGGCAGTGTATTCGGATGACGCTCCAGATAGAACCGGGCAGCGGTGGCCAACAAACTGCCGTTTCCGGGGATACCGACCGCTTCAGCGTACCGGGCACAGGCCAACTCGGGCGGTTCACCCACCGTGCGCAGCAGCCCCAGACAGCGTTCAAATCTCGCCGCCTCTTGACCAGACAGGGCGGCCGCCACTGAATCTCCTTTGGCGAGCAACCCGGCAATCCGTCGCGCCTCCTTTCATCCCTCGGCCTAACGGCCTGAAAGGGACCCTGTAGTATCAAAAATGAGTAGTCAAACAGAGGATTGCCGCTTTCTGTTTAAACCGCAAATCCTTGGTGATAAGCTTTTCAACTGGAGCCAGTGGTCGGGGTCGAACCGACGACCTACGGTTTACGAAACCGTTGCTCTGCCACTGAGCTACACTGGCGTCCGTTAGGGGTTGGACTTAACGACGCCTACGCGTTCTTGGCAAGCCAATTCCGACAGCCAAAGCGGCAGTTCGACAGCCATCCGGCGCGTGTGTGACGTTGCGTGAGCAGGTCGTTTCCATGTAGAGTTCCGGCCCTGGGCGGCGTGCCGTCCGAAGGACAGACCGGATAAGGATATCTGCTCATGAGCCTGGCCATTGTTCCGTTGGAGCGTCGTTCGCGTCATTTGGACCGTTTCTTGCAGGTTTCCTACGGGATCTACAACGGCGATCCCCACTGGGTGCCGCCTTTGTTGTTTGATCTGAAGAAGGTCTTCACGAGAGCCAACCCGCTGTTCGAGCATGCGGAGGCGCAGCTTTGGGTGGCACAGCGGGATGGGCGTGACGTGGGTCGGATCGCCGGGATCATCGATCATCACTTCAACCGAATGGGGGGCCAGCAGACGGTGTTCTTTGGGTTCTTCGAGTCGACTGACGATCCCGCCGTGGCGGCAGGGCTTCTCGATGCGGTGGGCGCGTGGGGGCGCTCCAAGGGGATGACGCGTCTGCTGGGTCCGATGAACCCGACGAGCAATGACGAGTGCGGTCTGCTGATCGAGGGGTTCGACATGGATCCGGTCTTCATGATGCCCTACAATCCGCGGTATTACCCCGAGTTGCTGGACGGGCTGGGTTTCCAGAAGGCCAAGGACCTTCTGGCCTATTTGATCGATATCTCGAAGAGCCCGCTCGATCGGCTTAGCCGGCTCGCCAACAAGTGCCGCGAGCGGAATCCGGACCTTGCGTTTCGTGCGGTGACCAAGAAGGGGCTGGAAGCCGACCTGGGCAAGGTGAAGCAGATTTACAACGCGGCGTGGGAACACAACTGGGGGTTCACGCCGATGACGGATGCCGAGGTCGATTTTTTGGCGGCGCGGCTCAAGCCGCTGCTGGTGGAAGGGTTGGTTCAACTGGTCGAGAGTCCGACCGAGCCGGTTGGTTTTCTCCTGGCGGTGCCGGATTTCAACGAGGCGTTGAAGCCGCTCGAGGGGCGTTTGCTGACACTGAAGCTCCTTGGTTTCATTCCGTATCTGTTCGGTCGAAAGGTGCCCAAGCAGTGTCGGGTGATCACGTTGGGCGTGAAAGCGGCCTATCGCGGACGCGGCCTCGAGTCGGTGATGCTGTCGGAAGGCCTGAAGACCGGATTTCGTCTCGGGTTCACATCCGCTGAGGCTTCCTGGGTGCTCGAGGACAACGTCAAGATGCGGCGTGTCATCGAGCTGTTCGGGGCAAAGGTGTACAAACGGTACCGCCTCTACGAACGGGCGGCGTGAGGCGCGGGTGCTGGAAGACGGGTGTTGGAAAACGGTTGCATCACGTTCCTGTTCCGGCCCAATGTGCCGTCGAACACATCCCCACATATGAAGACCATTATTCGGTGTTTGAATTGCGCGGTGACCCTCCTGTTTGTGGGCGTGGCCGGGGAATCGGCGGACGTCCCTGCCGGGGGCTCGAGTGCGGGAGCACAACCTCCTCACCTTGCGCGGCTCGAATGGTGGCGCGCGGCGCGATTCGGCATGTTCATCCACTGGGGGCCAGTCAGTCTGAAGGGAACGGAGATTGGCTGGTCGCGCGGCGCGCAGATTCCGATCGAGGAGTATGACCGGCTCTACAAGAGCTTTAATCCCGTCGAGTTCAACGCCGAGGAGTGGATGCGGGTGGCGGCGGAGGCCGGCATGAAGTACGTCGTGTTCACCACGAAGCATCACGACGGCTTCTGCATGTGGGACACGAAGCAGACGGATTTCAACATCATGCAGTCGCCATTCGGTCGGGACGTGGTCAAGGAGTTGGCGCAGGCATGCCGGCAACGCGGGTTGGCGTTCGGGACCTATCATTCGGTCTGTGACTGGCATCACCCGGATTTTCCGCTGGGCAGCCCCGGCGGGCAGACCCGCAAGCCGAACCCGAGCATCGACCGGTACGAGACCTATCTGCGCAGCCAGATGACCGAACTGATCTGCAATTACGGTCCGCTGCTGATCATGTGGTTTGACGTCCCGCAGGAGTTTGACCGCCGGCGCGGGCAGGGGTTGATCGACCTTGCCCGGTCGCTGCAGCCGGACATCATCGTCAACAACCGAAGCGGCGCGCCCGGCGATTACGACACACCCGAGCAGCGGATCGGCGCATTCCAGATCGCTCGGCCGTGGGAGACGTGCATGACCATTTGCCAGCAGTGGGCTTGGAAGCCGAACGACGCCATGAAATCGCTCAAGGAATGCCTTCAGACACTCGTGTTGTGCGCGGGCGGGGATGGCAACCTGTTGTTCAATGTGGGGCCGATGCCCGACGGACGGATCGAGCCGCGTCAGGTCGAGCGGCTTCGCGAGATGGGGGCGTGGCTGGCCCGGCACGGCCAGACCATCTACGGAACGCGCGGCGGTCCGTGGAAACCCTCGAAGGCGCTCGCCAGCACACGCCGGGGGCGCGAGGTGTTCGTTCACATCCTGCGCTGGGATTCGGACACGATCACCGTGCCCACTCTGCCGATGAAGATCATCGACAGCACGCTCCTGACAGGAGGCCGCGTCCGCGTGACGCAGACGTCCGAAGGTGTCTCGTTCGCCGTTGCGCCTGAGGACCGGTCCGACATCGACACGATTGTCCGCCTTGAATTGGAGGGGCCGGCGATGGACATCGCTCCGATGAGCCTGCAGTCGGCAATCCAGGCCAGCGCCTCGACGGTTTATCAGAACATGGCGGAATATGGCGCCGAGAGCGCTTTCGATGACGACGATCATACGCGGTGGGCGACCGATGCCGGGACGAAGACCGCGTGGGTCGCCCGCGATTTCGGACGGCCCCTGACCTTTCATCGGGTGCGCATCCGCGAGGCCTATCCCGGGCGCGTCGAGCGGTTCGAGCTGCAATACAAGACGGGCAGCGACTGGAAGACCATCTTCGCAGGGACGCAATTGGGGGAGAACTTCACCCGGTCCTTTGAACCGGTGAGCGCGCGCGAGGTGCGGTTGAACATCCTCGAGGCCAACGAAGGCCTGACCATCTGGGAGGTCCGGCTCGACTAGACTTGACGGTGCGGGGTGTCGGCTCTCAAGCTGGAGCACAGTGCGTTGCCTTGTTCCCATGAGATGGGTGGTGTTGGCGCTGCTGTCGGCCGGATGCGGCGTCGGCGTCCCTCTCTGCGGCGGGGCGCAAGCGCAGGACGCGGCGTGGGGGCCGTTTTATCATCGCTTTCGGCTTACGCTCGAACCAGGCGAGCGCACGGAAGCGCTGGGACCTTTTTATTACCGCCAGGACGTTTGGGAGGAATGGCCTGAAGAACTCGGCGTCCTCGATCTTCCCGGCGAACCGACACCCGTCCAGGACGCCGCCACGACCCTGGCTTTGCCGCCGCTTTTCTCGAGTCTCCGGTGTCCCGGCGTCCCGGCGTTGTCGTGGGACTTTCTCTACCCGATCATGACCTATGATCGCTACGGGGCGGAATCGCGGCTTCAAGTGGCGCAGTTGCTGAGTTTTGGGGCTGGCCGGTCGCAAGATGGGACGGCATCACGCGGATTCAGCCTGTTCCCGTTGTTTTTTTTCCGGCGATCCGATGATCCGGCTCGAGACTACAGCGCGGTGTTTCCGTTCTACGGCCATACCCAACAGCGTTTGTTTCGGGACGAGTGGCGAGTAGTGCTTTGGCCGCTGTACGCCCAAAGCCGGAAGAAGGACGTGGTGACCGACAATTACCTGGTGCCCCTGTTTCATCGGCGACACGGCGACGGGCTGCGAGGCTGGCAGTTCTGGCCTTTGATCGGACAGGAGCGCAAGGAGACCACGTGGCGCACGAACAGCCTGGGCGGTGTCGAGACGCTCTGGGGGCACGAGGCACTGTTCGTGCTGTGGCCGATGTTCTTCCACAATACCGTCGACATCGGCTCGACGAACGCGATGCGCCAGCGGGTCTTGCTGCCGTTCTACAGCTTGCAGTTGTCGCCCGCCAAGGAGACGCGCACCTATCTATGGCCGTTGGGTCCGACATTTGTCGACGCCCATGCCGAGGGCTATCGGCAAGTCGGGCTCCCTTGGCCGCTGATCGTGTTCGCGCGCGGCGAAGGCAAGACGACCGATCGGGTTTTTCCGCTCTATTCCCACAGCCGGTATCGGGAGGGAGAGACCACCTGGTACCTCTGGCCGATTCTTTGGCAGAGGCACATCCGCACGCAGGCGCTCGAGCGCGATCTGACACGCGTCGGTTTCTTCCTTTACACGGACATTGCCGAGCGTCAGAAGGCGACCGGCCGGACCAGGCGGCGGACGGACGTTTGGCCGTTGTTTGCGTCCCGGCGCGATTTCGATGGCAACGAACGATTCCAGGTCTTCGCGCCAATCGAGGCGATCCTGTCCTCGAACCCGAGCGTCACGCGGAACTGGTCGCCTCTCTGGGCGTTGTGGCGCTCGGAGAAGAACGCGCGGACCGATGCGCGCAGCCGTTCCTTGCTCTGGAACCTCTATCGTTCGGAAGCGGCTCCAGGCGTTAAAAAGTGCTCGATCCTCTTTGGCATGATTCGGTATGAAGCCGGGCCTACAGGTGCCCGGTGGCGCTGGCTGGGCCTGTTTGGCGGCAAGCCGGGGCGGGGGGCGACGAGAGACCATGTTCCAGAACGTCGGTGAAATACTGATGCTGCTGTGGCGCACGGCGTGGGCTTTGCCCATGACGTGGCGCCAGCGGCGCAAGGTGTTCGACCAGTTGTTCGAGATTGGGAACGCGAGCCTATTGATGGCCTGCCTGCTCTCGCTCTTCATCGGGGGGGTGCTCGCCCTCCAGACCGGTCCGGTGTTGGCCGAGCGCGGCCTGACCAGCTTCATCGGCCAAATCGTCGGGCTTTCGATGTGCCGGGAACTGGCTCCCGCCATGATGGCCATGCTGATCGCCGGACGCATCGGATCATCGATGGCGGCTGAGCTGGGCTCGATGACCGTGTACCAGGAGATCGACGCGTTGCGCTCGATGAACATCAATCCGATCCAATACCTGGTGTTGCCGCGGTTGGTGGCGATCAGTCTTGCGCTGCCGGTGTTGGTTGTGTTCTCGATCCTGATCGGGTGGCTGGGGGGGGCCGTGGTGTCGGTTTACAATTACCAGATTGCGATTTCCTACGAGGGCTATTTCAACAGCCTCAGGGACGGGATTGACCTGATCGACGTTGTGAACGGCCTGTTCAAAAGCGCGGCATTTGCCGTCGTGATCGGTCTGGTCTCGTGCCATCAGGGCCTGCACACCATAGGCGGGCCGCGGGGCATCGGGCGCTCCGTGACCAAGGCCGTCGCCAACTCGATCATCCTGATTCTGATCTTGGATTACTTTCTGACGCGACTGCTGATGCACCTGGACTGATGAACGCCACGGCACAACAGGGGGTGAACCTCCGGGCACGCGACGTGTGCAAGAGTTACGACGGTCAGCGCGTGCTCAATGGCATCGACTTCCATGTCGAGCGCGGCGAGGTGTTCGTCTTGATGGGGCCGAGCGGCAGCGGCAAGACCGTGCTGCTCAAGCACCTCATCGGGCTCGAGGTCCCGGACCGCGGTGAGATTCTGATTGAAGGGCAACCGATCCATTCGCCTGGCGTGGTGGATCGGTATCGACTGGCCATGGTGTTCCAGTCGGGCGCATTGCTCAATTCCCTCTCAGTGGCCGACAACGTTGGCCTGTACCTGAGCGAGCACCGACTGCATCCGCCCGAGACCATCGCGCGGATTGTCACCGAAAAACTGGCCCTGGTCGGGCTCAAGGGAATCGAGAACAAGCTGCCTAGCGAGCTGTCGGGCGGCATGAAGAAGCGGGTCTCGATCGCGCGGGCCCTTGTGATCGAGCCCCAACTTATCCTTTACGACGAGCCGACCAGCGAACTGGATCCGCTCATCGCCGTGACGATCGGCGCTGAAATCCTGCGACTCAACAAGCGCATTCACGTCACCTCGATCGTGGTGACGCATGACCGCGAGCTGGCGTTCGGCATTGCGGACCGGATCGCGCTCATGAACGAGGGCGAGCTGATCGCCCTCGGCCCGCCGGACCAGGTCAAGGCGAATCCTCATCCGCTGGTTCAGCGCTTTCTGCAGGCGGATTTCCGCTTCAACCCCGAATCAATCACCCCATGAAGAACACACTCGAAACGCGCGTGGGCTTTCTTTTCGCGCTCGCCATGGTGGCGGGCATGATTCTCCTCGAGATGGTGGGCGGCCTCGATTTCCTCCGGGGCGGCCTGCGTTTGAACGCCCGCTTCAAGAACATCCAGGAACTCAAGAAGGGCGACCCGGTCAAGATGGCCGGCAAGCCGGTCGGCCGGGTCGAGGACATTCAGTTCGCCGATTCGATGGTGTTGGTGCAGATGAAGATTCTTGAGCCCAAGGCGACAGTGCGCACCGACACCCGCGCCGCGATCAGATTCTCCGGTCTGATGGGCCAGAACTATGTGTCGCTGGATTTTGGCACAGACAAAGGCGAGATTATCACCCTGCCAGACCAGGAGATCGCCACCGATGAGCAGGCTGACATCAGCGCCCTGATGTCCAAACTCGATGGCGTGGCTGGCGACATCAAGAAGATCACCGCGAATTTCACCGATTTGAAGCTCGACGAACTGGTGATGCCGTTCCGCGATTTTATCACTGAAGAGGGGCCTCGGGTTACCGGGATTCTCACCAATATCCAGGCGGTAGCCGCCCGCATCAACTCGGGCCAGGGCACGATCGGACGTCTGATCGGCGAGGACGCCCTGTACGAGTCGGCCCTGAGCACGGTGACCAACCTCAATTCGACCTCCGATGATGCGCGGGATCTGGTGGCGGAAGCCAAGACCATTGTCGCCGACGTCCGTGCCGGCAAGGGGACGGTGGGTCAATTGATCAGCGAGGCGCGGCTCTATGAGGAGGTGACGGAGGCGGCGACTCACCTGAAGGAAGTCCTTCAGAAGGTCAACCGCGGGCAGGGATCGGTGGGCAAACTGGTCAACGACGAGGCGTTGATCGACAATGCCAAGCTGACACTGCAGAAGCTGGACAAAGCCACCGAATCCCTCGAAGACCAGGGTCCGCTCAGTGTGATCGGCATCCTGATCAACCCGCTTTTTTAGAACTGCCTGAGAAAACGCAGGTCGTTCTCGTAGAACAGCCGGATGTCGTCGATCCCGTAGCGGATCATGGCGATGCGCTCGATGCCGAAGCCGAACGCCCACCCGGTCCAGATCTCGGGATCATATCCCACGTTCTCGAACACCTGGGGATGGACCATGCCGCATCCGGCGATCTCGAGCCATTCCTTGCCCATCTTCCGCGTGAGCGGACTCGAAAAATCGATTTCGAAACTCGGCTCCGTATAGCTGAAGTAGTGTGGGCGGAAGCGAATGCGCGTTTCCGGACCCATCAGCTCCCGAAACACGAACTCGACCGTCCCCTTCAGATCGGAGACGGCCACTCCCCGATCCACGTACAATCCCTCGACCTGGTGAAAGGTCGGATTGTGGGTGGCATCCGCATTGTCGCGTCGATAGACCCGCCCCGGCACGATGATGCGCACCGGCGGCGGTTGTTTGGCCATCACGCGGATTTGGACTGAGGAGGTGTGCGTGCGCAGCAGCCACTTCGGCGCCGGTCGCGTTCCATCCTCGCCCTCAACTCCCGCCGCGCCTGTGGCGGAGATGTAGAACGTATCCTGGGTGTCCCGTGCCGGGTGGTCTGCCGGCGTATTCAACGCGTCGAAGCAGTGGTGCTCGTCTTCCACCTCCGGCCCGTCGGCCACGGCAAAACCGAGCTTGCGAAAGCTTCGAACGATATCCTCAGTGACCTGCGTGAGCGGGTGCAACCGGCCCAGCGGACGGCGGCGTCCGGGCAGCGTAAAATCGGTCGGCTCGCTCGGCAAGGCGGCCGCCAATTCGAGTTCCTGTCTGCGTGCCGCCAGCGTCGCCTCGAGCATGCCTTTGGCGGTGTTGATTCGCTTGCCGGCGTCCGGGCGCTCCTCTTTCGGCAGCGATCCCAGTTGCTTCATCAGCGCGGTGAAGCGCCCGTGCACGCCGAGGTAGGTCGTGCGCGCCTGATCCAGGACGGCCAAATCCCGCGCCGCGCGCAACTCCGACAGTGCCGTCTCGAGGATCGGCTCGATTTGGTCGACGAAGCCTGGCATGCGTTGGGGTGGGTGCGTGGGGACCCGCTCGGAAGAAGGGATCAGCAAACGCCAGCCATTCGACAGATGAGTTCGCGAGCGAAACTATGGCTCAGGGGCGAGTCGCCGATCCTCGATCAGCCGTTCGTCTTGGCTTGCAGGCCGGTCTTGGCCGCCCTGACCAACTCGGCGAACGTTGGGGCATCCGTTGCCGCCAACTCGGCAAGCATCTTCCGGTCCAGCTCGACCTTCGCGGCCTTGAGCCCTTCCATGAACCGGCTGTAGGTCAGGCCTGCGGCGCGGGCCGCAGCGTTGATCCGAATCTGCCACAGCGCCCGGAAGTTCCGCTTCTTGGTCTTGCGGTCGCGATACGAGTACTGCCGCCCGTGATCGACGGCGTCGGAAGCATAGCGATAGAGCTTGGAACGCCGGGCACGGAAGCCTTTGGCGGCTTGCAGCATGCGTTTGCGGCGCTTACGAGAGGCTGGGGCGTTGGTAACGCGCATGAGAACTTTAGTTAACGGTTTAAAACAGGAGAGTCCGCGGCATTGTCGACCGCATCCTAGTGGCTGTACGGCATGCTCTTCTTGATCCTTGCCACGTCGACGGCCTCAACCACCGCCGAGTGACGCAGATGCCGACGGCGCTTCGCGTTCTTCGAAGCAAGCAAATGGCGGCGGCCCGCATGGGGTCGCAACACTTTTCCGGTGGCGGTGATCTTGAACCGCTTGGCCACTGCCTTCCGGGTCCTTACACCTTTGGGGCGTCGCATAAATCGTATTCCTAGCGAAAAAGAGCTCGCAATCTAGGCAGCCCCAAAACGCAGTGCAAGCCTGAAATGCCAAAAACCAAACCCAAATCTCGAGTCGCCATCGCGACAAGGAATCTGCGCAGTGCACGGTTGACGGTGTTGGAAAGGAGGAACCGGAGAAGAGATTGACACGGGGCACGGTAGCGCGCATTTCTCACCCACTTCTGAAGAACGCGGAGCCGACGGCATTGGAAGGTGCACTCATGCGCGCTGGGCAAGGCCTGTTTGTCACTGGGCGTGCAATCGCCTCTCGAGTCGCGCGTACAGCTCGGCTGCGTCCGCTGCGTGGACGACCTCGCCACCGGGAGTGACGATCCCATAGCCGGGGCCGTAAGCCGGCCCGTTTGCGACGCACACGTCGGTGTTACACCCGCACAATTGGTCCAGACACCGTTGAATCACGCTATGGCGCGTCCCGTCCACCTCGAATTTCCATCCGGCCAGGAACGCGCCGGGAAACAAGGTCCGCAGTTCGGCGATCAGCTTCCGCGTCGGAACAAGCTCAGCGAGCAGAACGCCTGAGCGGGTCGGGTACTTGGCGGTCTCGAGAAGACGCAACTCGCCCGGCGTCGGTTGTTCGAAGACGTGTCCGAACCTGAAATCGCTCACCGCCGCGGCATGGAACACGGCGTCGACGGGCTTTCTGGCCTGTTGTTGCAGGCGCTGATGGAGGTCGGCGACCGTCGTGAACCGCTCGATGTGGTTTGCCCGACAGGGGCCCGCCCAGGAGGCGAGCGCGCCGAGCAGCAGGGACACCACGTGCCCCCTGTCGACCAGGTAATTGGCAAGTTCGACCCCCAATCGCCCGGTCGACGCATTCGTCAGGCGTCGGACCTGATCGAGAGGTTCGCAAGTCGGACCGGCGGTGACCAGGCAGTTCACGGTGCGTCGACTCCGAGCGGGGCGTTGTCGATGAGTCGGACCTTGCCTACGAACACGGCCAGGGCCATGTGGGAAGTCCGATGCACCGCACGAGTTGGCTCGAGGGTGTCGGGATCGAAAAAGGCCACATAATCGAGGCGGGCGGCCGGTTCAGACGCAACCAGCTTGGCAACCCCTTTCTGCAGTTGGGCGGCGGGGACGGCACGCCGGGCGGCCTGGACGCGGCCTCGGGCCCACTGGATCGAGCGCCAAAGCACGGTTGCCTGAGGGCGCTCGTCGGGTGCCAGGCGCTGGTTCCTCGAACTCATGGCCAGTCCGTCGCTCTCGCGCACCGTGGGGGCCACCACGATCTGCAGCGGGAAGTTGAGGTCCCGCACCATGCGGCGCACCACCGCCGCCTGCTGCCAGTCTTTCGCGCCGAAGATCGCGAGGTCGGGCAACACCAGGTTGAACAGTTTGGCCAGGACCGTCGTGACGCCCCGGAAATGGGTCGGTCGCGCAGACCCCTCCATCGAGCGGGTCAACGCTTCCTCGACAACGCAGGTGCTCGAAGGCGGGACGGGCGCCTGCGGGTACATCGCGGTGTCCTCAGGCACGAAGAGAACATCTACCCCGGACGTCCGGCAGAGGGCGCGATCCCGCGCCAGATTCCGCGGATACGCCGCCAGGTCCTCATGAGGCGCGAACTGTGTGGGATTGACGAACACACTGACAACGACGCGCCCGCTTGATTTCACACGTCGGCGCGCTTCCTGGACAAGGCTCAGGTGTCCCGTGTGCAGGGCGCCCATCGTGGGCACGAATGCGACGCGCACCCCTTGACGCCTCCAACGGCGAGCCAAACGTTGCATCTCGTGCAGGGCGACGACGATTCGCATGGCGATGATGATGAAGCGTCCGAGGGTGGTGTGCGACTCAAATCCTGCGTTGCCGTCAAGGCCTGGCTTCGGATTGCAGGAGCGTTTCGAGGTCTTTCGCGGTCTCCGCGCGGGTCGGGTCCAGGCGCAGGGCTTGGCGGAAATGGCGGATGGCCTTCGATCGAGCGCCCTGGGCCCGATCGAGATTGCCCAGCCCGACGTGGGCATCAGCGGAGTCCGGATTCAGTTCCAGGGCCCTGGCAAAGGAGGCGCGCGCTTGATCGTTCCTTCCCTGCTGTTCGAGGAGTTTGCCGATTTCGTTGTACGAGCGTGCGGCGTGGGGAATCAGGCGGGCGACCTCGCGCCATTCCGCTTCGGCGGCGCTGTAGTCGTCGAGTCCAACCAGCAGGCGGGCGGTCAGTTCGTGCAGCATCCAGTCGCCGGGCTTGGACGCCGAGGCCTGTCGGCAGACCTCCATGGCGCGGCGGCGGGCGACTGGTTTGGAGTGGCCGCGCAGGCTGGCCAATTCGTCATCGAGTTGTCTCAGACGTTCCATATGGCCGAGTTGATGCCGGTAGATCGGTTCGTCAAAACGGCGCCGCACAAGCTTGGCGATCTCGTACCGTTGGCTGTCCGTGTAGCCCAGACGCGCAGCGCAAGCCTCGGATGCGAGCCAGGCAGCCGACGATTGCGACCGCGGGGCGGCGCGATCCGCGAGGATGGCGGCGACCTCCTCGGCGAAGAGCCGAGCGAGGAGGTAATTGCCCTCGAAAGTGAAGTGGACGTGTTCATAGAGCAGTTCCTCGCCGGGCATGCCGTGCTTACTCTCGCGCTCGAAGTGCCTTTCCGCGTCCAGGAGACGAACGCCGCGTCCGGCGTGGCGCGCAACAGTCTGGCGGATCGCCTCGTTGTGGCGGGAGTCGGTCCGGAACCGGAGCGTATCGAGGTCTCGGGCGAGGGTCAGATGGGTTTTGGCCTCGTTGGTCTGGCCGAGGGCCAGGCAACAGGCGCCCCATTGGAAGTGCAGATCGGCGTAGGTATCATCGAGTCTTGCGGCGGATTCGTAGTCCCGAATTGCGGCTTCGAATGCACCGTTGGTTTGAGCTGCGACGCCGGCGTTGTACAAGCGTTCCCACTCGACCCGATCGGTCTCAGTCAGGCCGATCCGATGCAGCGACCCGAAGGGCGGCCAGTCGCGCAGGCGCGACACCATTGTGCTCACAACCACCTGCGCCCGCGCGTCCGTGCCCACCGCGATGAGGTCGCCCAGATTCCGTTGGAAATGGCGATTCAGAGTCTCGAGACGCGGATCGTCGCGGCGCACCTGTTGGCTCATGAACATCGACATCCCGCCCCAGCCCAGGGCCGCTTCGGATGAGGGGCTCAATCGTTGAAGCCACTGGTCGAGCCACTGGGCGGAGCGGGCCCTTTTGAGCGCGAGACTCGTCCGGATGACGGGAAGCGGGGGCGTTTGGCGGCCAAAGACGGTGCCGGTTCCGAAGGGGCCGATGACCTCGTTGTTCCCCATGTACACCAGCCAGATGTCGCCTTGCAGGCTTCGACAGTCCCGCGCAATCGGCAGGATCACATGCGAATTGATGGCTGTGAACGCGGTGTTGACGACTTCGAATTGCATGTCCGGGTAGCGCGCGCGCAGCAGGGTCTCGAGGATGCGCGAGAAACCGAACGCCGGCGCCGGATCTCCGATCGCAGCCGATTCGCCGAATACGAAAATCCGGCAGGTTCCATCCGGTTTGGATGGATTGAGCACAACAAACTCGGGGGTCTTGGCGAGGGTGCGCGGAACAAATCGCCAGGCGAATCGCTGGTTCTCGACCCGCAGACTCGGGTCGACGGCGCGATGGCGCACGAAGAAAGCCGTCTCGTATCCAAAGCCAATCAGGCGCAGAACCAACTCGATGAGAGCGATTCCCACCAGGGGCACCAACAGCGCCGCGCCAAGGCGAAACCAGCGCCGTCGGCCCTCGAGCGCGTTCGCGCCCCGAGACGACGGCTCGATCCGGTCCTCCCGCCCGGATGGGGGCGTCGGCGCTATCGAATGAGATGGGGCCTTCTTCACCGCTATCCCAAGAGAATCCTTGACCCCGTCAACGCAGCACAGAGACTTGACTTGTGTACAAAGCGTTTCACCGGTCGAGGATTCTAGCCTGCCGGCCCGCAGCGCGCGAACGAAAAACGCCGCGGTTCGCCATACGGAGTGTGTCCGGCTTCGGAGCGTCGGCTTGCAGCCGGCGTAACGCTTCTGGCGTGGCGCGGATCGCGCGAATTCGGATCCGACCCCCTTCCGCCCATGTCCGGAGCGTCGGCTTGCAGCCGGCTTTGGACCCGGAAGCCTGGGACAGACCCTATGGATGGAGCAATTGACATGAACGCCAAGGATTTTCTTCGGCTGGGCGTGCCCCTGGGTGAGGCCACCCGGCGCGCGACGGACTTCGTCTGCAAGTTCGTCCTTGGGGGAGGGGACAAATCGCGACTGGCGGACGAAGTGAAGGCGATTGTTGAGAATCCGGCCTCGTTTGTGAGCGATCCGCTGCGGGCGGGATTTGCCCAGGCGCTGCTCGACGCCGCCCCTCCCCTGCGTGCCGAACCGATCTCTTACCGGCAATGGGGGTCAGGGCTGGAATCGGAGGCCGTCCTGCAGATGGAAAAGGCGTGTTTGTTACCGGTGGCGGTGGCTGGGGCATTGATGCCCGACGCG
Source organism: Verrucomicrobia bacterium ADurb.Bin006 (assembly GCA_002071485.1). Classification (GTDB taxonomy): domain Bacteria; phylum Verrucomicrobiota; class Verrucomicrobiia; order Limisphaerales; family J093; genus MWFF01. The sequence continues at coordinate 13,696 of MWFF01000095.1, read as the reverse complement.
CACGTCGGCTACGGGCTGCCGATTGGGGGCGTTCTGGCTACGGTGAACGCGGTTATTCCCTATGCTGTCGGGGTGGACATTGCCTGCCGGATGAAGATGACCGTGCTGGATCTGCCGCTCGAGCACCTTGATCGGAGGCAGGACCGGCTCACGAGGGCCATCGAGGCCGAGACGCGGTTTGGCGTCGGCGCCGCTTTCAAAGAGAGGCGTGGGCACGCGGTGATGGACGCGGATTGGTCGGTGAGCCCGGTCACCAAACAGCACAAGGACAAAGCCTGGGCGCAACTGGGCACCAGCGGCAGCGGGAATCACTTCGTCGAGTTTGGCGTGTTCACGGCGCACGGGCCCATTCGGGCGCCGGGTCAGGCTCAGGAACTGCCTGCCGGGAGCTACGTGGCGTTGCTCTCGCACAGCGGAAGCCGGGGCACGGGGGCGGCGGTGTGCGACTATTACAGCAAGCGGGCCTTCAGCCAGTTTGTGGATATGCCCAAGGAACTGAAGCGGCTTGCATGGTTGTCTCTCGATTCGCAGGAAGGCTTGGAATATTGGAACGCGATGGAGTTGATGGGGCGTTACGCGGCAGCGAACCATGCGTGCATCCACGCCCACATCGCGGCGCATCTCGGCGCGCAAGTCCTGCTCGCTCTCGAGAATCACCACAACTACGCGTGGAAGGAACGGCACGTGATCGGGGGCGTCGAGCGCGAGGTGATCGTTCATCGCAAGGGCGCCACGCCAGCGGGCGCAGGCGTGCTGGGGATCATTCCAGGATCGATGGCCTCTCCGGGTTTCGTCGTGTGCGGCAAAGGCAATCCGGAGTCGCTGAACTCTGCCTCCCATGGCGCCGGGCGGGTGATGAGTCGCGCACAGGCGAACAAGACAATCCAGTGGAAGGCTCTCAAGGCGATCCTGCGGGAGCGGGGTGTGACTTTGATTTCGGCGGGATTGGACGAAGCGCCGATGGTGTACAAGAACATCCGCGAGGTCATGGCTGCCCAGAGCGATCTGGTGACGATTCTCGGGCAGTTCGATCCGAGGCTGGTGAAGATGGCGCCGCCGGGCGAACGCGCGGAGGATTGAGTAGGCGTAAACGGTCAGTAATGGGGGAGACACGGGACGAATTCGATCCGCGGGGGCCTGCCTCGCCTCTTGCGGGACCCCTCGTTGCCTGCCCGTTGGGACGTTGCCCATTGGGTTTGCGGCACGGGGGCCCGCCGCCCGGGCTGCCTTCACGCTGATCGAACTCTTGGTGGTCATCGCCATCATCGCCATCCTGGCCGGGATGCTGCTGCCGGCGCTCGGCAAGGCGAAGACCAAGGCGCAGGGCATTCAGTGCATGAGCAACCTCAAGCAGCTCCAACTCGCCCACGGCTCTATGCCGACGGCCATGCTGAGATCAGGAAGTGGTTGGACGCTCGCACAAAGGCCCCAGCCAAATACAACAACTGGCTTACCCTCGGCGTCGAATCCCCCAACAACCGGAACATGATCTGGCTGAGCGAACACACCTCGGCGCTGGACCGCTGACGCTTTCGAGTGCTTGGCACTCATCCTCGACCCTTTACAAGAAGCTTGTCCCGGAAGTAGGAGTTTCTTGATCAACGACAATTCTTCACCAGCGCGTTGCCTCGCACAGCTTTCGCTTCATGCCTTTCACGAAGCGAACCTTCGCCGCGTTCTTCCCCAGACCTGCCGAAAACCGTCACATCGCCCGTGGCTGCAGAAAAGCGGGCTTTCAGTTTTGTCGGTTGCGTGCTTAGACTGGAAGCATGCCTTCGCGTTACGGCACGGGTGAACTGTATGGTTTCGACTTCTGCGCGCTATCTCCCGCACGCATTCGGGAGCTTTCTTCGTCCGCGTAGCGGCGAACCACCTCGAACGCGTCGCCTTCGACAAAGGAGAACAGTTCGCGCAGGCCGGCGATTTCCTGGATGCGTCGCGCGAGCGTCTCCGGGTACCAGCGGGAGTTCAATCCCCGACCGTTCTCGCCGGTCTTCACCAACCCCGCGCCTTCGGCCATGATCCCCCCTCTTTGAACCCGGTTCCTGAGGATGACAGCGAAGGCACGTTCCCGCTGACTGGTGGGCTTGCGCCGAAGCGTATCGATGACGTTCTGGCGGGTGAGGTCAAAGGTGAGGATTTGATCAGCGAGCCATTTTGCCTGGCGGCCAAGAAGAATAGGTTGACGCGTATGCGCGACTGCGGGATCGGCCCCCCGAGGGAGTCCGGTCATGGGGTTGTTGGGCCGGGCAACAGGAGGGCGAGTTGGCGTCTGGCGGCGGCGGGCCAGGAGGATCGGTCGGTGAGGATCGCGTTCTGGAGCGCGGAGTGGCACGAACAGGTTGGTTTGGTGGGGATTTTGGGGATGGCCTGGACGACGATTTGTTGGGCCAGGGCGGCATTGCGGTGGAGGTAGTCGATGATCATGTCGACGGTCACGTGGTTGCCGTCCTCCTTCCAGCAGTCGTAATCGGTGACCATGGCGAGGGTGGCGTAGGCGATCTGAGCTTCGCGGGCGCACTTGGCCTCGCCGAGGTTGGTCATGCCGATGACGGCGTGGCCCGCGGCGCGGTTGGCGAGCGACTCGGCGCGGGTGCTGAACGCCGGCCCTTCCATGCAAACATAAGTCCCGCCGTCATGCGCTCTCGCCTTCAGGCGGCGGGCGGTTTCGAGAAGGGTCTGACGCAGCTCCTCGCAGATCGGATGGGCGAAGGCGATGTGCGCCACAATGCCGCGCCCGAAGAAGGTGTGTTCATACGAGCGCTTGGTGCGGTCCAGGAATTGGTCCACCAGGACAATGTCGCAGGGGCGATAGCGGTTTTGGAGCGATCCCACGGCGCTGACGCTGATGATCCACGCGACGCCCAGTTTCTTGAGGGCCCAGATATTGGCCCGGTGGTTCAACTCGCTGGGCATGATGCGATGGCCGCGTCCGTGCCGCGGCAGGAACACGACCTCGCGTCCAGCGAGCCGTCCGGTGAGCAGTTCGTCTGACGGGCTGCCAAAGGGGGTTCGGACGCGCATCCATTTCTGGTTGGTGAATCCTTGGATTTGGTAGAGGCCGCTGCCGCCGATGATGCCGATGCGATGTGTTGTCATAGGATGGAGGGGTCAGTTTCTCAGGAGTGGATTGGGAAAAGGAGCCACGGCATTGGGGCAAGCCGCACGGCATAATCGACGAGCCGACTCAGCTGTCCCAACTGGATGATGCCCAACATGAGCGAGGCGAAGACGAGCGGGACCACGACGAAGAAGAGCAGGCGTAGAAACACTTGGCCGAGCCGATCGATTGCCTCGCGTGCCGGCCAGCCCGCCGCCGTGTCAAAACCGGGTTGCCACGTCACGATCATGCGCAGGATGACGCCCAGCGCCAGCCCGACGCCCATGCCCCACAGAATGAGGACCGCCAGTCGGTCGCTTGTCTGGGCGGATAGCGAGGACATGTGGGAACTGGGGCGGGGTTAATCGGAGGCGCGCCTCGCTAGCCCGGATTCTTCACCACTTGAAGGAGCAATCTGAAATCCGGGTTGAGGCAAAACCGCGCCCGGATAGGGGAGAATGAGGTTCGGAACGCCTCCGAAACCGCACGGGTACGGCGACACTCTGTTGCCCGGTTCCCACCCTCCACTCGGGCACGGTTTTGTTTTTCTAACCTGCATGCTGACTTCTTTCGAGAACTCCGGCTTCGCGGTGGCAAAAAGTGGTGGGAAATGCAGGCTAGCGATCTTCGGCGTGGAAGCGTGCGATGACAGGCCGGTGGTCGGAGGCGACGCCCCAGTTGGGAAGTGCGAGCACATAGGAGCCCGCCCGATCCCACTCGCGCGCCATCGCGGAGCTGATCAGGATGTAATCGACGCGGTCGTAGCTGTCGGCCGTTCCGTAGAAATGGGTCCAGGTGATGTGTCGCGCATCCCACCGCGGGTTGGGGCTGGGAGCATTGTCGCCGTTGCGTTCCGCGGGGCGCGTGTCCACCAACGCGCGCGGCCGTTTGCCCAGGAGCGTCTGGAGCGTCACGGAGTCCTTCGTGTCGTTGAAGTCTCCGAGCACCACCAGGTTCGCCTTCGGGCGCGCCTCGAGCAGCGCATCCACGTGCTTGCGCAGCAGGATGGCCTCCTGGGCGCGCAGTTCCGCCTGGTCCGCGTTCGGGATCGGGCGACGCGATTTCAAATGGGCGTTGAAGAGTGTGAAGCTGTAGCGCGGGGTGACCTGGATATCGACTTCGAGAAACCCCCGGCTGACCCGGTGGCGTCGGCCCAGGAGCAGGAAACTCTCTCGCGGGTGCGGGCGGCGGGCTGCGATTGGGTAGCGGCTCAACAGCCCGATGGCGATGTTGGTATCCGATCCGCGGACATATTCCCAATGAGGGAAATCGAGGCCCTCGACCTTGAGTGAAGCGCGCAGCTCCAGCAGGGTGTTGGTCGTGCCGATTTCCTGCACGGCCAGCACGTCGGGTTTCATGGCGCGGATGCTCTCGCGGATTTTCGCCCTGGCTTCCGCCGGCTTGGCCACGCGACCCCCGCCGTCCACGTCCACGTAGTTCTCGAGATTGTAGGTGGCGACCGTGAAGGTGGACGCCGTTTCGGCGGCGATGTGCCCGCCGGCCAGGCCGGCCAGGGCGACGCCACAGACGCAACGCAGCAGCCAGTTCATGGGACCCCATCCTCGCCGGATTGCGTCCCGACGTCAAAAACGGAATACGCCTGGCCCGGATCGATCACAGGCTGCGCGCTGAATCTGATCCGGGCCAGAATGCCTTTGGCAGGAGGGGCGCCATCTGCTACGTTCCGGCGCATTGATGAAAAGGCATGCTCAGACCAGCATCCGAACAACGGCGGAAAGCGATTCTCCGCCCGCTCCACTGCTCGACAAGCAGAGCGAGCGGGACCATCGCAAGTTGCGGATCGACAAGGTGGGTGTGCGGGGGTTGCGTTTTCCGATCCAGGTGCGCGACAAGGCGCACACCGTGCAGAACACCGTTGCCACGATCGGGATGTACGTGGACTTGCCCCAAGAGTTCAAGGGGACCCACATGAGCCGGTTCATCGAGGTCCTCAACGCGCACGGCAGCATGGTGCATGTCGAGAACATTCCGGACATCCTGCGCGCCATGCAGCGCAAGCTGCACGCCGCGAGCGCTCACATCGAGTTGGAGTTTCCCTACTTCCTCGAGAAGCGGGCCCCTGTCACGAGGATGATGGGCCTGATGGATTACACGGCGCGTTTCAACGCGGCTGCAATCGGCGAGTCGATCGACTTCGTCCTCACCGTGATCACCGGAGTCACGACGCTCTGTCCCTGCTCGAAGGCGATCAGCCGCCACGGCGCCCACAATCAGCGGGGCCGCGTGACGGTGCAGCTCCGTTCCAATGGCATCGTGTGGATCGAGGATGTGATTGCGATGGTCGAGAGTTCGGCCAGCAGCGAGCTGTTCTCGCTGCTCAAGCGCCAGGACGAGAAATCGGTGACCGAGCGGGCGTACGAGAACCCCGTGTTTGTCGAGGACCTGGTGCGCAACGTCGCGCTGCGGTTGAACGCGCATCCGAAGGTAACCTGGTACAAGGTCGAGGCGGAGAATTTCGAGAGCATTCACAGCCACAATGCCTACGCCTGCATCGAGCGGAATTGACCAAACAACGCCTGGTTTGGATCGGTGCGAGTGGCGGGGTTGTCGGCGGACCTGCAGAAGCTGCTGGTCGATCAAGGACGCACGACGTCGGCCGAGAAGTAGGCGATCGGCCCTGTATTCAGGCTGGCCAAGATGCGGGCAATCTCACACCTTTAAGTCGCTATGACTGATCGTTTGCCTTTTGCAGGAACGTACACGGCCCTGGTGACCCCCTTCAGAGCCGGGAAGGTCGACGCGGCGGCTCTCGAGTGGATCATTCGCGCCCAGGCGCGCGGAGGGGTGGACGGGATTGTCCCGGTCGGAACAACGGGCGAATCGCCCACGGTCGATTTCGACGAGCACATCGAAATCGTCAAGATGTCCGTTGCCCTCTCGCGCGGGAAACTCAAGGTGCTCGCTGGCACGGGAGGCAACTCGACCAAGGAAGCCATTTACCTTACGCGCGCGGCCGAGGAGGCCGGCGCGGACGGTTCTCTGCAGGTCGCCCCCTACTACAATCGCCCGACCCAACAGGGCCTTTTCGAGCACTTCCGCGCGATTGCCAGCGCAACGAAGCTCCCCATAATCCTCTACAGCATCCCGGGCCGATGCGGCGTCGAAATCGCGGTCGACACGGTGCGGCGATTGGCCGATCGCTGCCCCAACATCGTTGGCATCAAGGAAGCCGGGGGCAACGTCGACCGCGTCAGCCAGTTGCGCGCCGCATTGAAGCCGTCGTTCACGATTCTGAGCGGCGACGACGCCCTCACGTTGCCGTTCCTGGCCGCGGGAGCCAACGGCGTCGTGAGTGTGGCGTCGAACATCATCCCGCGCCCGGTGTCCAATCTCGTCCGGGCGTTTAGGACGGGGAAGCCGGGGCAGGCGCTGAAGCTGCATGCCAAGTACTATGCACTGTTCAAGGACCTGTTCATCGAGACCAATCCGGCCCCCGTGAAAGCGGCGATGGCGATGCTGAGATGGATCGAGGAGGACGTGCGTCTGCCGTTGGTCACGCTTGCCCCGGCCAGCCGGGCGAAGCTCAAGGCGACTCTGGTCGCGTGCGGAGTGCTGAAGAAAGGCTGATCGGTTATGACTCGCATCGTCATTGTCGGATGCAAGGGCCGCATGGGGCAGATGCTCCTCGCCTGTGCCGCACGAAATCCAGCGGTCCAGGTCGTCGGCCAGATCGATCAGGGGGACGACCTGCGGGCCGCTCTCGGGAATGCGGACGCCGTGATCGATTTCAGTTTGGCCAGCGCGACGCCGGGCGTGGTTGCGGCGTGCGTCGAATACGGCAAGGCCCTGGTCATCGGCACGACCGGACACAGCCTGGACGAACGGGCGTCGATCGAAGGGGCGAAGCGGCGGATTCCGATGGTCTGGGCCTCGAATTTCTCGATGGGCGTCAACACCTTGTTTTGGCTGACACGCAAGGCGGCCGAAATCCTCGGTCCGGACTTCGACCTCGAGATCGTGGAAATGCATCATCGCCTCAAACGCGATGCCCCCAGCGGCACAGCCGCCACCTTGGCGGGCATTCTGGCCGATGTCCGGGGCCTCGAGCATTCTCAGGCCATGCGACACGGTCGACAGGGGCTCACCGGCGAGCGCACGACCGACGAAATCGGCATCCACGCCCTCCGTGGGGGCGACGTCGTTGGAGAGCACACCGTGATCTTCGCGGCCGACGGCGAAAGGGTCGAGTTGACGCACAAGGCCTCGAGCCGGGAGACCTTTGCCAACGGGGCGATTCGTGCAGCCGGTTGGGTTTTGCAGCAGCCCCCAGGCATCTACACGATGCAGGACGTCCTGGGTTTGTGCTGATAACGCTCCGCGAGGAGGCGGGACTTGACCGGATGCGGAACGTGACTCGAGCCGACTGGTCGTTGAGATTCGGGAATGCACGAATCCTTGCCCCTCTTTGACGCATCACAAGAACTTGGGCTGTCTACAACACATTTCGCCAGTCGAAGATTCTCGCGTCCGCCGGGTTGCCGCTTTTGTCGCCCTTGGATCCAATCAAGGCGATCCACCCCGGATTCTGCGGGCCGCAATGCGGCGTCTCGCTGCTTTCTCCGTCGATCCCCCGCGATGCTCGTCGCTGTGGCGATCGTTCCCCGTGGATTGTCCGCCCGGATCGCCCTCGTTCATCAACGCCGTGGCGATGCTCGTTCCCCGGCTCGAGGAGACGCCGGAGACTCTTCTCGACACGCTCCAGGCAATCGAACGTGCGTTCGGACGCCGGCCCAAGGCGGTCCTCAACGAACCGAGACCGTTGGATTTGGATTTGATTGCCTTTGGCGAGGAGACGCGGGCGACACCCAGGTTGGTCCTGCCTCATCCGCGCGCATGCCGGCGTCGGTTTGTTCTCGAGCCGTTGGCCGAGGTGGCGCCCGACCTTGTGCTGCCTGGTCAGAAGCTGGCGGTTCGGGACCTTCTCGCCTGCCTCCGCAGTGCCGAAGTGGTCCGCAGGTTCGAGTGAGCGCGTCGGAGCGCCGGCTTGAGGCGCGTCCCGTCTCCAGCCTGGGTCAGGCGCGGCTCGCTTTCAGTGCCCCGCCTCGAACCTCGCGAGACGTCTCGGAGGGCCGAGTTACCCGAGGCCCTGATTGATGACCGTGATTGTCTGGATCCAGGACCGCTCCCGAGGGCGCGCACACGCGTCAACCTCATAAGATCTACCGCGCTTTTTCTGGGAGCAGCGATGTCGTGGTTGCCTTAGGTTGACGCGTATGCGCGCCGCGAGAAGCGCGGCGGTTTACCACCGTCCAGGGTTCAAGGCTGCGGGGGTTCGTCGGGCCGATGAACGGCGCCATCGGCGGTCAGCGTCATGTTGTGGAACGGGCATCGGGCGATGACCTCGGCGAGCGTGGCCGCCGAGGCGCCACCGAGTGTGAAGATGTAGCTTGTCTGGCTGAAATCCTTCGAGTCGATCTTCCGGTTCCTGAAACCGGCATCGGCGGGGCAGATCAGGAATCTTGAGAATCCCATGTGCGGCCCGAACTGATCCGCGGTTTGGGGGAAGACGCCGTCATTGACCGTGGCATAGATTTGGACGGCCATGCCGATCTGTCGCAGGTTGTTGGCGCACTGAAAGTATTCCATCTGCAACTTGGCCTTTCCCAAAGCGGGCTGCAGGGCAATGACGAGCAGGAACGTCTGCAGCAGGCTCAAGTACCCCAAGACAAGGCCGGCCATCCCCAACCGCGCGCCGCGGTAACCGATCGGATTCACCCTGACCTTTCGCCGGACCACATGACCGGTGATGATCGCCGGAATGCCGGTCAGGATGCCGATGCAGAAGAGGACCGAGACAATCCCGAGGACGAGGCTGACGACTGCCAGGGCGACGCGCGGTTTGGGATTTGGCTTCAAGATTCGAGGGTCAGCCACGCGACCACCGGGAAGTGGTCGCTCGGGTATTGTCCGTCTTGGGAGAACGTGACGATTTCACTGGCCCGAACGCGCTCGATGCCGCGCCCCAGGATCCAGTCGATACGGACGTCTCCCTGGCGGGGGCCGGTGAAGGAGTGGAACGTGTTGATGCCGTCATTGCGGCGTTCGGCGGCCAGCAGCCATGTGTCTTCCAGGCCCGCTTCTTTGACGAGGATGTCGTAGGCCTTGTTCACACCCGCCTGCGCATTGAAATCTCCGACCAGCAGGATGGGCAATTTGGTCTTGAGATCGTCGATGCGCTGCCGAATCAAGGCCGCGCCTTTCTCGCGCGCCGGCTGGAGGGCGTGGTCAAGGTGCGTGTTCCAGAAGTAGAACTCGCGTCCCGACGCCAGGTCGCGAAATCGGACCCAAGTCACCATGCGGCGGTTGGTGTTACCCCATGTGCTCGAACCGATCACATCCGGGGTGTCGGAGAGCCAGAAATGATCGAACTCGATCGGTTCCAATCGCTCTTTGCGATAGAACACGGCCATGAACTCGCCGCGGCTGCCGCCGTCGCGTCCGGTGCCGATCCAGGCGTAGGCCGGCAGATCGGCGGCGAGGTCCTTGAGTTGGTGGTAGACCCCCTCTTGCGTGCCGATGACATCGGGGGCGGACTGTTCGATGCATGCTTTCATGACCGGACGGCGCTGAGGCCAGGCGTTGGGGGGTGTGGCGCTGGCATAGCGGAGGTTGAACGTCATGACGCAGAGTTCCTGGGCGCGGGCAGCCGGTTCTCCGGCGGCAGCCGGGATGGCGAGGAGGCCGGTGAGCGCGAGGCTGAGCCAATGGATGGGGTGAAGTTTCATGGACACAGCATGGGGTGACTCGACCGGTTTCTGCACGCCTTTTCTGTGGGCTGCGGTTCCCGAGTTGCGCGCTGAGCGCCGGTCCGATACAATTCAGGTTCGTGTTATGACGTTGACTGAGAAGATTCTGGCGCGGGCGGCCGGCAAGGCGCAGGTTCAGGCGGGCGAGAACGTCTGGGTGAAGGCCGACATTCTGATGACACACGACGTGTGCGGGCCCGGAACGATCGGCGTGTTCAAGCGCGAGTTTGGGGCCGATGCGAAGGTCTGGGATCGGCGCGGCGTTGTGATCATTCCCGACCATTACATCTTCACGGCTGACTCGAAATCGAACCGCAACGTCGACATCCTCCGAGAGTTCGTGAAGGAGCAGGGGATCACCTACTTTTACGACGTCATCGACGATCCCCAAGGCGCCTGGAAGTTCGATCCGAGCCGGGGCGTTCTCAAGCGGCAGTACGGACGCCGCTATGCGGGGGTGTGCCACACCGCACTGGCCGAGAAAGGCCACACGCGTCCGGGCGAAGTCCTGTTTGGCACCGACTCGCACACGTGCATGGCGGGCGCGTTCAACCAGTTCGCCACGGGGATCGGGAACACCGACGCGGGGTTCATTTTGGGCACGGGCCGGCTGTTGCTCAAGGTGCCCGAGACCATGCGGTTCAGGCTTGAAGGCCAGCTCGAGCCGGGCGTGATGGCCAAGGACATCATCCTGCATCTGATCGGCCAGATCGGTTCGGACGGCGCCACCTACCGGGCGCTGCAGTTCGACGGGCCGGGAGTGGCGACGCTGGCCATGGACGATCGCATGACGATCGCCAATATGGCCATCGAAGCCGGTGGCAAGAACGGCATCTTCCCCTTTGACAGTCGGACGGCCGAGTATGTCGAGGCTCGGACGCGTCTCAACGGAACCAAGGCGGCCTATGAGCCGGTCGAGGCGGATACGGATCAGCAGTTTGTCTTCGAGACCACACTCGATTTGTCCAAGATCGAGCCGACCGTGGCGTGTCCGCCGGATCCGGGCCGGCGCAAGGCGGCTAAGGAACTGGGCCACATCCGGCTCGATCGCGCCTACATCGGCTCCTGCACGGGCGGAAAGGCGAGCGATTTCGTCGCGTTCGCCCGCGTGGTTCGCGGACGGCGGGTGAGCATCGACACCTTCGGCGTGCCGGCGACTCCGGGTGTGGTGCGCGACCTGCAGGAGACCTACTGGGGCGGGCGAAGCATCTGGGACCTGTTGCTCGATGCCGGGGTGCAGATGACCGAGAACGCCGGATGCGCCGCCTGCCTGGGCGGCCCGGTCGATACCTTCGGGCGCATGAACGCGCCGCTCAAATGCATCAGCGCCACCAATCGCAATTTTCCCGGGCGCATGGGCCACAAGGAGAGCCAGGTCTTCCTGGCTTCGCCGGCCACCGTCGCCGCCAGCGCGATTGAAGGGCGGATTGTCGACCCGCGCGAGTATTGGCGCTCGTAGGGTCTTTGATTGGTGAACATGAAGACATTGCGAGTTGTCTGGATCGGTCTCGCTCTGGCATTGGGCATGGCGCGATTGCAGGCCGTGATGCCGACCCAGGAGGAGATGGCCGCGTGCCGTCTTTGGATCGACCGGTTGACGGCGGCCGGCGAGGCCTCCGCGGCGCCGGCGTCGATCGAGTTTGCTTATGAGGACGTCGCCGACTCGATGACCCGCGGTCGATCGTGGCGGGGCACTGCCTATCAACTGGGCGAGAAGGTCTACACGCACGGCATCGCGTTCAACGCCACCAAGCATCTGCGCGTGCGTTTGGGGCGCCCGGCGCAGAGGTTCACCGCGGATGTGGGGCTCGAGAACAACGACGACACCCAGCGCGGCGAGGCGATGGGCGCCGGTTCAGTCACTTTCCATGTGCTGGTGAAGGGGACGGAGGTTTTCGCGTCGCCCGTGATGCGGCGCAAGGATGGGCCCCGCGCCATCGACATCCCGCTCGAGGGGGCGTCCGAGTTCGAAATTCGCGTCAAGGACGGCGGCGATGGGCGGGGCTGGGATCAGGCATTGTGGGCTGAGGCCGTCGTGACCCTCGAAGACGGCAGCCGGGTTCGTTTGCAGGATCTGCCGTGGGCGGATGCGGTGGGTGCCAACCCATTCGCGGTCTCCTTCGTCTACGGCGGCATAAACAGCGCGGGTTTGCTGCCGCAATGGCCGCGCGCGGTCGAGGAATCATCGAGCCGCCCGCAGCGTCTCGACCGGACGATCGTCCGGCGCGATCCGGCCACTGGACTCGAAATCCGCATCGACGCGGCGCTTTTTGCGGACTGGCCCGCGGTCGAGTGGGTGGCGCGCCTCAAGAACACCGGTTCGAGCGACACGCCGATCCTCGAAGCGATCCAAATCCTCGATGAGGTTCTGCCTGTGTCCGTGTCGGGCCAGGCCAAGCTGCATTGGGCCAAAGGCGCGGTGGCTTCATTCGACGACTTTGCGCCGGCGGAGACCGTTCTGAAACCGGGCGTGAAGCTTCATCTGCAGCCCGGCGGCGGTCGGTCGTCAAGCCAGGTGATGCCGTTCTTCAATGTCGAGGGAGCGGACGGGGGCGTGGTGGCGGCGATCGGGTGGAGCGGTGAATGGGCCGCGGACTTCGTGTGCGGCGTGCGCGGCCAGGTTACCATGCGTGCCGGCCTGGCGCAGACCCGTCTGCGGCTGCGTCCGGGCGAGGAGATTCGCACGCCGAGCCTGGCGCTGGTCTTTTACACGGGAGACCGGTGGCGCGGGCAGAATCTCTGGCGCCAATTCGTGTTGGCGCACCACCGTCCGCACCTTGACGGCAAGCCGCTCGTGGCCCCCATCACCTCTGGCAACTGGGGCGGCACGCGCGCCGAGGTCCATCTCGACAACATCGCCAAGATAATCCGGCACGATCTGCCCGTGGCGTACTACTGGATCGATGCCGAGTGGTACGGCACCGGCGGCTGGCCGGTCAACGTCGGCCGCTGGCAAGTGAAACGCGATCTCTATCCGAACGGATTCAAGCCGCTGAGCGACGCGCTGAGAAAAGATCGGCGCGAACTCATGTTGTGGTTCGAGCCGGAGCGGGTGTTCAAGGGAACGCCCTGGCACGCGGAGCGGGGTGACTGGCTTCTGGATGTGGGCGGCGACAACCTGCTGTTTAACCTCGGGATTCCTGAGGCCAGGCAATTTCTCACCGATTTCATTCTGAGCAAGGTGGACGAATTCGGGCTGGGCTGTTATCGGCAGGATTTCAACATGGACCCGCTGCCGTTTTGGCAGAAAGCGGACGCGCCCGACCGGCAGGGGATGAGCGAAATCCGATACATCGAGGGCCTCTACGCGTTCTGGGACGGCCTGCTGGCCGGCCGCCCCGGGCTGATGATCGACAATTGCGCCAGCGGCGGACGCCGGATCGACCTCGAAACGCTCGGGCGCGCCACGCCTTTCTGGCGCAGCGACGGACCGCGCGATGCGATCGCGCACCAATGCCACACGTACGGATTGCTCGCTTGGGCGCCGCTCAGTGCGACCAGCCAGGACCGTCCCGGCGACGACTACGAGTTTCGGAGCAGCATGTGCAGCGCCCTCTGTCTCAATTGGTGGCACACGGGCGACGGGCCGGGGGAGCGGATTCCAGCGGACTTCCCGTTCGATTGGGCGCGGGCGACGCTGGTCCAATACCTGGGTCTGCGTGATTTCTACTACGGCGATTACTATCCGCTGACCACCTACTCGCAAGCGCGCGATCAGTGGATGGCTTATCAACTCGATCGCCCGGAGCTGGGACGCGGACTGGTCGTCGCCTTGCGGCGTCCGGACAGCCCCTACGAAGGGGCTCGCATCCCTTTGCGCGCCATCGAT
>MWFF01000094.1 GCA_002071485.1 Verrucomicrobia bacterium ADurb.Bin006 | reverse complement strand
GTGAAACGTTGAATCCGGTTGAGGATGGTCTTAACGTGCAGTTGAATAGCTGGTCTCCTGGTTTGGGGTTTGTTGTTTCTATACAACCGCAAACTACCCGAATCTTCAGAGATCAGCTATTCACTTTTGCGCCCGTCGATCCTCGAGCGAACATTCCTCCCAGCCTCATCCGAGAAGTTTGTGTGGGCTGGCGGAAGTTGTTGGTCCGGAATGCGCAGGAACCAGTCCGAAATCTGGCGCTCCGGTCCCTCCTGCCATGCACGTGGCCGTCCTGGCAGCACCCGGGGCCCGCCCGTGTGGCCCATGGCTGACCATCCACTCAAGTATCCTCGTAACGAAGGTGTTGTGCATGAGAAGCCGGCTCCAGGGCTTGGGGAAACCCGTGAAGAAACGCTACCCCAGACGCTCAAGGAGGTGGAGGTGGGGCGGGGTCTGGGGCAGCGCCCCAGTTGGCTCGCACGGAAGCCGTTGATCCGACGCCACACACAACCCTGTCGTGATGACCCTCCTCCCACACCCCACGCCGCGGCTGCCCCTTGGTTCAGAGCGGCGAGGCGGCACTCCCCGATGGGGGTAGAGCCGCTGCGGGCCGGAGCGCAGCGCAACCTCGGTCGCGGCCCGCAGCGTGCGATTGGGGCCCCATCGGGGGATGCCGCCGGCCCTACCGAGATCCGCGAACGTTCCCTCTCTCACCCACAAATTCTGCTACAGAGCCGCCCAAGCCAAGGAAGTTCGCAAGCGCATCGAGAACATGGAGGGCATTGCCAAGTCCATGTTCAGCGAATGGGAGAAGGAACTCGGGCAGTTCAGCAATCCGACATTTGCGGAGAACAGCCGGCGGCAGTTGCAGGAGACCAAGGACCGTTTCGGCCAGCTCTCACGATCGGTGCACGCCTCGGAGGAGTCGATGAAGCCCGTTCTTACCCAGCTCAACGACCACGTGCTCTACCTCAAACACAACCTCAATGCGGCTGCGATCGGATCGCTCAAGGGTGAGGCGTCGGCCATCCAGGGGCAGATCGAGGAGTTGATTGCCCGGATTAATGCCAGCATCGCCGAGGCCGACAGCTTCATCAAGACTCTCCCTCAGTAGCCCGGGCTGCCGCCCGCGCCGCCGGGGTCGCAGGCCAGTCGGATCAGCCCGAAAAACGTATAGGGATCGACGACCTCGATTGCCAGGTGCGGATGCCGCTCCCGTAGCAGCGCCGACACCTCAGCATACCACCGCGGCGGTTTCAGAATGCTCCGCGCCCAGAGGAATCCCGGACCCGCACCGCGAGCTTCCGCGCGCCGGGCGATCAGGGCGGCGGCTTCGGCCGCGCCGTCCGGAAGATCCTTCTCCGGACAGGTCGGGATTCCGGCGATCAGGCGCGGCTGAGGCTCGAAATGAGTGCCGATGCCATCGGGGCTGAAGGATTTGTAAGCCAGGAACTCCGTCGAGGTGGACGCGCCGGCCGATCCATCGAGCGCGAAACCGGTGATGGTCATTCCCCAGTCTTTGTAGGCGCGTTGGCAGTGCGCTTCCCAGGCGGCCAGACCCGAGGGCAAACCGGAGTCGGGACGCACCGTGAGGGCGCGTGGGTTGAGATACCCGGCGCCGGAGTCGCCTGCGATGAAGAAGTCATTGGTTGTGGCATGGCGATAGGCATAGACCAACGCCTGCGGCGCGCGATCGGCCAGATTGGGATCGAAAGCCCAGCCCAGGGGCACCCGCCCTCGATCGGGGTCTCGAAAAAATGCGGGCACGGCTTTGTAGAGCCACGATGGGGCATCGTAGTCGCCGACGTAGTGCCCGACGAAAAACCTCGACGCGACCCGCCCGTCGGAGGTCACATAGCCTCGAACCTGCCACTGGGCGCGTGATGGAATGGGATTGGGCTGGCGGCACGGAGGGGTCAGCGGGTAATGCGCAAAGAAAGATGCATTCGCCATCGCGCCGTGGCCGGCGGCGTCGGCCTCATGGTAGGCGTTGAACTGGGAAATCAATCGCGTGAACTCCCATTCGGTGGGGACGGGTTTGTGTCGGCCGGCTCCGCCGTGGGTCGTGTACTTGAAAGGCCAGGGAGGAAAGCCGCCGATCTTGGTGATGCCGGCTGAGGTGCCGTCGTGGAATGCGCGCAGGAGGTCAAGAAGCATCCGGCGATCAAGCCCCACCGATTGTCCGGGATCATCAACAGGGGCCTCGTCGCCCCACGGCGAGAGATCGAAGAAGAAGGCGCGACCGGCAATGAAATAGTCGTGGTTGGGCAGGGTGTGGTTGTCCGCGGGCGCATTGCCGGGGCGCCGCAGCCAGTCGGCATCCATGTAATACGCCGCAAAGTGCGGATCGCATCGGCCCGTCTGGAGGTAACGCGCCGCGGCCCAGCGGTACGCGTCGATCTTCGCGCTTCCCGATGACGGCTTGGTCGAGTCCGGGATCTGACCCGTGCCGGTGAACTTGCTCGAGCCGTCGGGATGGACCAGCCAGAGGCCAATCGGCAGATTCAATGTGCGGACGCAGCGGGTAAAGAGCGAGTCGGGTGACGGATCGTAACGCACCGGCAGGAGGCGCTCGCACCCGGCCGCGGTCGACGCAACGCATGCGGTGGCCGGCACATTCGGATCGTAGACCACCAGCCCGGTGTAGTGCGATCTCATGGCGGCCAGCGCACCATCGATGTCGGCAACGGGTTCGAGTTGAGTGGTTCTCAGCCAGCCGTCCTCCTTGCGAAACCAGTCAAGCCAGAATTGATCTGTAGCAACTTGAAAGCCCTGCGCGAAGAGGACGTAGAAACGTGGCGCGTCGCGATTGGCCAGACCCTGCAGGGCGGCGAGAAGATGAAGGGCATCCCACGCGCGGCGGGCCTGCGCCGGATCTCGGACATCGGTGTGCAGATAGGACCGCGCGTCGAATGTTATGACCTGCGAGGGTGCCGGAGTTCCTGAGAGCGCTGGCAGGACAATCATCGTTCCGAGCCACAACACGCGGAGGTTCATCCGCGGGATCGTGCCTTCTGGATGGCGCGGTGGCAAGCCGGCCCAGTCCGGGAATCTGATGCCGAGGCGACCAGCATCGGACCAGGTGGAACCGGCCACAAGGAAATGCAACGGACTCGATCCTCAGAACACACCCGCGGGGGGCCGACACACCGCCTCTCTCCTTCTCCATCCGTGTTCCGACCTGAATCTGTGTGGAGACCCTCACTGATCCTATGCACAGAGAGTCCCCACACCGATTCAGGGCGGAACACAGATGGCCGTCTGCAGTGTCGGCTACAACCTGACACCGCGCTCAGCCCATTCGCATCCGGTGCGATGTACCCCCGGACAACGGAACCGCGACCAGCCATCTCGAACCCGCCGGCAAACCACTTTACACCGCCTCTCTCCCTCTCCATCCGTGTTCCGACCTGAATCTGTGTGGAGACCCTCACTGATCCTATGCACAGAGAGTCCCCACACCGATTCAGGGCGGAACACAGATGGCCGTCTGCAGTGTCGGCTACAACCTGACACCGCGCTCAGCCCATTCGCATCCGGTGCGATGTACCCCCGGACAACGGAACCGCGACCAGCCATCTCGAACCCGCCGGCAAACCACTTTACACCGCCTCTCTCCCTCTCCATCCGTGTTCCGACCTGAATCTGTGTGGAGACCCTCACTGATCCTATGCACAGAGAGTCCCCACACCGATTCAGGGCGGAACACAGATGGCCGTCTGCAGTGTCGCCTACGACCTGACACCGCGCTCAGCCCATTCGCATCCGGTGCGATGTCCCCCCGGACAACGGAACCGCGACCCGCCATCTCGAACCCGCCGGCAAACCACTTTACACCGCCTCTCTCCTTCTCCATCCGTGTTCCGACCTGAATCTGTGTGGAGACCCTCACTGATCCAATGCACAGAGAGTCCCCACACCGATTCAGGGCGGAACACAGATGGCCGTCTGCAGTGTCGCCTACGACCTGACACCGCGCTCAGCCCATTCGCATCCGGTGCGATGTCCCCCCGGACAACGGAACCGCGACCAGCCATCTCGAACCCGCCGGCAAACAACGATCCGAGCTTGCCCAAACTGGCCATTGCCCTCTGAGCAATGCATCACCTCCGATCCGCTTTTCGAGTCCGGTTCTCGGTGGCTCAAGAGAATCGGTTAGTGTGCATCCTCGCCGGTCCCGCGCACGTGCCGCGGACAGCCGATGACGGACATTGCGCGATTCCTTGCGACTGGACACACCGGGCACCCATTACAGACAGCCATCGAGGCGACACATAACCGCCATCCATTGTCAATTGTAAGAATCGACCCTGGACGTGAGTGAGTTTCTCAGGTTTCAGCCGCCCGACGGCCCGACGGACGCAACCCTCATTGGCAGTCACCACCCGATGGGGCAACGCGAAGCTGGCGCGCCGCAAGCCGCCGCCCGTCTCGAAATCGGTCAGCAGAATTGGCACGGCTTCGGAATGACCGGCAGCCTGACTGGTTATCTGGCAAAGGATCAGGTCACCCCGCGTCACGGCGGCGAGTACGAGAGCCGGCCGAACGTTGGCGCTGGCGAGGTCGGCGAACGGGAACGGCACGACAACCACGTCGCCGCTTACAAATCGCGCCATGCCTCATCCTCCTCCGGGGTGTTCCAGTCGGCGGCCCAGGCACTTTGCGCCAGGGCAGAAGGTTTTCCGCTCCTTCGCCTTGCGCGTTGAGGCGCGCTTTGAGGAAGACCAGGAAGTCAAACACCTCCCGCTGCACGCTCTCCGGGGCGGTCTTGATTTCCTCGATGAGGGTCTGTGTCGTGACGCTCATGGGTTTACGATAGCTGGGTGGATGTAATTTCCAATCCCGAAAGCAGTTCACGGTAGCGGGCTAGCGGGCGAACTTGAGGGTTTCAATCCGCGCCCCGGTGCGGACACCGGGGCGACCGGGAAGCAGATCACCGATTACATCGCGAATTTCCGGTTTCAATCCGCGCCCCGGTGCGGACACCGGGGCGACTCGAAATGCTGGTCGCCAAAATGGCCGGCACCGTGGTTTCAATCCGCGCCCCGGTGCGGACACCGGGGCGACCTACTCCGATGCAGATCGACTTCGTTATCATCGACCAGGTTTCAATCCGCGCCCCGGTGCGGACACCGGGGCGACCGAGCCATTAGGCCCTGCAATGTGCCGAAGGATTGTTTCAATCCGCGCCCCGGTGCGGACACCGGGGCGACGCGCGAAGGGCCTGATGGGATTCGATCCACATAGGTTTCAATCCGCGCCCCGGTGCGGACACCGGGGCGACCCAGCATTCCGACGGTCCGTCGTATGGTTGGAATGTTTCAATCCGCGCCCCGGTGCGGACACCGGGGCGACCGACTTTGGTTGCGAGGGTCGCGGGCATTTGGGAAGTTTCAATCCGCGCCCCGGTGCGGACACCGGGGCGACGCTAACATGCTGGAACCTGCAAGAGGTAGTTGCGTTTCAATCCGCGCCCCGGTGCGGACACCGGGGCGACCCGCGACACGCGCGGCCGTCCCGATTACTCAGTAGTTTCAATCCGCGCCCCGGTGCGGACACCGGGGCGACCCGCCGACGGGCACGCCAAAGACTATATCGTGACGTTTCAATCCGCGCCCCGGTGCGGACACCGGGGCGACTCCCGACGAGGGAGTGGACTTGGAGAGCGTTGCGCGTTTCAATCCGCGCCCCGGTGCGGACACCGGGGCGACGGCGCGCCAGCAGGCGCGCGACTGCGCGGGTGGGTTTCAATCCGCGCCCCGGTGCGGACACCGGGGCGACCGCGAAACGTCATTCCAGCTCCTCGGGCCTCGTTGTTTCAATCCGCGCCCCGGTGCGGACACCGGGGCGACCCTGACCCGTCCACAGGTCGGCAAACGTAAACACGTTTCAATCCGCGCCCCGGTGCGGACACCGGGGCGACTCCGGCTCGGTGATCTCCTGTCTCGGTTCGCCGAGTTTCAATCCGCGCCCCGGTGCGGACACCGGGGCGACCCACCTTCCGGATAACCCGGCACTCTGTGCAGGTGTTTCAATCCGCGCCCCGGTGCGGACACCGGGGCGACTTGTACACCGCCAATCCGCATTCGCCGCTACGGTGTTTCAATCCGCGCCCCGGTGCGGACACCGGGGCGACCGGCGTGCCGGTCGCTTGTGTCTGGGTCTTCACACGTTTCAATCCGCGCCCCGGTGCGGACACCGGGGCGACGCCGCTGCGTATCGCCCCGTACCCCGAGGCAACCGGTTTCAATCCGCGCCCCGGTGCGGACACCGGGGCGACTCGAGGCTGCGTTAACAGGCCTTGGACTTCCGCTGTTTCAATCCGCGCCCCGGTGCGGACACCGGGGCGACCTCTACGCAACGCTAAAGGCCACCGTATTCAAGACGTTTCAATCCGCGCCCCGGTGCGGACACCGGGGCGACGCGCGCAATCCTACGCGCGCGCGCGCGTGACCGACCATCCGTTTCAATCCGCGCCCCGGTGCGGACACCGGGGCGACGCGTTCAAAGCGCCGATGCCTGCAACGCAGGTATGTTTCAATCCGCGCCCCGGTGCGGACACCGGGGCGACACCAGTCGCTCCGTCACCAGCGCCGACCCAAAATCGGTTTCAATCCGCGCCCCGGTGCGGACACCGGGGCGACGGGTTCGGTACGACTGCACCGGGAACTACTGGAAAGTTTCAATCCGCGCCCCGGTGCGGACACCGGGGCGACTTCGGCGTGGTGCTGCGCACGTCACGCCCTCGACCGTTTCAATCCGCGCCCCGGTGCGGACACCGGGGCGACCGAAAGACGCTACGTGGGCTCAAATGGCCTGGATGTTTCAATCCGCGCCCCGGTGCGGACACCGGGGCGACCACCCCGGATGTTCGGTGTGCCCGGGACGGCAACATGTTTCAATCCGCGCCCCGGTGCGGACACCGGGGCGACATTTCGTGCGTTGGGCAAAGTCGCTGATCGTGCGGTTTCAATCCGCGCCCCGGTGCGGACACCGGGGCGACGCTGCGAGGGTGTTGTCGTTTCTCGGATCAAATTGGTTTCAATCCGCGCCCCGGTGCGGACACCGGGGCGACTCCATTCTTCGCTCTCGGATGCAGGCTGCAGGAGCAGTTTCAATCCGCGCCCCGGTGCGGACACCGGGGCGACTAAGGGTTTTCCAAGTCAGTACCGTGACATCTGTCGTTTCAATCCGCGCCCCGGTGCGGACACCGGGGCGACCACTCACCCAGACCGAGTGTACTCCGCGCACTGCCAGTTTCAATCCGCGCCCCGGTGCGGACACCGGGGCGACTCCTGGCTCTGGTCAGATCGGGAGTGAATCACTCTGTTTCAATCCGCGCCCCGGTGCGGACACCGGGGCGACCTGCGCCCGTCGGCGGTCGAAGTTTATACCGTGACGTTTCAATCCGCGCCCCGGTGCGGACACCGGGGCGACCAATCGCATCGACCTGTATGTCATGGACCATCAGCAGTTTCAATCCGCGCCCCGGTGCGGACACCGGGGCGACCGATCCCATTGCCACCGTAGCGGTGAATCTGGATTGTTTCAATCCGCGCCCCGGTGCGGACACCGGGGCGACTAGATGGCCTCGGATGGATCAGCAGGCATCCAGAGGTTTCAATCCGCGCCCCGGTGCGGACACCGGGGCGACGCCTCGAGAATCGTCTGGACTGCGGTCCGCTTCTGTTTCAATCCGCGCCCCGGTGCGGACACCGGGGCGACGTTTACGCAACATCGACCAATACCTGTTCCATCGAGTTTCAATCCGCGCCCCGGTGCGGACACCGGGGCGACGCGCGCACGCGCCCCATGATCAACGTGGATGAGTGGTTTCAATCCGCGCCCCGGTGCGGACACCGGGGCGACTGCTCGCGAATCGAATTCGGAGACAACATCCAAGTGTTTCAATCCGCGCCCCGGTGCGGACACCGGGGCGACGACTGCGGCTCCGAACATGATGTCGTAGCTGGCCCAGTTTCAATCCGCGCCCCGGTGCGGACACCGGGGCGACGCGGATGAAACACGCGAGATGATCAGACACATCGAGTTTCAATCCGCGCCCCGGTGCGGACACCGGGGCGACTCATCCTGGTCCGAGGCTAATCTGGTCCTGCCACCGGTTTCAATCCGCGCCCCGGTGCGGACACCGGGGCGACGCTTGCATCAGTGGTGAATTCTACCTTGTTACCAGAAGTTTCAATCCGCGCCCCGGTGCGGACACCGGGGCGACCCGCAGCTGGGCTCCATCCTGGAGTCGCTCGTGTGTTTCAATCCGCGCCCCGGTGCGGACACCGGGGCGACGTCGGGCGGGCGGGCTTCGAGCAGCGAGGAGACGTTTCAATCCGCGCCCCGGTGCGGACACCGGGGCGACGCAAGTTGATCGAGGAAATGCTGGCCGGGCTGGGGTTTCAATCCGCGCCCCGGTGCGGACACCGGGGCGACTTCCCCAAGTCCCAATGTGGTTCGTGCGGCGCCAGTTTCAATCCGCGCCCCGGTGCGGACACCGGGGCGACTCATCGGCGTCTGGGATAGCCTACCGGACGACGTGTTTCAATCCGCGCCCCGGTGCGGACACCGGGGCGACCCTGCTCTACGGCATGATCGGACGCGACTGGGATGTTTCAATCCGCGCCCCGGTGCGGACACCGGGGCGACATTTCCAGTTTCGTGTTCATGCTAGGTCCTCGGGGTTTCAATCCGCGCCCCGGTGCGGACACCGGGGCGACGCACCTTGCGGACTCCACCAGCGCCAGCGAATTTTGTTTCAATCCGCGCCCCGGTGCGGACACCGGGGCGACGGTTGAGCACTCGAGGATATGATCAGCATGATGCTGTTTCAATCCGCGCCCCGGTGCGGACACCGGGGCGACCGCGGTCGGCCCTTCCGGTTCGGCCGCAGGACGTTACTAGCCCACTTCCGCGAACTTGCCAATCCACATCCGATCGACCGAGGTTGATATGTCAAAGAACTGGCGAGACGGATTTGTTTTGCTCGGCTTTTCGCACGGCGCGAAACATGGGCGGTCAAGCCGGCACTGGGGGTTCGCGGAAAGGTGTTCACAAGATCAACGGTTCGGTCAGGTCCACCGGCTTGGCCACCCCGTGATGTTCGGTGCGGGCGGCGGCGGAGGCATCCAGGAAGTAGAAGCGCAGGGAGTCTTCCTCCTCCTTGTACTCGAGCAGCAGGCGTGCGCGCAGGCTCACCCATTCTTTCTGGCCCACCTGGCACTCGAAGACGGACTTCTGGACGCGCGTGCCATAGTCCTCGCATGCTCGTGCAACGCGCCGCAATCGGCGGCGTCCGGCCGCTTCCACAGTCGAGACGTCGTAGGTGACGAGGATCAGCATGGCGGGTGGATTGGGTTGGGTCCGGGTGTTGCCTGCTGTTTCGCCGGTTTGCGGCTATTTTGGCACAAGCGGAATGTAGTCGGGCAGGTCGCCTCGCAGGTGGCGGGCCAGGATGCGGGCCTGGACAAAGGGCATTTGGGCCACCCGGAGGTTCTGTCCGAGCAAGGGGTGTTTGAGGCTTTCCTGCTTCCGCTCCTGGTAGGCCTTGATCACGCGCTTACGCCCGGCCTCCGTGAACTCGACCGCGCCGCCTTCACGGACCACGAAGTCCCCGGGGCCGACTTGCTGTCGGTTGATGAGGGTGACTGCCAGGCGGTCGGCCAGCCAGGGACGGAACTCCTCCATGAGGTCGAGCGCCAGCGAGGGGCGGTTGGGGCGGTCCGCATGCAGGAAGCCCACGAACGGGTCCAGGCCGACCGCTGTCAATGCGGCCACGCAATCGTGTCGGACCAGGGCGTAGAGGAACGACAGCAGGCAGTTCACGCGGTCACGGGGCGGGCGACGGCTGCGCGTGGTGAAGGCGAACGCGTCCCGTTGTTGTTTGAGCAGGAGGGTGAACACCGAGAAGTACTGCTGCGATCCCATCCCCTCCGCGCCCCGGATGGTATCGAGCGAGCTTGTTGCCGGCGAGAGGTCTCCCAGGCACTGGAGTTGGCGGGCGAGCCCATCGACCACCTCCTGCAAGCGCGTCTGCTCGACCTCGATGTCCGTTTCGCGCCCCGCGCGCAGGAGGCTGTTGCGGGAGTTCTGGAGCTTGCCACCCACGATTTGCCGGGCGATCGCCGCGCTCTTCGCCGGGCTGTCCGCCGCCCGAAACTGCGTCCGGCGCAGGGTGACGCTGGTATCGGCCACGCCGGTCAGCCGGGCTTGAAAATGGCCGTGATCCGTCAGGAAGTTCACCCCCACGCCGTGGTCCCAGCACAAATTCAGCGCCGGCGGGCTGACGGCGCTGGCGCCGAACACGCACACCGACTCGAGGTGATGGATTGGGATCGACAGCTTGCGCCAATCGGTCGCCTTATCACGCGACCGCTCCTCCTCGGGCAGGTCCGCCGGGTAGACCGGGACTTCGGCGATCAGCGTCAGATGATCGCGGCTCAGGTAACTGCCGCGCGTGATGAGGTAGAGGGTGTTCTGTTGAATGTCGGCCATGAGATTCAGGTCTGAAACAAAGCCCGACTGGCCTGCGCCAGCGCGGCGGGTTGCGACGTGACTTGCGGGAGGCAGACTTTGTAGAGGGAGCACTCCTCACAGGCGTTCTTCAAGACAGCGGGCGGCAATGACGGTTCGGGTCCCGCGGTGAGCAGGGCGTGGAGTTCGCTGATCGCTTCCTCGGTGAGTCTCCGAAGTTCCGGCGTGAACTCGACCTCGCGTCGGCGTTTGCTGTCCGCATGGAAGACGGCACCGCGCGGCACCGGGATTCCGAACATCTCCTCGAGGCAGAGCGCCTGGGCGCAGAGTTGGGCGTCGTCGTTCTCCCACCGGCGCCGCCGGCCCAGTTTGAACTCGACCGGGAACAGGGATGTGGGCTGGAGCTGCACGCGCGAAGGGTGTCCCGCGGGTTCCATCTCGACAATGTCGCACTTGCCGTTGAGGCCCAGCCGTTCGGAGAAGACCGGCAGGGCGCGCAACAACGTCACGCCCTGCCTCACCTCGTAGCCGCGCTGGTCCGTGTGCTCGTGCACGATGTCGCCGCGCAGCGTGTGCTCGTTGGATTCGCGCCAGCCCTCGATCAGCTTCAACGCCGCCCGCCGCGGACAGTAGAGGTGGTCGTTCAGGAGGGAGAGAGGGATCGGCTCCGTCATAGGACTGGCCCTCTGGGGATGTGCGGGAAACCGCGCGCGCCGTGCCAGAAGCGGGGAATCAAGGCCTCTTCGGAGAGGAGTACTTTGAAATCCATTGGGGGATGCGCTGACGGGCTTCCTCAAGCGGGATGCGCTTGCCGGCATCGAGCGAAGCGATCCCCTCCTCGACGGCCTGCCGGAATTCGAGCTCGTAGATGGCATCAGCGAGCGAGGCGTCCGGCGACAACTTTTCCGCTACGTCCATGAGAATCTGTTTCGTGCTCATGCTTTTGGTTTATACTGCACACTCGACCGGTCCGCCAAAAGGTTCAAGACCCAAGTCAGTCGGGTCGAAATGACGACTTGCGAGTCTGGGTTTCCGATAGAGGTCACAAAACGTCGAAACCGGTCGTGCTTGGCGCAGTCTTTGAAGATGTCTGCCAGGACCCCGCGCGCGACCTTGGCCTGCGTATGCAGCGAAAGACCACCGGACTCGTCATGGCTGAAGTCCGACACCTCGGTGTCTGGATACTCGCCGGAACGATTGGCGCGACCGGCGATTTGGAGCAGGTTCACCAGGCCCCAACTTCCTGCCTGTGCGGGCCACGTAGACATGCCGCGGAATGCCGAGCGGAACGAGAAGTCCACGCCGGGCTCGACGCCATGGGTGACGACATGCAAGTCTGTGCTCTCGATTGAATTCAGAGGATGCTCGCCTTTCCATCAAGGAAGCCACGAAGCGTCAGGATACCTTTCATCACGCCCAGGAACTTGTCGTAGCCGAGGTTCCAACGATAGACGCCGGGCAAATGTACGAATTCTTCCAATTCGAAGGCTCGTTCCTTACCAAGCCAAAGCTGCACGCTACCGCGTTGCAGGTCGCGGAACCGGACGGACTCATAATTCTGCAATCGTTCGATCAAATCAGGATTCACGACAGCGGTGACGGTGTTTGCCGAAATGACGCGGAAGAGTTCTTCCACTTCAGGAAAGTTGCGACCGTTCTCTTGAATGCGGATTTGCTCGAGGAATGGCTTGAGATCGTATCGGTTGAGCTCGCGCTTCATCGCTTCCAAGCATTCCGATGCGGTAACGCGCCCTTCAGCGAACAGTTCACCGAGGACCAAGGCCGAGTGCTCGAATGCAGGGTGTTTGTTGAGCAGCGCGTGCGGCGCGAGGCTGAAGTCAATGACAGGGCCTCGGTTCCGCCTGCCATGCCGGTTCACGCGACCACTAAGTTGCAGAAGGCTCATCAAGCCTGCCCGCTCGCGCAGACCGCACGCGAAGTCCAGGTCCACCCCAGCTTCCACGCACGAGGTGGCGACCAGCGTCCACTCGTCGTCCTTCAGATTGGCCAGTCGCCGTTTGACGTGGTCATACGTTGTCTCGCGGTCTTCGGGAGTGATGGCTGTGGAGACGTGCTCGACAGAATCGCGATTCCAGGCAATCGAAAGGTGTTGTGCGATAACAGCAGCGTTCTGGACTGTGTTGACAACCAGAAGGCGCGGTCCCGGCAACTTCTGGAGGGCCATTGTGAGCGCGTCAAGCGACAGCGGTTCGGCCTCAGCGCAAATCTGAACCCGGGTCGTCTCAGCGTTGGCTGCCTCAGAGCGACAGCCAGCGGGCAGCAGATTCGGCAAGGAAACCGGCGTTTTGGTTTCGACGAACTGCGGCAAACGCCAGAACTCGGGGAGCGAGCCGGACGCCAGCACACAATGGCATCCCCAATCCTCCGTGAGTTGCAGCAGCCAACGGAACGCTTGCGGCCAGAGTTTCGCCGGCAGCGCGGCATGAGCTTCGTCAATGAAGATGGCCGAACCAGGGAGTTGGTGAAGTTTGCGCAACGACACCGTGTCAGCAGCCGCCAGCGTCTCGAAGAATTGCACCGCCGTCACCACGACGATTGGCGCGTGCCACAACTCAGCGTATTGGCGGGCGGGTGCGTTTCGATCGTTTTGACCTTCGGGGAATTCCGCGCGGTGATGGTGCTCCCCTACGACCTTCGATGCCTTCTCTCCGCGCAGAGTCAGGGCGCAGCGGTAAACGCGCGCCGATTGCGTGATGATGTTCGTGAACGGCAAGACAACGAAAATCCTCCGCAGGGTCTTCGCCTCTGCAGCGCGCAGCAAGTGAGCCATAATTGCCGTGGTCTTCCCCGACCCTACCGGACTGTCGCAGAAAAGGAGATTGGGCGAGGTTGAGGCCTGCAGGCATTCCTCGAAAACCCGCTGACGAAGCGCCGTTCGCGTGTCGTGGGCGTAGCGAGTGCCAAGGCGACCAACGTAGCGTTCAAGTGCTGCAAGGCGTTTGCCGGGGAGCAGTGGCAAACCGGGCGGTGGCTCGACTCCCGTCCGATGGAAAGCTGTATCGGTGTGGTCTGCGTCCACAAGGCAGGACAGCGCCAGACGGTGAAACAACGGCGGCACGCCGTTGCTCCCACAGGGGGGCGGAACCGGCGGAAACACTTCTGACGCCAGCGCCTGCCAATGTCGTTCGAGGAACTTGGTTAGGCGAGCATCGTTGAAGGCGCACGTCGGCTCGGGGCGCCCCGGCACAATTTCATCTTCGCGAAACGCGAGTGTTTGACGATTCTGCTCCGCAGCGAAGTTCGGCAGGCCTTTGTGATGCGCGTAAACGAGGGCGGCAGCGAAGGAATCGCGGATTTCTCCGTCTCGCAACAACGCCGCGACGCCGGCATCCCAATGCTTCACGGGCAGGGATTCACGCGAATCGGGCTTCCCGAGAATCTTCTGGTTGGCTGGATCAAGCTTGCCCAAGTCGTGGAACTCCGCCCCAAGCCGCACCGCTCGGACGAGCGTTGCACGGAACTTGGCCCGCTCGCCGTGCGCAGCGTCGGCATTGGCGCACGCGCGTCGAAGAACGCCGGTGACATGAGCCGCGTAGGTCTGCGGCGGACGCCCGTCCTGCGCGCTGTGGGCCAGTGGGGCGGACTCAACCTCGTTGGATGATGGCGCAGACACGCTCCCGGACGTGAGTGAGTTTCTCTGGTTTCAGCCGCCCGACGGCCCGACGGACGCAACCCTCATTGGCAGTCACCACCCGATGGGGCAACGCGAAGCTGGCGCGCCGCAAGCCGCCGCCCGTCTCGAAATCGGTCAGCAGAATTGGCACGGCTTCGGAATGACCGGCAGCCTGACTGGTTATCTGGCAAAGGATCAGGTCACCCCGCGTCACGGCGGCGAGTACGAGAGCCGGCCGAACGTTGGCGCTGGCGAGGTCGGCGAACGGGAACGGCACGACAACCACGTCGCCGCTTACAAATCGCGCCATGCCTCATCCTCCTCCGGGGTGTTCCAGTCGGCGGCCCAGGCACTTTGCGCCAGGGCAGAAGGTTTTCCGCTCCTTCGCCTTGCGCGTTGAGGCGCGCTTTGAGGAAGACCAGGAAGTCAAACACCTCCCGCTGCACGCTCTCCGGGGCGGTCTTGATTTCCTCGATGAGGGTCTGTGTCGTGACGCTCATGGGTTTACGATAGCTGGGTGGATGTAATTTCCAATCCCGAAAGCAGTTCACGGTAGCGGGCGAACTTCGGAGCATGCTCTTCTAGGAACGCCTGGACTTCCGGTTGTCCCCAAGCCGTGTAACCAGCGGGGAGTGGTTCTTCCCTCTCGTCCGGCTTCCCTCTTTGCGTTGGGACTGGCGTGAGTCGCCGGAGTACTTCCAGGTCAGGGAACGACCCAAGCGGGTTTTCGTGCTCGAGGACGTGTGCCAGGACCACTCTGACCAGCGGCCGGATGCTGGACGGATTCAGCGGGTAGGCGAGAGGAAGCAAGGCCAGCATCACTTCGATATCCACCAGTCGGCACTTGGTCTGAGCAGCGCCGGCCGGATTGATGAAGAAGGGCATGGTGTACGTGGCCTGTGGGACGAACCGGTAGCCCAGAGGCGCCATGCCCTGCTCCATGCCTTCTTCCACGCCGGCTTTGTTCGTTTGGGTGTTTCGGCGAATACTGATCGGCTTGATAGAAAGTCCCATGCCGAATTGGACTGCCCCTGACTTGATGTTGCGCCTGATCTGCTTCAGCAGTTCCCCCACCTCTTGTTTCAGCTTCTTGCCATCTTCCTCTTCCGCCAGAGACGGTTTGCGGCTGGTCCACCGCTTGCGGATGGTATCCTCCTTCTCAAGAAACGTATTCCCGAAGACTCGCGCATCCCAATACTTCGCCAGAAACTTGTTTCCGAAGTGGTCGTCAGGTGTGTAGATGTCGAGTTCGACTTCGTCCCTGACCCTGCCGCGCCTTTCGAGGATTTGAAACTGGCCCTCAGCGAGAGGGCCTATGCCCAGACGCTTCTCGACCGCCGCCTTCAACAACTGCCACTCCGGTGGCTTCTGGTCGACGATGTCTCGCAGCTTGCGCTTGAAAGATACAGGCGAGATTTCGCCCAAGCCGTCGGGGCGCTGGCGAGGATCGCTGTCACGATCGGGGTCGCCGTTGGGGTTGGAGTTGACCACCTCGATGACCAACAGGCCGCAGGCCCGAGGGATGGCGTGGTTGTTTTTTGTTTCTGTGTTTTGGTTCATAGCTCGAATGGTTTCGTGGGCGTCGGGTTTCAAATGGTTGACCGTGGTTCAGAAACGGCATCGTCGAAATCAGGCAGTTCGGTCGGTGCTTCGGATGCGGGCGCGCCCGGCGTGTTGGATACTTTCTTCGGGGGACGTGCCAGGTAGCCCAGCAGCATCTGGGCTTTGGCAGCGGAGTCGGCGTGCATCCACGCGCGATCTTGGGCCTTCAGCGTGTCAGCCAAGTCGAGGATGCGCTTGGTTGGCTGCTTGGCCTCATGTCCTTGACGCTGCGGCAGACAGCCACGCGCAGCTTCAGGAATCCCACGCTCCGAGAGCTCTTCGGCGATCCTGCCAAGGTCCCAGAGAATGGCGCCGACGGAACCCGCGTCTTTGCGCTTCTGCTCTTCCTTGAAGCTGTCCCGGCCGTGGCTGAACTGCTCGGCCCAAGCCTGGTAAGGCAACATGCGCTGACCGGCCAGTTCAAAGGCTCGCAAGGGACTTTCGAGAGCCACCGACATGAGCGAATTGCCCAGAAGTTGCCGAAGGCCCTCGTTCTTGTCACTGACGTATTTTGCGTAGTACGCGTGAAGCCGGTCGAGTTGGGCGAGGAATCGCCCGATGAGGAATGCGGTTTCTTTCATGGTGGTTGGAGTGTTGAGATCGTAGCCAAGTCGGGTGAGGAGGAGCGAGAGGATGCAGGGCCAACGGCGGGCGTGCAGAACGGACTTTGACGAATGCCGTCCGCGGTCACCCATCGCGACGAAAGTTATGCGGTTTGTCTGGTGCATGGCTTGACCCACCGCCGTAAGGAGTGGCCGCGCGCGGCGCACAGCCAATTCCAGAATGCGGCCCAAATAGTCGACGTCCATCGGTCGGTGGCCAGTGCGACGCAACAGTTCGAACGCGTCGGAAAGATCAAGGTCCGCCGCCGCATCGGCTTTGGCTTCATTCGCAGTTTCGCACTTCTGCCAGATCGTGTTCAGGCACTCGACGGCTTGATATGGGAATGGCACTGACGGCTCGAATGCTTTCGGACGGGCTTTGATGCCGGCTTCTTCCTGCTGCTTGGCTTCCTGTTTGCTTCGAAGCGGGAATTGCGGAAGGAGGATGGGAGGGTGTTTCCGACTGTCAGCCTGCCACGCCTGAGCGAGTCGCTTGAGCACGGCCGCTGTGAACGATTCCGAGCAGTAAACCTGGGTCCGCCCCGGGTCGGGCTTGTGCAATGCAAACAGGTTCACCTTCGCGTGGTCAGTCAACGATGGAATGCCGTCAAGAGCGTCGACCACGCCGGTGCAGACCGTTTCAAATTGGACGATGGCCCGGTCGGACTCCTCGCGCGCCGGGCCGGCAAACAACTCGGCAAGATGAGCGGGCGCATCCACTTTTTCATCTAGGTAGGTCAGCAGCAGGAAAACGCCGTCCTTCTTCGGCTTAGAGCGGATCGCCCAGGTCTTGCCTTTGCGGTCTTCGTGCCACAACCACTTCATTGCGGAAATCAACTCGGTCCTCTTGTCGGTGCCGACAGGGAAAATCCAAAGGTCCCGGTCGTAGCGAACCGAAGTTGGCTTCTCGCACACGTCTTTGTTGAAGAACGAAATCTGGCCGATGGGGCTGTCGGCCGCCGAAAACGTTTCAGCGCAGCCCGCTTCGGTTCCCCAGACTGGAGGCAGCGGCAACGCTGGGCTTCTCTTGCTGCGTTTCTTCTGCCCGGCGGCACTTTGTGCCTTCTGGCCCGCGAAATTCAGCCGCACCCTTGTAAGCCACTGCTGGCCCGTGAGGCTGTAGATTGGCGCATCAAACACCCCCTCGGGTTCGAACTGAACTGGCGTCTTAAGAGGCTTCTGGGCTTTGTCCTCGCTGCAGTAAAGCAGATCGAATGCGCATTTCGGAGCCGAGCCTGTCCTGATCCACTTCGCCAGTTCTTCGCCCAAGTGGCCCACGAACGGCAGTACATCGAGCCTGCTGAGGATTTCCAGTAGGACTTTCCACGCGTCACCGCCGTTCGCGAAGCCGTCATTGACCGCAGTCCGGATTTGTTGGGTAACCATCGTTAGTGCGGTATTGAGGTCTTTAGTTCGGGATCGCTTGCCGATCGGGGCTGGCCAGTTCAGCCGGGCCGAGGACGGGTGCGGCTCTGAGAACGGGCGCCGCTTCCGGTGGCTTTCTGCCCAAGCCTTCTTGAAGCGATCAAATTCCACAGGTGGGAGAGCGAAGATGGAATCGAGGTTGTACACCGGCAGCGACTGGCCAGCGCCAGCAGACCACTTGCAGAGGCGCTTCATGTCTTCCGCGGAGACGCCCTCGAATCGGCTGACTTTCCCATCTGTAAGGAGGAAGACCCGCACTCCTTCTTGTTTTCGGCCTTCTTCCAACCCCTCAGCACGGGCTTCGCCCGGCTTACCTATTTTCTCCCAAGCGCAGCACAGGTCGTAGATTTCATTCAACATGGCGGAAGTCTCCTTTCTGCATGGCCGCCAAAACTGCCTCGGCGAAGTAGTCCAAGATGCCCTCGCGGATGGTCCATTCCGTGCGAAAGCAAGGTCGGTAGCCGGTGAACTGGCCCCGCGGGAACGTCCGGTGGAGAAACGAGGGCAACGAAATCCGATCCACGGATTTGTCAGCGGACGTGTCGTCGCGCACCGGGCCAAGCTCGGAAGGCGTGAACTCCTTCCAGCCGAGGAAGGGCGTGTGGTGCCACTGGCCGTGCTTCAAGCGGAAGTCGAACCGATCCTTGTAGGCGTGCGCGCCATTGATCTGCTGGTCGAGCCACTTCTGAGCCTGGGGCGAAACCGCGCGCTCCGGGCGATGCGGGATAACGAACGCGTGGAGTTTGTACCTGACGTTGATGAGAACCGTCGCTATGAGTTGATGCGCTCCCGCCGTCTCGGCCCCCAGCGAATCGGCGGCATCCTTGCGCAACGGGCCATTGTAGTTCGTGTAGTAGCGGTGGAAGAACACCGGTTGGCAAATCTCCACCCGCCACGGGATCACCTCCGCCGAACGCAGCCAAACGACCGACTCAAAGATCTGCTTGGCTGCCTGGAACGTCGGCGCCGGATAGCTCGTGGGCGAGTCGCCGCTGTCGGGGCGCGTCCACATGGCCGTCGACCCGGCGATTTCGAGGGAGATCGGGAAGGATTTCATGGCTTGGTCAATTTGCGCAGTTTGACGGGTGTTGGTCGAACACCATTTTCAGGAAGGCCGGTATGACGTGGTTCTCCGTCACGCACGTGGCGGTGCCGTTGCGGAACGGCCCGACATACTCCGGCACGAACTCCCTCTTGCCCCGGCAGGGCGTGCAGAACCAGCCGCCCCGCTCGAGTTGGCGTTGGAAGGTGTCCACGTGGGCGTGCCGCGCGCACTGGCGGCCATCGGGAGATTGCGCCGGCTCGCCGCTCCGAGCCGGAGTGGCCATCGGCCCGCGATACCAGTCCACCTCGGCTTGGAACTGGTAGCAGACGTTGACCAGCACCATCGCGAACAACTGGAACGACGCGCCTTTAGCAATCGCGTCCGAGACGCGGAGCGGCCCACCGTAATTGGTGACGTACCGGTGGAACTGGATGGGCCGGCAGATTTCCACTGTCAGCGGTCGCACATGGACGGACTTCCAGCGCAGCACGGATTCAAAGATGCCATTCACCGCGCTGAAAGCGGGCGCAACATAGGACACCGGTGACGAGCCGGTGTCGGGCCGCGTCCACATGGCTGTTGGGCCGACGATTTCGAGTTGGAGGGGGTAGGGTTTCATGGCGGCGTGGCGGTGATTTCAACATGGACAAGGGGCATTGGCAAGCGGTTGGGGCATCGAACAGCCCCGAATTTCGCGTTAGAGGCGCTGTCGACGCCGGCGCATGGTCGATTACCGCCATGTCTGGAGGTGTCGTCGAGGGGCGCCATTCTCCGGATTAGACTTCCATTCATTGCCCGCCAGCATAAACGAGGGGGTCTGACAACCGCTGACACTCCCCTCAGAAAAAACTCCATGAAATTTGTAGCCGGGAGTGGAGAGTGGAGAGTGGAGAGTGGAGAGTGTTGAACGTTGGCTGGGAGCGAGTTGCGTTGATGTCCTGTTCGGTTGGCATCCAGGTGCGACCTCCAAACCCCTCATGAATCAAGACGGAACATGAAGGGAAACGCAGGAGATCATCCGTCCTTCAAGATCCGCCCCGCTTCATGAGGGACTCTTCCCTTTGCACTGCAATCGTTCAAGTTGCTCGCAGGCTGCGAGCGATTCCGGAGGGCCGAGTTACGCGAGGCCCTGGCTGGGAACTGCCTCGTTCTCCGGACAGGGACTCGCGGAACTCGGCCCTCCGAGCTTCAGTTGCGGCTGTGCCGCGCTGGGTCCTCTGCTCTGTGGTGAATCCCATTCGCCGACTGTCAGCGTCCTGGATTGAACCGCCCAGGCACAGCGCGGCGAGGAACGTGTGGTGATACTTGTTTCGGGCCAAGAACTCCTCGCTTGGGCGGCGACCTGGTCTGTTGTGCGTCTCGCGGCGAACGGGCCTTTGACACGGAGGCAGATAGGTGCGGATCGCATAGGCAGGAAATGCGGTTGAAGGCGGCGGTGCCGGGGTCTAGTTTTCGACCATGCAGACGAAGATCGAGAAGATCGGTGACGGATTCGGCGTGCTCCTGCCGAAAGAGTTGCTGGACGCCTGCGGTTTTGGCACCGAAGCCACAGTCACCCTGCGGGACAAGGAGTTGGTCGTGGCTCCGACCCCGCGTCGCCCCCGTGAAGGCTGGGAGGATGCGCTTCGCGCCATTCCAAAAGGGGAGCTCGAGCGAGATTTCGCCGAATTGGAGGCCTTCCGCGAGACACCGAGCGAATGGGATGTGACCGAATGGCAGTGGCCCGAAGGCGATTCCCATGAAAAGGTTTGAGGTCTGGCAGGAAGGTCCTGCCCGAATCTGACCCCTCCGGGGCGGCCATCTTGGCCCAACCATCGTTTGGGATGAGCAGCTTGTCTGTACCCTTGATTTCCGGATCAGAGGCTTGGGAGTGGTGTTCAAGAATCAGCGGTTTGTGGTCGGGTGCGCTGTTCTCCAGCCAGGCACCTTCTTCGTTTCTGACCGAGTGCTGACACTTCTTGCCGGTCAATGGGTCATCCGCGCCTTTCACCCACACTAGATCGCCAAAGACCAACATGGACAATGGGTATTGGCAAGCGGTTGGGGCATCGAACAGCCCCGAATTTCGCGTTAGAGGCGCTGTCGACGCCGGCGCGCGGTCGATTGTCGCCATGTTCGGAGGTGTCGTCGAGGGGCGCCATTCTCCGGACTCGACATCATGGGGAGGTGGGTTCGCACATCACTGTCCTGACCTTCCGCGGACCGCTTTGAGCAGAGCGGTGTGGTCAGCGGGGAAGCCATCTGCAACCGGGTAACTTCAGCTTTCTCCAGGGGCCCGTGTTTGACGCGCGCTCCGGCTGCCTGTAGACAAGCCGTTGTGAATGCCTTTCCCCATGTCGTGACGTCGGTGGGCCGGCTTGCGTGTTTGCTGGCCGTGGTGGCGATGATCACCCATTGCCCGCGCATCGGCGCGGCGGTGCCGCCGCAACTCGAAGCCGTGGTGGTGGTGTTCAAGACGCACTTCGACATCGGATACACCGACATGGCGAGCAATGTCGTCCAGCGCTATCGCACGACCATGATCGACCAGGCGCTCGAGGTCGTGGACCAGAACCGCGCGCTGCCGCTCGACCGCCAGTTCGTTTGGACCCTGCCCGGCTGGCCGCTGACGCAGATCGTCGGGGACTGGCCCGGTCAGAACGACGCCCGTCGCCGGCGGGTGAACGCGGCGTTCAGGGAGGGCCGGTTTGTCGTCCACGCCCTGCCTTTCACGACACACACCGAGTTGCTCGAACCGGAGGATCTGGTGCGCGGCCTGGGCTATTCGTCACGGCTCTGCCGGGATGCCGGACTCGAACTGCCGCGCGACGCCAAGATGACCGATGTTCCGTGTCACTCCTGGATTCTGCCGACATTGCTGCGGCACGCGGGGGTCGATTTTCTCCACCTCGGCTGCAATGCCGCCAGCAGTTCGCCGCGCGTCCCGATCCTCTTCTGGTGGGAGGGGCCAGACCGGTCGCGGTTGCTCACGATGTACACGGCCGAGAGCTACGGCACCGGCCTGGTGCCGCCCGCGGACTGGCCGCACAAGACCTGGCTCGCGCTGATCCACACCGGCGACA
The DNA here is from genome assembly GCA_002071485.1 of Verrucomicrobia bacterium ADurb.Bin006. Lineage (GTDB taxonomy): Bacteria > Verrucomicrobiota > Verrucomicrobiia > Limisphaerales > J093 > MWFF01. Next base: position 26,094 of record MWFF01000094.1, on the reverse strand, counting down.
ACCACGGCCCGCCGCGTCCGGACGAGGTGAAGACGCTGCTCGAAGAGGCGGCGGTCAAGCTCCCCGGCGTGCGGGTGCGCATCGGCCGACTCTCCGATTTCTCGGACGCGATCCTTGCGGAGAAAGCCGAGTTGCCGGTTGTGCGGGGCGATATGCCCGACACCTGGATTCACGGTCCGATGTGCGATCCGGCCGGCGCCCGGCTGGCCCGAAACATCCGCCCGTCGATCGCGATCCGCGAGACGCTCGACACGCACATGCGGAGTTGGATTGGGAAATCGGAGATCGGAGATGGAAGATCGGGGATGGGGGATGGAGAGGGGATCGCAGCGGCTTACGAGAAGAGCCTGCTGTACGGCGAGCATACGTGGGGAGGCGCCTACTGGTGGATCTACGGCAAGTACATCCAGCACTACGGAGACAAATGGCGTCAGGAGCGCGACGCCGGCCGGTTCGCGCGCATCGAGTCCTCGTGGGCCGAGCACACGGCGTACATCGAAGACGCGGCTCGCCTGACCCAGCCTGCGCTCGAAGACCAGATGCGCGCCCTGGCTCGATCCGTGAATCTCGAAGGCCTCCGCTTCGTCGTGTTCAATCCGCTTCCCTGGCCACGCGACGGCGTCGTGGACCTCCCCGACGCAATGACTGCCGGTTTCAACACAATCCGGTCCGCCGACGACGGGCCTGCCCAGATGTGCATCGAGCCGGGTCAGGGCCTGCGCCGGTTCGTGGCGCGCTCGGTGCCGCCGTCCGGTTACCGGACGTATCGCTTGTCGCGCACGCCCGTCGCCGAAGCGCCGCGGCCCAATCCATCCGGGCAGCCGATCCTGTCGAGCCGGTTCTTTCGGGCAACGCTCGACCCGGAGCGCGGCGTGGTCCGCTCGCTTGTCGACCGGCAGTCCGGGCGCGAGTTGGTCGATCGGACCGCGCCGCACGGTTTTGGCCAGTACTTGTACGAGCGTTTCTCCTCGAACGAAGTCCAGGCCTACGTGAATGCTTACGTGAAGATCAATGCAGATTGGGCTACGAACGAACTGGGCAAACCGAATCTGCCGTCCGCGTCCGAGGTCCCGTACCGCGCCGGTTCGCCGCGGACGTGGAAGTTGAGCATCGAACGGACGCGCGCGGCCCAGACCGCGACTCTGGCAGCCCCTGCGACGCCGGACGTGCCGGCCGTCACCACGCGTTTCATCCTGTATCAGGAGCAACCCTGCGCCGACCTCGAGTTGACGGTGCACGACAAGGCGCCCGATCCCTGGCCGGAAGCCGGTTGGCTCTGCCTGCCCTTCAAAGTCGAGCAGCCGCGGTTCCGCCTCGGACGCCTCGGGTCAATCATCGATCCCGCGCATGAGATTGTGCCCGGCGCGAACCGCAACCTGTATGGCCTCGATACGGGCCTCACAATCGCCGAGCCCGGCGGCTGGGGCGTCGGCCTGTGCGCCCTCGACAATCCACTGGTGAGCCTCGACACCCCCGGCTGTTGGCAATACTCGCTCGATTTCGTCCCGCGCCGTCCGACGGTTTACGTGAACCTCTTCAACAACCAATGGACCACGAACTTCCGCCTCTGGAACAGCGGCACCTGGACGGCCCGAGTGCGAATTTGGTCGGTCAAGGAAGCCGAGAATGCGGCTGACGCGCTGATCGCTCCCTCCCTCGAAGCGCGATTTCCCCTGCAAATGGCATGGGCGGACGGTCCGGCGGGACCGCTTCCTGCTCGCCAGACCGGCCTCAGCGTTGAACTCGACGGTGTGCGCGTGACGGCATTCGGTCCCAACCCGGACGGACCCGGCACCGTTTTGCGGCTCTGGGAATACGCCGGGCGTGGCGGCCGTTGCGGTGTGCGCCTGCCCCTTGGCATGGACCCTCGATTCGTCCAACCGGTCGACCTGCGCGGACGCCCGCTGGGCGCGCCCATACCTGTGCGCGCGCGCATGTTCCATCTCGAGATGAAACCTTTCGCGCCCGCGAGCGTGGTCATCGCCAGTTCGACCGCGGGACTGGAATGAAAACTGGGCCTCCTCGCCAATGCTGCTTGACCGCCAACCCCGGTCAAGCCTGGCTTGTCCCTGTGCAACCCACTGGCTGTGAACACCGAGCGCGCGGGCACGCACGGTTCGAGTCCTGAAGCCAATTTCAGCTTCTCCATCGCCTGGTTCCCGTACGACCAGGGATGGCTCGGCGGCGAGGCCGGCAGTCCGACCGCCAAGGGTCAGGCGCGCTGGATCGGTCCCAACGCGCACGCCGCCGGCTTGGCGGCCGGGGTGGTCAAGTGGCCGCAACCCGGACTGGCACGGGCGTCTACGAGTTGGTTGTTCCCGGCAAAACGGGCGCTGACGGCACCCTCTTGTTGCAGATGGCGGACCTCGAGCCGGAGACCTCGGTGCCGTTGGCCTCGCGCGCCTTCCTCTCGTACGAGTTCCTCGAAGGGAAGTTCATCATTCAAGCGCGCAAGACAACAACGGACACGCAAGCGGACCTCGCCGACGCCAGTTTCTATGTGGCGTGGGTGGACTTCCGTGTCATCGAGGCCGTGGTCATTCAGCCTCACTGCCAGCCTCACTGCCGCTGGCCTTTGCGGCGAAGGCCGACCCTGCGTAGATCGATCGGATTGAACTCCAGCTTTAGGGCCGGCGAGTCCAGGTTGAGCCGGAAGTTGTAGGCGCGCGAATTGTAAAACATCGGGTCGGCTACGACGGAATGGATGTCGTGTCCTCGAGCCTGCCATTCGGCCAGTGTGGCTCCGGCAAAACGCATCGAGTCGGGGCGGGCCTCGGGCCGTCCGTCGAAATAGACGTTGTTATCGAGCCGGAATCGGTTGTTCGTCCAACTGCCGCCCAAGAGGTCGCCGGAATCGAAGTATACAATATTGCGCTCGAAGGTGAACGAGATGTGGTCTTCCTCGCGCGAGCGCATGAGCTGGTGTTCGGTGTTGAAGGCGAAGATGTTGTTGCGCACAACGTTCTCACGCCCGTAGTGCTCGTGGAATCCGGCGCTCTTGCATCGATAGACCACGTTGTTTTCGAGCGTGATGTAACTGCTCCCCTCATCGGTGTAGAGCCCCCATCCGCCATAGGTAAACGCGTGGACGTCGTGGATGAGGTTGTTTCGGATGACAGTGCCTCTCTGAATGCCCAGCGTGTAGATGGCTCCCATGTCGCTGAGGAGGTTCTGGCCGATGTCATGGAGATGATTGAACTCGATGAGGTTGTCGCGGCAGGGCGTCTCCTGGTACCCCCAGTTCCAGCCGACTGAAATGGCCGTGTAGAACAGGTCGGAAATCTCGTTGTGAGCCACCCGGTTGTTCCCACTCTGTAGAATCAAAATCCCCACCCCCGACGCAAAAATCCGCCCAAGCCGACTCAGCCGATTGTCCGTGACGACGTGTCCGTGACACTCCTCGATCGCATCCGTGCGCACCGTGGTCTCGCCGATCCGGATGCCGCCGGCCCCCAGGTCAGTGAACTCGTTGCCCACCACCCTCCAACCCTGGCACCCCTTGCCCAGATCGAGCCCGTATCCGCCCAGACACGTGAACACGCAATCCTCGACCACGCATCCGACCGCCCCCTCGGCCCGGATGTCACCCGCAATCCCGATCGCCGCCTGAACGTCGGCATAGCCGGCGGCTTCCAATCTGTAATCCGTGTGGGCGAACGTGAGCCCGCGCAGCACGACGTTCGCCACGGGCTGTTTGCCCGCAAAATCACCCCGGAAAATCACCAGTTCATCGAGAACGGGAGCCACCACCTCCGCTTGCTGAACATCTTCCCCCGCCTCGGCGCAATAAGTCAGAACGCCGGTCTTTGGGTCGAGATACCACTCCCCCGCCCGATCGAGCGCGTCAGGCGCATTCTCGATGTAATACTGCGCATTGGCCTCCTTGTTGGAAGGCCGCGGATCGCCCGCAAGCGTGGCAACCGCGTTGGTCTCATCCACAGCCCGAATGGGCATCCGGAGATCGGCCCATGCGAGATAGGCCACAACCTCGACGTCCCCAGCCTCGGCCCACTCCTTCTTGATGTCCCCCGCTTTGAACTTGAGCTGGATCGGCTTGTCCTGCGGACTCTCGCCTTGGATGCGATAGAACCCGGCGTTCGGCGTCCGGGCGCGCACCTTGCGCTGTCCGTTGACGAAGAGCTGGCGGAAATACCATGTGCCGGCGCGGACGTCGGACACGTCCGTCTCCCAGCAGCCCAGCTTGTCGACCGAGCGCCTCCACCCCGCGATCCGGCGTCCGCCGCTCAGGATCGGCTTCTCACCGGGATAGGCGCTGATTACCAGCGGTTGCTGGGCGCTGGGGCCGGAGTGGTCGGGAGTGAGCACAAGCGGCTCCGCCAGGCGATACGTCCCGCCCCGCACCAGAATAGTGAAGCTGTCGACCGTCGAGAGCCCTTGATACCGGGCATCCCGGACTTTGTCCAGAGCCGCCGAGAGCGTGGCCAGCGGTCCGTCGTCAAGACTCGGCGCCGGAATGGCAAGCTCGCCCGACCAAAGGTCATTCCCATCGGTCGCCACATTCAACACGAGGGTCTTCGCCTCGACTCGGCCCGCACAGGCCGCGGCGAGCAGCACCACCCACAACACTCGCAAGCGCATCGAGTTCATGATTCTGTGTTCTTGTCCTGGAATTTGGTTTCCAGGCTAGCCTTGCTGGCCCTCGTGAGCGCCGACGGCGCGTTGGGCTTGCTTCTGGTAATAAGGCGTCACCAGATTGAAGTAGATGCCGCACAGGGGCCGGTCGGTCTGCGATTGGCTCAGGATGATCGTCACGTGCTTGTCGAGCGCAATGCCGTGGCGGAGGTGCGGACCGCGCGTCTCGTAGGCGATGATTGCTTTTTCGATGAGCGATCGCAGGGTCTCGCGGCAATCCACAGTAGGCTTGTCGATGCACACGATATGCTTGTCGTATGCCCGAAGGGCGTCGTTGATTTCCGCCTCGAAGGTTTCGACGGTCACGACCGCAGAGTAGGCGGGCCGACGAAATATTTCAAAGCGAAAGTGAAGAGCGAAAACGAGGCGCACATTGACGCCCAGACGCCCTTCCGCCACAGTCCCGGCCCACATGGCATACATCCGTGATTCAATCCGGACATCCGTCCGGCCCGGCTCCGTCCGGGCGTGCCCGCGGCCATTGGGCTGCGACGCCACTCTTGGGACGCGGCCGCATCGCGAGCCTCGATCAGGCCGCATCCCGGCGTTTGCGTTCTGAGTTCTTCAGTCTGAGGCCGCCCGCCCCGCTCTGACCACGCTTCCACATGTTCTCGCCCCGCGTCAAAACCGGCGCCCTGATGCTCGAAGGCTTGAACGCCCTCGCCACGACGATCTACTTCAGCTACCTGTATTTTTACATGCGAGATCGGTTCGGCTTCACGAACCTCGAAAACCTCTCTCTCGCCGCGCTCAACGGTCTGGTCTACTCGATCGCAGTCTGGTTCGCCGGCAAGTTTGCCCAGACTCGAGGGTACTTTTTCGCCCTGCGTCTCGGCTTCGGAACGATGGCGGTCGCCACAGGCATTGCCGGTCTTGCCCAGAGTGTGCCTGGGCATATCGGCGCGGCGCTGCTGTGCAGTCTGGGCATGAGCCTGACGTGGCCGACCCTCGAAGCCATCGTCAGCGAACACGAATCGCCCGCGCGGCTCAAGCATCTGCTGGGCGTTTACAACGTGGTCTGGGCCGTGTGCGGCGGCGCAGCCTATTTTATGGGCGGCGCGCTGATCGAGCAGTGGGGCCACACGAGCATCTTCCTCGTGCCTTCGACAATCCACTTCGCCCAGGTCCTTCTCACGATCCGGCTTGCGCCGGCAGTCAATCCGCCCCACCCGATTCCCGTCGCCCGTGCGCCGGCTCCGCCCCACGGCGAGGGCCTGGCCAGCGAGGCCGAGCGGCTCCGGTCGCCTCAGCCGCCACGGCGGTTCCTTCAGATGGCCTGGGTGGCCAACCCGTTTTGCTACATCGCCATCAACGCCATGTTGCCGGTCATCCCGAAGATCGCCGAGCGCTTCTCGCTGGGGCCGATGTTGGCCGGTTTTTTCTGCTCGACCTGGTTCTTCGCGCGCACTCTCGGTTTCGTCTTACTTTGGCACTGGGACGGTTGGCACTATCGCTTTCGCTGGCTGTTGAGCGCCTACGTCCTCATGGTTCTGGCCTTCCTGGGGGTCCTGATCGGACGCCAACTTTGGCTGCTCATCGCCGCGCAGGTTGTGTTTGGCCTGGCTGTCGCCCTGGCCTACTATTCATCCTTGTTCTACTCGATGGATGTCGGCGAAACCAAGGGCGAGCACGGCGGATTCCACGAAGCGGCCCTGGGCGCCGGCACCTGCACCGGGCCGGCTGTCGGCGCCCTCTCGCTCCGCTTCTTTCCCCAACACACCGACATGCACGCCTGGGTTGTGGCCGGCCTCCTCATGGCCGGGATGCTCTGGCTGCTGGCCCTGCGCTATGTCAGTCCGCCAAGATCTGCTTGAACACCGGAGCGTTCTCACGCATTTTCACACGCGGAAGCCCCCAGAACGCATGAAACACAACGACTTTCCCGTGACGTACCAAGCTGATCCGATCCCGCGCCGTATTATGACAACACAGCCCTGGAACCTGAATCGCCGCCGATTCCTCGCGCGCGCCGCCGCGCTGGCCAGCGTGCCTTTTCTCCCCACATCCCTGCCGGCCGCTGAGGACAGGCCGGGTTCAAAGAAACGCGTCCTCCTGGTCACCGGCGTCGATTACCCCGGCCATCCGTGGCGCGAAACAGCGCCTGCCCTGGTCACAATGCTGCATCAGGACCCGCGCCTCGCCGTCACGGTAATCGAGGATCCGCATCTGCTCGATTCGCCGTCCGTGCACACCTACGACACCGTGCTGCTGCACTTCATGAATTGGGAGGTGCCCGCTCCAGGCCAGGCAGCCCGAACCAACCTTCGGAACTTCGTCGAGGCTGGCAAAGGACTCATGCTCGTCCACTTCGCGTGCGGCGCCTGGCTGGATTGGCCCGAGTTCAGGAACCTGGCCGGGCGGGTCTGGGATCCGAAGCTCCGCGCTCACGACCCGCGCGGCCCGTTCACCGTCCGCATCATGGACACCGAACACCCGATCACGGCGGGACTCGAGGACTTCGAGATCGACGACGAACTCTATACCTGCCTGGCCGGCGACGCGCCGATTCGGGTCCTCGCGACCGCCAGATCCAAGGTGGATCACATCGACTACCCAATGGCATTCGTCCTGAACTACGGAAAGGGGCGCGTCTTCCACAGCGTGCTCGGACACGATGCCAAAGCGCTTGCCGCCCCGGGCGTCGGCGACCTCTTCCGTCGCGGATGCGCGTGGACGGCGGGTCTCAATTCTTAGACAGCACAACCCTGAACCCGAAGTTGCTGTACCCAAACTCCGGGAAGAACGAGTTGCGATAGGCCGATCGGCAGTGGCTCGCGCCATTGCCCCAGTACACCCAGTCGCCCCCGCGATGCACTCGCGTCTCACCCGACGCCGGTCCCTGCGGGTCGATTGAAATCCCCCCCGGCAGACTCGCGGCATACCAATCCTGGCACCACTCCGACACGTTCCCGTGCATGTCGCACAAGCCCCAGGCGTTGGGCAGTTTCTGCCCGACCGGATGCGTCTGCTCGCCGCTGTTGAGCTCATACCACCCGAAGTCCTCCAGTTCGAAATAGCCCGGATCGTCTCCGTAACTGAATCGCGTCGTCGTCCCCGCCCGCGCCGCGTATTCCCACTCCGCCTCGGTCGGGAGCCGGTACAACCAGGTGGGAGGAATGCGCCCTGCCGCCCTCTCCCGCTGCGTGAGCTTGAGGCAGTAGAAGACCGCGTCGTTCCAGCTCACGCTGTCCACCGGACGGCTCGAGTCACCTCTGAACTCGCTCGGATTGTTGCCCATCAGCGCCTCATACTCGGTCTGTGTCACCTCGTATCGCCCCATCCAAAACCATCGGCTCAGGACGACAGCCGTCAGCGGACCTTCATCGCCCTGACGGTCGGTCTCGTCGTCCGGACTCCCCATCGTGAATGTCCCCGATGGGATGAAAACCATGCCCGCGGGCGCCTCCATTTGAACCGCGCGGTAATACCGAGTCTCGGTTGCGGGGGCCGATGTGTCGGTCCACAGGCAAGGGCTGGACGACAATTGCACGTAATCGAGGCATTGCCAGGCGCCCGGTGTGTTCGCCTGAGCCAGGTCGGCAACATACTCGATCGAGTAAACGCTGCCCACCGTGCCCGTGATCGTCAGCCCCGCGTAGAGTTGAATCTCGAGGTCTGCGGGCGTCTGGGCCGCGGCCCACGGGTCTGTCGCCCAACAAGCCAAAGCCGCAACCAATGCCAATCCGGCGCGCATCGAGGGTCGTGTTTTCATAAGGGCATAAAGAGACGTATCAGGATGATTGTTTGCTGCTTGAACCCGTGAACGCCGCCTCGGAGCCCTGCCGTCCGGCGAAGACGGCCGATCACGGGCTCAACACCGGATGTTCTCGCATGGGGCAGCAGATTCAGCAAGGCCATCGTGCTCCGAATCGCAGATTCTGCCCATGAACCCCAAGATGCCATCGATTGCCAGAACGTCGCGCATCTTGAGGTTCATGGGCTGAATTGCCGGTTTTCGGTTGAAGCGACCCGACTGCTCCGCATACTCACCGCATGGACAAAGACCAAGTCGCAGCCGTGCTGTCGGAGATCGGCGTCTGGCTCGAACTGAAGGGCGAAAACCCTTTCAAGACGCGCGCTTACGCCAATGCGGCCCGGATTGTCGAGTCGCTCACCGAACCGCTCGAGACGCTGGTGGCCGAGCAACGTCTGAGCGAAATCAAGGGCATCGGCCAGGCACTCCAGGAGAAAATCACCACACTCGTCACCACGGGGCGCCTGCCGTACTACGAGGAATTGAAAGCGTCGTTGCCCGCCGGTTTGACCGATCTCCTCCTCATTCCCGGACTCGGCCCGAAAAAGGTCAAGGCCCTCCATGAACAACTCAAGATCGATTCGGTCGAGGCCTTGGAAGCGGCCTGCCACGCCGGCCAGGTCGCAAGCCTGACGGGCTTTGGCGAGAGATCGCAGGCCAAAATCCTCGAAGGCATCCAGTACCGCCGTCAATACGCATCGCGCCACCGCCTGGACGACGCGCTCGATCTGGCCGACCCGATCCTCGAATCGCTCCGCAGCCATCCCGATGTCATCCGCTGCAGCACGGCTGGGAGCGTTCGGCGCTTCAAGGAAGTCATCGGCGACATCGATTTCCTGGTTTCGTCCAGGAATCCGGCGTCCGTGATCGATTTCTTCACCACCAAGCCCGGCGTCCTGAGCGTCAGCGCCAAAGGCGACACCAAGGCCAGCGTCCTTCTCGAAGGCGGTATCCAGGCCGATTTGCGCGTCGTTAGCGATGCCGAGTACCCGTTCGCCCTCGCTTATTTCACCGGCAGCAAGGAACATAACATCGCCATGCGTCAGCGGGCCATCCAGCGCGGCCTTCGCCTCAACGAATACGGCCTGTTCCGCTCGACCGAGGAAACACGCGACCCCGCGCTGCGCCTGCCCTGCCAGACCGAGGACGACATCTTCGCCGCGCTCGGCCTCGCTTCCATACCACCCGAACTGCGTGAGGATCAGGGGGAATTCGCCGCCGCCGAGCAGAACGCGCTGCCCCGCCTGCTCGAATGGACCGATCTGCGCGGCTCGCTGCACAACCACTCGAACTGGAGTGACGGACGCAACGCGCTCGAAGACATCGCCAGCCATATGCAGGAGATCGGATGCGCCTATTGGGCGATCACGGACCACTCGCAAGCGTCGTTCCAGGCGAACGGGCTCGACCCGGCGCGCCTGCGCCAGCAGATCAAGGCCATCGAGGCGGTCAACAACACCCTGGCCGACGAAGGGAGCGCCTTCCGCCTCCTCACAGGCACCGAGGTCGACATCCTGCGCGACCGGCTCGATTTCAAAGATGACCTGCTGTCCAAACTCGATGTCGTGGTCGCCAGCCTCCATGTCCCCGCCGGCGGCGAAGCCGAGAATACCAAACGCCTCATTCGCGCCGCCCAGAACCCGTACGTCCATATGCTGGGCCACCTGACCGGACGCCTCCTGCTTGAACGCGAGCCCTACAAGGTCAATGCTCAGGCCGTCATCGACGCCTGCGCTGAGACGGGCACGTGGATCGAACTCAACTCGAATCCATATCGTTTCGATCTCGACTGGCGCCTCTGGCCCTACGCGCGCAGCAAAGGCGTCAAATGCGTCATCAACGTCGATGGCCATCGACACGAACACGCCCGATTCCTCCGCCTCGGCGCCGGCGTGGCGCGCAAGGGATGGCTCACCAGGGCCGACGTGGTCAATACGCTGCCGCTGGAAAAGCTCCGCCAGGCACTGGCCGCCAAACGACAGAAACACTAGCCTGTGCGCCTCAGACCAAATCCAATCTTTCCATGAACCGTGGTTCCGTAGCCGCGGACGTGAGTCCGCGCCATCTCGCTCCGTCAACAGCAGAAATCAGCGCCGACTCACGTCGGCGGCTACAAATCGGTTCATGGTCCCCGTGCGCATTCGACCGCTGAATGACAACACTTCCCACGAGGAGTCCCCGTGTTTCCCCGCCCTTCTCCCCCGCGCCTCGCTCATTAGAAATCCTTGACCCCTTGAACGCAGCACAGAAACTTGACTTGTCTGCGGCATGTTTTAGCGCTCAAGGATTCTGATGCCCCGATTCTTCGAACCCAAAGTCAGCGGCACAGGCCTGCTGCACGCCGCAGGCACACTGGCCGGGCTCGGCTCGGCCGCGAGCTTCTTCGCATCCCATTCGTGGCTGCTCGAACTCGCATGCCATTTCCGCCTCCAATACGCCCTCGCCCTCGCCGCCGTGGCCGTGCTGACTCGAGTCTCGCCCGGCCCGAACCGAAACAATGCCGCAGCGGCAGTCAGGTCTGCCCACCAGCCGCGCTGGCCTTCACTCGCCTACGCCGCCCTTGCCCTCTCGAATCTTGCCGTCCTGCTCCCCTCCTTCATCCCGCTCGCCCCGCGCCTACCGGCAGCCGCCTCGAAACAGTGGCGCGTCGTCACGGTCAACGTGCACACCGCCAACCCGCGCCATGACCTGCTCGAGGCATTCCTCCGCCGCGAGAATCCGGATGTCATCCTCCTGATCGAGGTCGACGCGCGCTGGCTCACGCAACTGGAGGCGCTGACCAACGTTTGGCCCCACACGATCCAGACGCCGCGCGACGACAATTTCGGCATTGCGCTCTTCAGCCGCCACCCGTTCTCTCAAGCCCGTATTCTTCAATTGGGCGAGGCCGGCCTGCCATCGATCGAGGCTGAACTCCGGATCGACACCCAGCCGGTCTGGATCTTCGGGACGCATCCGCTGCCACCCAGCAGTGCACGGAACGCCCGCTGGCGCGACGTGCAACTCGAGCATGCCGCCGCACACGCCGCTGCCCGGCCAGATCCGAAACTCCTGCTGGGCGACCTCAACACAACACCGTGGTCGCCCGTCTTCCGTCGGCTGCTGGCTCGCAGCGGACTCATCGACACCTTGCGCGGACGCGGCTATCAACCGACCTGGCCGAGCCTTTTCTTTCCGCTCTGGATTCCCCTCGATCACTGCCTCGTGTCACCCGACCTGACGGTTCTCGATCGCCGCGTCGGCCCGCACCTCGGCTCCGATCATCGCCCGGTCATCGTGGACTTGGCCTTTCCAATCGACCATTCGCCACTGGCCATGAGCCTTTGGCCGTCGACTGTTGGCCATTGAGCGTTGAACGTTGAGCGTTGAGCGTTGAACGTTGAACGTTGAGCGTTGAACGTTGAGCGTTGGCCATTTTCCATCGACTGATGGCCGTCACGGGTTTTCTCCCGCCCCTCCTCCACATCACTGCCGCCCGCGACGATGCAACACCGCTGAGGCCGTCTCTCGCTCGAGCCACACCACCCGGACTTGGTGCGCGCGAGAGGACTCGAACCTCCACTCCTTTCGGAACCAGATCCTAAGTCTGGCGCGTCTGCCATTCCGCCACGCGCGCAACGTTATTTTTCAAACACTCACATCCCCGCGGTGAACTCCTTGCCAAAATCACCGACGTTTTCGACAGGGTTCGCGCTCGCGCAACCCACCGCAACGCCATGCATATCGATGGGCACTTTGCACAAGCCACTTCACCGGCGCAAGCGCCGGCTCAGGGGTCTGTGCAAAAACTACTTCCGGTTTTGGCGGGAGCGCCACCGGGCCAGATGCGAGGCCCTAGCCATTCAAGTGCATCCTGATTCTGCCGCCTTGACCGATGCCGACCTCGCCCGCGAAAGCGCGGCGGGGTCGATGCTGTCATTCGAAGAGCTGGTGCACCGGCACGAGACCGGTGTTTACTTCATTCCCTCTACCACGGCTTGCGGTCGTTGAGGGCACGGACGATCTCACGCTTGAACTCGAGCGCATCGATGCTGCCGACAGCCCGAGACACCACCTTGCCTTCGGGTGAGATCAGGACGGTGTAGGGGACCACCCCTTGCCAGTCAGGGTCAAACGCATCGATCAGTGGCGCCCGGTCGGAGGATGCGAAGATAAAGTTGCGGGTGGATGCCTGTTTCTGCTTGAGAAATTCGAGGACTTGCGGGTGTTCCTCCGGACGGTTGACCGAAACGGTCACAAGCTCGAATTCCCGGTGCCGATACATCCGGTGCATGGTGACGAATTCGTCGAACTCCACCACGCAGGGCGCGCACCAGGTGGCCCAAAACGTCACCAGTCGGAATTTCGACGGGTTCCCCGCCCGCAACTGCTTGAGCGCGTCCGCATCCGCGCTTTGCACGCTGACCGGTTCGGCCGCCAGCTTCTCCATGAAGGCTTTGACGGCGTCCGCTTTGCCCGACCATTTCACCGAGCAGCCGACAACCTTGGTCTGTGCGACGGGTGGCATTCTCCCCTCCAACACGGCGTCCAGAGCCTCGCGCAGGTACTGGACCTTGACGTGCTGGGCGCGTTCCGAATCATCGATCCTGCCCGCGTAACGCAGCTTGCGCTCGCGGTCGAACAGGAAGACGTGCGGCGTCGCCACCGGCCCGTAGGCGCGAGACGCCTTCTGCGTCTCGCCGTCGTACAGGTATGGGAAGTCGAATCGCCGCTCCTTCGCCCGCAGTTTCATATCCGCAAAGGAATCCCCCAGGTCGGTCCACCCCAGCTCGTCGAGCCGGACGGACTGCGGATCGTTGGGCGAGATTGCCACCAGCGCCACGCCTTTATCCCGGTAATCGGCGGCCAACTGCATGAGCCGCCCTTCGTAATACTGGGCGGTTGGGCAGTGGTTGCAGGTGAAGACCACGACCAGCGCACGCGCCGCCGCGAAGTCGCGCAACGCGTAGGTCCGACCATCCACACCGGGCAGACTGAAGTCAGGCGCGGCGGCGCCCAGCGGCAGCGTTCGAGGCTGCGCATCCGCTGCCCGCCCCCCGATGCAAAGCAGGCTGGCAAGCGCGAAGCTTGCCATCCTGGCAGCTCGGCGACCAGTCGAGTTCTGTTCGGCGGCGCTTCCGGATCGATCGCGCGGATCATTCGAGGAACTGGTCATGCAAAAGAATCTCCCGATAAAGTGACAGGTTCTTTATCTGAAAGGCATGCACACCGCGCTGTCCGATGCTCTTGGGGCCTCATCCCCTCCGTGCAGCGCGGGGTGCCGTCTTTGGGCGAACAGGGCTAAAGCCGCGAAACGGACGCCAACGACAGCCAGGGAACTGGCGGCGCTGAACGATGTCCATGGGGAGCGTTGAGGTTCGACGATTGAACGCGGATGGCGACTATGAACGCTTCTCAACTCTTGAGGACGCTCTTGAGCATCCAGACGGTCTTCTGATGGAGTGTGATGCGCTCGATCATCAGGTCCTGGCTCTCGGCATCGTTCGCCTCGCCCGCCAGATCGCGCGCCTGGGCGGCGTCTGCAAGGAGCTTGTCGTTCGCTTCAATCAGCGCCCGGACATAGGCCTCGGCGCTCAGAGGCGACACAAACTCCTTCATTTGGGCCTTCTCGGCGAACTTGCCCAGACCGCCGATGGCATAAGCGCCCACGGCCCGAACGCGCTCGGCAATTTCATCAATTGCAGTAAACAGCTCCTCGTACTGCGTCTGGAATGCGGTGTGCAGGCCGAAGAAGTTGGGGCCCTCGACATTCCAATGGGCCAGATGCGTCAGCGCCATCAGGGCGTAAGAATCGGCCAGCACCTGATTGAGGCTGTTGGCCAGGCGTGCGCTGTTCGGAGCGGTTGCGTTTTTGCAATTCTTCATAAGCATGTTCAATCAAACTGACCCAAGGTGTATCCCAAACTGCATCCGGAGTCAATTTTCTGCCCGCGGCTTCATCAAGGCGTAGCGGGCGCACAGGCCCCGCCCCCACCCCATCAGCAGCCAGGCCGAGAAGAGAATCAGCAGACCGTTCTCGACCAGCTTGCGGCAGATGTAGACCTCGCCCGCACCGCAGCCGCAGTCGAACTTGACCGCGCAGAAGGGTATGCCCAGATCCGCCTGGATAGCCAATGCCCGTTGGAAGACAACCCAAGTGAACGGCGCGAGCATGGCCAACAGCATCAAGGCCGACCCGCGAACGGCCACGCCGGCCAACAGAAGGACGCCGCAAAACACCTCGAACCACGGCAGCGCGGCTGCGATCCCGTTGAGCAGAAGCGGGTGCTGCGTCAGATCGTATTCGCGCACCAGCTTGAGAAAATCGACCGGGTCCAAAGCCTTACTCAGTCCCATCTGGAGAAACAACCCACCCAGCAGCCACCGCGTCAGCACGGCGACGAGGTTCCATCCCTTGTGTCTTCCGGGCAGTGGCATGGCGCTCATGGCTCCCCGTTTCCGATGTTCCCGCTGTTGCGTTCTCCGACTTCGAACGGCAGGCCATGCGCAGCCCACTCGCTCATGCCCCCTACGTAGACGAAAAAACGCTCCTTCGGTATCCCGACGCCGATCAAAGCGAGCGCAGCGAATTCGCTGTCCTCGCAATCGCCTCCCGTGCAGTACACCACGATCTGCTCCGCCAACTGACAGACGTGCAGGACGGTCGCAAGCTGTTTCTCGGGGCGATAATGATCGAACTGATAGGCTCCTGGCACATGCCCCTCGCGGTATTGCTCCTCGTCCCGCGCATCGATGAACACAACCAGTTCGCTCTGGTAACGCGGATCGCGGAACAGGGCCGCTGCCAGGTCAATGTCCGCCCGTTGCAAACTCTCCGCATCGAGGGATGCAACCACCGGCTGCGGCGGTGCGACGGCAACCGCATTGGTTCCGGCAGGGCCGAGTTCAGCGGGCAAGGCTGCGGGCGCCGGACCCGCCACAGTGACGGCCTTGGGAAAGTAATTGCGCGTCAGCACCAGGCCTCGAGGGGACACTGCGTTCGCAGCGAAGGCAATTGCCGCGCCCACGATTGCCACAAGAACGCCCTCCCACACGACGTCTCGAAGTCGGAGTCTGCGCCCGCGCGCCGGCAATCGAGAAGAATCAGCTTTCAAAGAGGTCCGGATCGTTCGGGGCCGGAGCGAACGCGCACGCCGCATGCCGGCAGTGCGGGGCCAGCCCGACTCGAGTCTGGTGTTGGAGTGTGCCGGGACAGGCCATTGCCTCGATCACCGTCACCGCGCCCCGGCCGCGGCGGGCGTTGCAGGCCGGGCGGTCAGGTCGGACGCCGTGACTGGAACCGGACGCACCATTTGCCGGACTGGCACTGTGATCCGTTGGAAGTCAGGGTGGCTTGATTTCACGGTCAGTTCGACTTTCTGGTTCTCCTCGATCTTGAAGCCGGCGGGAAAACTCGCTGTGACTGTGAAGTAGCGTCCGGGCTGGATTTCCTTGATCTTCACATCCACGCCCTTGACGTTCACCGACGGCTCGCTCAGTGCCAGGGCATTGGTGCTATTGTTTCGGATCGTGACGCTGACGGGCATCGTCGCCGACAACGGCGCCCAGGGCAGGTTGATCAGAGCCGGCAGCACCATCACTGCCTGCTGCACGTTGGCCCAGACACGCACCTCGATCGCCGGGTGATTGGTCGAGGAGGTCTGCAGCGTGATCGTGCCCCCGGTATTTCCAGGCGTCAGCGGCGGCACGGTTCTCACGATCAGATCATACTCCCGGCCGGCCTGGACGGTCTGCAACTCGGCAGCCAACGAGGGATTGCTGCTGACCGGCGCGGACAGGGTCAACGTCTCTCCGGTGTTGTTGACGATGCGCACATTCGTCGATTTCGAGGGCGAATCCGGGGTGGTGTTCAGAACAGCGAATTGAGGTCTGATTTCAAACGGTTTCCACACGGTGGCCTTGATCTGGAGCACCACGGTCGGCTGCGTCGGATCGTTGCACGCGACGCTGACGGTCTTGACAACCGGCCCTTCGAAGGTGCTGGTGTTGAACTGAATCGGTATGTTCCCGGTCTCGCCTGGCTTCACTTGCCGAGTCCATCCGCCCATCGTCGTGCACCCGCAAGAAGCCCGCACATCCGTGACATCCAACACCTGGTTGCCGACGTTCGAGAACACGTATGTGTGCTTCACCACCTCGCCGTTCCGCACCCTGCCGAAGTCGTGGACAGGCTCTTCCACCTTCAGGCGCGGTCCGTCCCCATGAACCGGTTGCCCCCCGGAAGACTGCGTGGCCGCAACTGGATTTTGATGAGCCGTTCCCACGGAAACCGGCGCATAGACACGTGGAGGGGGGGATGGAGGCGCGGGGGGACTTTGGCGTTGCTGCTGTGCATGGCAAACAGACCCCGCCAACAGCAGAATGGCACCCAGTACAAACGCGCGCGCCTGCACACGTCTGACCGGGACAGAGGGGTCTGTCTGTTGTGATGCGGAAGACTCGATGGGGCTGTTCTCAGGGACTCGAGCCACGAGATACGATTCGATGTGATTTCTAGTCATGTACCTATGTCAGCCGGGGCTCCGCGCGCATATCCGCGCGTCTCAATTGACACTCGCACGAACATGGCGGTGAACCACTTCCTCGTCAAGCGAACCGATTCCTCTCGAACGCGCGGCTTGCCCGACAAGCAAAACGCCTGTCTGCCGGCCAGCAGAGGCTGGCGCCAGACAGGCGCTCGAAACGCTTGCGCGGGAGCGAACCTCGCCACGCGCGCGGCGGCGACGCT
Organism: Verrucomicrobia bacterium ADurb.Bin006; assembly: GCA_002071485.1. Taxonomy (GTDB): domain Bacteria; phylum Verrucomicrobiota; class Verrucomicrobiia; order Limisphaerales; family J093; genus MWFF01. The sequence continues at coordinate 8,959 of MWFF01000094.1, read as the reverse complement.
CGACTCAGGCCGCGCGGCCCAGAATAGCGTCCAGATCGTCTTGCGCCCTCGCGGCAATCGGCTTCAGGTTGAACTTGTCCACAAGAACCTGCAGGACGGCGGGCGTGATGAACGCCGGCATGGAAGGTCCAATGCGAATATTGCGGATGCCGAGATAGAGCAGAGTCAGGAGGATCGCAACGGCCTTTTGCTCGAACCACGAGAGAATGAGCGAGAGGGGGAGTTCGTTGACGCCGCAATCGAACGCCTTCGACAAGGCCAAGGCAATCTGAATGGCCGAGTAAGCGTCGTTGCACTGACCGGCATCGAGCAGCCGCGGAATGCCTCCAATCGTCCCAAAATCGAGCTTGTTGAATCGGAACTTGCCGCACGCCAGGGTGAGGATGACCGTGTCCTTGGGGGCCAATTCGGCAAAATCCGTGTAGTAATTGCGACCGGTCTTCGCGCCGTCGCAGCCGCCGATCAGGAAGAAGTGGCGGATGGCGCCGGACTTGACGGCCGCAACCACCTGGTCCGCGACTCCCAGCACGGCGTTGTGGCCGAAGCCGACCAGAATGGTCTTGTCGGGGCCGTCCTCGGCGAATCCAGGGGCTGCCAGGGCGGCGTCGATGACGGGAGAGAAGTCGCCGTTAGGGACGTACCGGACGCCCGGCCAGCCGACGTTTCCGGTGCTGAAGATGCGGCCTTTGTAGCTGTTCTGCGGCTCGATGATGCAATTGGTCGTCATGAGGATCGCGCCGGGGAACTGGGCGAACTCCTTTTTCTGGTCCTGCCACGCCCCGCCGAAGTTGCCGACCAGGTGCCTGTATTTCTTGAGTCCGGGGTACCCGTGCGCGGGAAGCATCTCACCATGAGTGTAGATGTTCACGCCCTTGCCTTCGGTCTGTTTGAGCAGCACCTCGAGGTCGTGCAGATCGTGGCCGGAGACCAGAATGCATTTGCCTTTGACCGGCTCGATGCGGACCGGGGTGGGCACCGGGTGACCGAAAGTGCTCGTGTGGGCGCGGTCGAGCATTTCCATCACCTTCAGGTTCACCTCGCCGCACTTCATGTTCATGGCAAAGAGCGTGTCGACCGAGGGGGGCGTCTCGACCACATGGGTCAACGCCTCGCTGAAAAACGCGTAGACCTCGTCTGATTCCATCCCCAGCACCACGGCATGATCCGCATAAGCGGCGGCGCCCTTGAGCCCGTAGATGAGCAGTTCCTGCAGGCCAACCACATCGGCGCCAAATTGATCGCGACGCACCAAAATCGAGGCCGTACCCGCCTGAGTGACAAGCCCAGACTGCGTCGGAGCGGGCTCCCAGATGGCGGGACCTTTCAAAACCTCCGGGGTCTTGCCCGCCGCCGTCGCCGCCCGCTCGTACAAAGCCCGGGCGCGGTCGCGCATCGTTGCACCCGCGCGCACCGCGCGCTCGACGGCGTCGGCGTCGAAATTGACATTGGTGACGGTGATGAAGAGCGCCTTCACAATGTACCGGTCGATCTCGCGATCGGACACGCCCAATTGTCGGGCGCGGTGATTGTACTGGGCCACGCCTTTGGCCGCATGGAGCAACAAGTCTTGCAGCGCGGCGGTGGTTTCGTCCTTGCCGCACGTCGAGTGCACGGTACAGCCGGTTCCCTTCGAGGTCTGTTCACACTGATAACAAAACATGTTCTTGGCTCCTGGTTGTTGTTCTTCGGTTCTTCAGCGGCCGTCGTGGGTCACTGACCCTTGCCGCAAGTTTCATATAGAACAACATGCCCGCTATCCAGAATGCAAGAATTGACCTGGGTCAATGCGCTCCTCGATCTGGAGAGCCGCGCCTGAGTCCAAAGCCAGTCATCCCCTTCCATAAGGAGTCCCCGTGTCTCTCCGCCCTTCTCTCCCGCGCCTCGTTGCAGAGAATCCGTGACCCCCTTAACGCAGCACCGAAACTGGACTTGTCGACAACATGTTTCACCGGTCAAGGATTCTACACGATTTCTTCCCGCACCGCATCCCAGCGCACCATGCGTTGCTCCTGCTGCGCCGTCAGTGACATCAGAAAGGTGGCGGTCTCGATAAACGCCTCGTCGAACGAGCACTTGGGCGTGCTCCGGGTGCGGATGCAGTTGAGCCAGTCCACCATGTGGTTGGGTTGCTTGGGAGTTTTCCCCCGCTCGTAGCCTTTGGGCAAATCGGCTTTCCGGTTGTGGCTCGATCAGTTTCAACAGGTAGACGATCTGATGATCGCCCCAGTAACCGATGTGAGACCACGGATCGGACGTATCCAGAACCTCCCAGTCGATGCCGTCGCGCCCGATGCGATAGGGGTTGTGACCGTCCGCGGTCGATTGCGTAGTTCTCTTTCGGCTTGGGGCCGAGCCCGGCAGCGGGCCGGATCGACATCCGCTGGAAAGACCCGCATGCCGCGGGCGCTACTGGGAGCTCATTTTTGCCCGAGCCGTTTCGAGAATCTTCTTCTCACGCTCGGTGAGGCTGTGGATGCCCTGCGTGGAAATCTTGTCCAGGATCGGATCGACCTCGCGACTCATGAAGTCCGCGTCGGAGGACGGCCCGGCATCCATGGCCTGACGCCGGCGTTGGGCTCGAACGCGCGGCGCGGTCGCGCCCACCAGTTCACGATGAATTACGGTGGGACGCAGACGCAGCCGCCGGAGGTGGCTGCGCGCGGCCAGTTGGCGCAGTTGGAGGTAGCCGATCGCGCCCAGCATGCCGCCCAGATGCGCCGCGTGGGCCACGCCCGTGCCGGGACTGAGCATGCCGAGCAGCGCAATCAGGGCCTCGAACACGAGCAGGTACTTCGCGCGCATCGTGACAGGGATCACGAAGGCGATCAGGGTCGTGATGGGCGTCTCCCGATTGAGCAGCGCGAATGCCGCAATGAGCCCGAACACTCCGGCCGACGCACCCACAACACCGCTCATCCCGAAGTGGCCGGGGAAGACCCAGGCAAGAGCCACTTGCAGAATGCCGCCGACAGCCCCGCTGCCGAAGTACAAACGCAGGAAGAACGGGCGGCCAAGGCTCTCCTCCAGAGGCCGTCCGAAGAAATAGAGCACGACGCAATTGATGATCAGGTGAAACAGACTCCCGTGCAGAAACTGGAAGGTGAGAATCTGCCAGAGCCAGCCGCGCGCCAGCCCGGTCGGCGACAGAGCCAGCATGCCGAAGAGCCGCCAGTACCCCTGCGGCCAAATAAGCGCAGCGATCAACCCCAGGACAAACACGCCCGTGTTGATTGCGATCAGGGTGGTCGTCAGCGACCACCGCGTGCCGACAGGGCCTTCGCGCATATATGCCCGGTCCTCAATCACAGCAAACAGACTAGGCGAGCCCGCATCCCTTTTCAATGCACTTTTTCGCGCTTTTTCACCCTCCTGTGCATCCGTAAGTTGTCGGCGGGAATCGAGTTTGCGCCGCGTGGGGCCTGCCTGCCGCGCCTGCCTGTCCCGTGCCCGACACGGCAGACAGGTTGCTGCGCTTTGCGGCGCAGGCAGGGCACGCGGCTTACACCGGGAGTCTCTATCCGTTGTAAGCCCGGTGCCCTCACCGGGCGACACAATACGGACAACAACCCGATGCCCTGTTCGCCCCCGCGCGCGCCGATTCCATCTTGCACCATCGGCAACCCGTTTTTATGTTGCATCCATGCAACGGAATTCGCGATGGAACCGGCGGTGGCAGAGCCTGGTGTTTGCCCTGTTCCTCATCCAGACCGCTTCGGCCCTGGCCGCCGATGCGCTGGCCCTCGAGTGGGAGGAACGCTTCCGCAGACTCAATGGCATGGTCGAGGAATTGCTCGGAGCGCAAGCCTCCCTCCAGAAGCGGATCGGCACCCTCTCCGATGAGGTCCGCGTCGCACGGGACGAACAGGGCCGCTCCGACACGCGTTTCGTCCGTCACGACGACCTGAGGAAGGCGCTCGATGCCCTCGCCGATAAAATCCGCGAACTCGATCGGAAACGGGAGGAGGACAAGAAGCTCATCCTCGACGAACTGCGCAAGCTGGCCCAAAACCCTCTGCCAGAGACACCGAGCCGACGGGTCAGAAGGACCGAGCCCGAGCCGACACCGGCGCCTGCCACCGTGCTCAAAGGCCGCGAGCACATTGTCAAATCGGGCGAGACTCTGGCCGCCATTCTGGCGGCCTACCAGCAGGACGGTGTGCGCGTCACCCAAGCCCAGGTGGTCAAAGCAAACCCCGGCCTCCACCCGGACCGGCTCAGCGTCGGACAGAAGCTCTTCATTCCCGACCCGTCCGCGCCATGAGGCGTTCCGACGGTCCGGCCCCCCTAGCCCTATACGGATTTCTCACCACTCGAAGGAGTCATCTGAAATCCAGGCTGATGTGTGGACTGCCGCAGTGAATCTGGAGGTTGTCGGTGGAAATCGAGTATGCGCCGCGTGAGGCCTGCCTGCCGCGCCAGCCTGTGCCGTGCCCGATACGGCAGACAGGCCACCTCGCCTTGCGGCGCAGGCAGGCAGGCGTCGCCCTCCGGCAATCTCCATCCGTTGTAGGCCCGGTGCTCTCATCGGGCGACAGAACACCGACAACAGCCAGATGCAGCGTGACTGCTGTGCGCCGGTGAATTGTCATTGCGCTTCTCGCCAATCCGCGCCAGTCTCTCGTCCACACTTGCGTCGGAGCGTAGCTCAGCCTGGCAGAGCACTTGGTTTGGGACCAAGACGTCGCAGGTTCAAATCCTGTCGCTCCGACCATTTCTTGCCTGTGTCCCCGCGATCCTCTCCTCTCCTGTCCGGAGGGCCGATCCCTGGTCCTCAGACAACAGCCCCTCGGAGAAAACAGTCCCCGGAAGACCACTGACACGCATCGAACCGACTGGCAACTCGCCACGTGTCACTTCGAATCGAGATTCAGCTTCAGATCATCGGATGTGACCGTCGACTGGACGCCGTCGGGCGGGACCTCGGCATGTGCGATCCAGACGATGGCGTTGAGCACCACCTTCCGAAAATCGTCGTTCCCCCACGCCTTGTGGCTGTGACCGCCCGTGAAACCGAATCCGCGTCCGCCATCCGGACGATCGAACACCCACATGACATGCTGCGGTTCCTTACGTTCGAGCACGGCTTTTCGGACCTCGGGGTTGCCGCTGTGCGAGCCGTCCGGACGGTTCAATGTATCCGCGGGCGGCAGCGCGCTTAAAATGGGCGTCACGCCTTTCATCCCTTCCGGGAACCGCATGTGATAATACCACTCGTCCAACACGCCGAACGGTTTCACGCCGCGGGTCACCGGGTGGTCGGGCAGGTTGTTGAATTGGGGATGCCAGAACGGGTTCACTGACCAGTGCACCTCGAAATACCCGCCAGCCCATTCAAGGAACTGCTTGCCTGCCTTCTCCCTGGGCACCTCGACCGCATAGTGCAGCAAGCCGAGTCCAGCGCCGTTCCGCATCTTCTCGCCGAGAATCTCGAGACGATTGCCCTGGATGAACGGATGCCCGCCGCCGCCATCGGAGTAGATCACGATCGCATCCGCATTGTCGTACGCCGTCGAGTCTTTGGGCCACCCGTTTAAATAGCAGGCCGTCAGAACGCCCGGATGACCGGCCAGGCATTTGGCCAACAGCAGCATGCCCGCCGTGTGTTCGTGATCGCCGCTCCCGTGGCTCGCCGTCCCGGCCGTCAGCACGATCTTCTTCCGGTCCGCCAGCTTGAGCCGTTTGAGCCGCACGTCCTTGAACTGAACGGTCATCGGCGGCCCGACGTGAATCTGGAATGCCAACACACCCGACCGGCTCGCCTTGGCCGCATGCTCGTCGACGACATCCACAGTCTGTACGCCGTTGATGAAATGCTGCAGGTGGTTGCCTCGGGCAATAATAACGTATTCGTTCCAGTCCTCGTGCCTGATCTTCTCCTGGATGTCCTCGGACTTGCCCACCGACCCCACCACCTCGATCTTCACCTTGTTCGGGTCGGCGGGGTCGGCCTTCAGCACCGTCTTCTGCCCGCGTTCGGCCAGGATGCCGCGCCCGCGCTCCTCGTAAAGGATGCCGCTGTAGGTCTTGCCGGCCTCGAAATCAGCCTGATAGCCCCCCACAACGGGGCCAAACTTGCCCGGGTCGGCCGTCTTGCTGCGGTACTGGATGCCCGAGTTGCCGTTGACGATCCGGTAAGAGAGCCGCAGCTCGAAGTCGTCCACCACGCCGTCGGCCCAGACCAGGAACGTGTTGTGCGTCAGCTTCGTGTCCGCCTTCGTCACACCCGTAATGGCGCCGTCCTGAACGGACCACAGTTCAGGATTGCCCTCCCAGCCGGACAAATCCCTGCCGTTAAAGATCGGCTTGAAGCCGTCGTCCGATACGGCGGCGAGAGCGGCGATTCCAAAGGCCGCCGCGAAACCCGACAAACGAATAGGCATTTTCATAGGTGATTTAATTATGGGGGACTGTGGCGGGCGCCGAACACATGGATGCTTCATCCGCGCCCGTCCGCGCATCCCGCAGTTCCTCGACTCGTGCGTAGACGGCTCAGCCGAGCGTCTTCTTCAAGAACTTGAGTCCCTTCACCGCGATTTCGTCGCGACTCGGCTCGATCTGGCGCCAAATCGCCGCGGCTTTGGCGATGACTTTGACGTCTTTGGTAAACGACTCGATCACGACGTCCCCGTTGTACTTGATCTTCTTCAGAGCCGCCGCGATCGGCGCCCAATCGATGTGGTCGTTGCCGGGCGTGCCGCGGTCGCTGCCGCAGGCGTGGAAGTGGCCCAACAACTTGCCGGCCTTCTTGATCGCAGTTGCCTGGCACTTCTCCTCGATGTTCATATGGAACGTATCGAGGTGGAGTTTCAACGCCGGACTGCCCACGTCCTTCACCATCGCCAGCGCCTGATCGGCCGTGTTGATGAAGTCCGTCTCGAACCGGTTGAGCGGTTCCATGCAGATCTGACGGCCCTTGCTCTCGGCGTACTTGCAGAGTTGCTTCAGGTTTTTCACAACCGTCTTCCACTGCCGTCTGTAATCAGCCGGCTCGACTGCCTCGGCGCGCCCCACAGCCGAATAGACCGGCCCGATCAACGACGGACAATCGAGAATCACCATCTGATCGATTAAACCCTTCAAATAGGCCATCGAGTTCGCCTGCGCCTCGGGCGTCCCCCGCAAATCCCGGTCGGGACCCAGCGCGGCGCACACGGAGCCGCACGCCAGACCGGCTTTGTCCAACTCGCCTTTCACGTACTGCGGATCGATGTGTTCCGGCGCCTCGATGGCGAGTTCGACCGTGTCGAACCCCCACTTCTTGAAAGTCTTAAAGAGCGACGTGCTCTTGTTGGTGAACGGAGAGGTGAAGAGGAATGTGTTGATGCCGAATCTCATATGTTTTGCTAGTTTCATGGCAGGCTAAGAGAAAGCCCCCTCCTGTCAAAGCATTAAAACAGGCTGAGAGCCGGTCTTGTTCCCTTCGGGAATCTGTGTTCCGCCCTGAATCGGTGTGGGAATTCTCTGGCCCGGTCGACCCGTGTCGTGCACCGAATCGGTGGGGAACTCCACACAGATTCGGGTCGGAACACAGATTGAACGAGCGAAGAGCCGGTCTTGTCCCCTTCGGGAATCTGTGTTCCGCCCTGAATCGGTGTGGGGATTCTCTGGCTCGCTCGACCCGTGCCGTGCACCGAATCGGTGAGGGACTCCACACAGATTCGGGTCGGAACACAGATTGAACGAGCGGAGAGCCGGTCTTGTCCCCTTCGGGAATCTGTGTTCCGCCCTGAATCGGTGTGGGGATTCTATCCTCAGTTCAATCTGTGCGGGCGGCGAGTGAAACATCGCTGCCTCGATTGGAGTCGAGCACCCATTGGATCTGGACCTCATGCTTCCCGAAGTGGAGGACCGTCCCGCAAGGCCGACACAGATGGCGCAACCATGATCGCAGGATGGCGCGGTCAGCGGGCCGGATATTGTCACGCTGCGACAGAACCATTACAGCCCAGGAACCTCCGACGGCGAGGCAGGGTAGTTGGGTCTGCCCCAACACGCGATTCCTCGCGCGCACGGTCGTCCTCGGGTCGGTGATGACCGCCAGACCGTCCGCTTGCAGTTCGACTCCGAGCAACCGCCGATAGGTGGTGTCGGCAAAGCCCAGTCCGAATTGGACCGCGATCCGTGCGGCGGCTTCGGCGATGCGAGGTGCGATCACGGAATCGCGAACCAACGCTGGGGCGTCGGTCACCGAGTGGGTGACATCGAGGATCGGCGCAGGTGGGTCGTCGTAGATGTAGCGCTGCTGGACCAGGCTTTCCTTGCCGAAATCGAAGAGGAGACCGTGCCGGATTCGCCAGAGCTTGAGGTAGGCTTTGAGCTGAAGGAAATTGGCTGGGGCGAAGCCCCCATGCAGGCGCTTCAGTTCAAGGATCAGATGCTCCGGCACAACGATGTCGGGTTCAAACACGTCCACAACGATCCCGTGATGTCGGAGGGATTCGCGTGGTTTGTATTGGTGTTCGAGGCCGGCTTCCCGCAGGAGCTCCGACAAACGCTGGTGGTAGAAGCACTCGTCCACGCCAGGACCGAGTTCACGATGGACCTGCATGGCCTTTCCAATGACGCCGTAAGTCAGCCAATCGCCTCCCTTGTTCACGCCATACAGTCATCCACACCAGAGTTTCCGCAAGGGGCTCTCTGTTCACTCCGCACCGATCGGTGTGGCGCCCTGCCCCTTGCGGTGCTCCACACAGATTCGGATCGGAACACAGATTGGAGGAGCGGAGAGCCGGTCTTGTCCCCTTCGGGAATCTGTGTTCCGCCCTGAATCGGTGTGGGGATTCTCTGGCTCGCTCGACACGTGCCGTGCACCGAATCGGTGAGGGACTCCACACAGATTCGGGTCGGAACACAGATTGAACGAGCGGAGAGCCGGTCTTGTCCTCTTCGGGAATCTGTGTTCCGCCCTGAATCGGTGTGGGGATTCTCTGGCTCGCTCGACACGTGCCGTGCACCGAAT
>MWFF01000093.1 GCA_002071485.1 Verrucomicrobia bacterium ADurb.Bin006 | reverse complement strand
TGATGGTAGGGGCGTGTCTTGCCATGCCCCCCAACATACAATATATCGTTTAACAGTGCAAGTAAGCACTAGCAGGCACACGCTCGATTGAATCTCATCTCGAAAGGGGCAGCTTGGCTGCCCCTTTTTTTTGTTCCGCCGCTTGCTCATTCGCAGGGCTCCTCATGAATTAGGGCGGAACATGAACGCAAGAGTCCCCCGCCCTTCATGATCCGCACAACATTCATGACGACCATGGCCTTTGTGCCCTCTGCGTCTCTGTGGTGAATCCCCTTCGATGTCAGTCACCGCGCCCGGCTTCCCTCATGAACCAGGGTGGGGCACGAATGAACGGGCGAGTCCCCTGGGCTTCATGCGTGGTCTTCGAGGCGCCAGTGCTGTCGGGGGACGACAGGGCTTGCGCGGCGTGTCCGAGCGGTTAGCATGTACGGCAACACGCAATGAAATCGTCTATGAATGCACCCTCGATGAATCGCCGGCATTTCCTCGCCTCGAGCGGCGCCGCCGCGACGGCTTTCACGATCATCCCGGCGGCCGTGCTGGGCCGGACGGGGGAGACAGCGCCAAACAGCCGGATCAACGTGGCCTTCATCGGCGTGGGCTCGCAGGGGTTGCGTGTGATGATCAGTTTTCTCAAGCAACCCGAAGTGCAGGCGGTGGCGGTGTGCGATCCGGTCAAGAGCGCCGCCGACTATCATCAGTGGGGCCAGAGCGAGTTCGCCAACGAAGTGCACCGTTTGCTGGGCGTGAGCTCGGGCTGGGAATGGCTGAGTCCGAACCAGCCAATGCTCGAACTCACGCCGACCATGAAGGTCCCGGCGGGCGTCTGCGGTCGCGAGCCGGCACAGAAGATCGTGGACGCGTGGAACGCGAAGCGCAGCGGCGCAACGCGTTCGCGCGGCTGTTCGAGCTACGCCGATTTCCGAGAGTTGCTCGACCGGGAGCGCGACCTGGATGCTGTTGTCGTGTGCAGTCCGGACCACCTGCATGCGGCCATATCGATCGCCGCACTGAAGGCGGGCAAGCACGTCTATTGCCAGAAGCCGATGACCCGGACCATCCACGAGGCGGGACGGATGGCGGCAGTGGCCAAAGAGAGCGGTTTGGCCACGCAAGTTGCGGTTGGGCCGCAGGCATCCGAAGACACCCGCCGCCTGTGCGAGTGGGTCGGCGCGGGGGCGATCGGCAAGGTCCGCGAGGTGATCAACTGGTCTTCGCGTCCGTTCTGGCCGCAGGGCATCCCGGCGCCGGCCGCAGGCCAGCCTGTGCCTGAGGGTATGGATTGGGACCTCTGGCTCGGGCCGGCTTCGGAGCGTCCGTTCCATCACGCGTATCTGCCGTTTGTGTGGCGCGGGTGGGTGGATTTTGGCTGCGGCGCGTTTGGCGACATGGGCTGTTACAGTTTCGACACCATCTTCCGCGTGCTCGGACTCGATGCGCCGGTTGGCGCGGAGGCGAGTTCGACCAATCGTTACGCGGCGAGCTATCCATTGGCCTCGATGGTGCATCTCGAGTTCGAGGCGCGCGGCGGGCAGGCGCCGGTGAAGTTGCGATGGTTCGACGGCGGTCTGCGCCCCGCACGGCCCTCGATTCTCGATGCCTCCGAGAAACTCGAAGCCGAGGGGCTGATGTTCGTCGGCGATCAGGGGACCATTCTGGCTGATTTCGTGGGGGGGCGGCCGCGCCTGATTCCGTCGGCGGCCATGCGGGCCTTCAAGGAGCCGCCGAAGACACTGCCGCGTTCGCCGGGGAACGAGCGCGAGTGGCTCGATGCGATCGGCGATCGGCGCAAGTCAACCGGGGCGAACTTCGTCTTTTCATCGAAGGTGACCGAAGCGCTCTGCCTGGCGAACATGGCGATCCGCTGCGGCGAGCCTCTGGGCTGGGATAGCGCCGCCTTGAAGGTTGCCGGCCCTGCCGAGGCGCAGCAGATGGTTAACCCGCCCGCCCGCGAAGGCTGGGGCGTGTAGTGTGGTGTGCGGGAAGAACTCGAGCTCGAGCGGTGACAAGCATCCGCTCGATGCATTCCCGCCGCTCGGCCGGAACCGCGAGTCCGAGTTGTTGTTTGAGGAACGAGATTATCTTGAGCAAATGCAAGCGGAACGGGCCGTGCCGATTGGTGTGCCCGAGGGCCGGAAACGCCACCAACAAGATCAGCGTTCGCACCACACGCTCGCCATCGGTTTGCCCCGGCATGCCTCCTCTCGCCAGAGGCTTCCCCCATCACGACGAGAGGATGCCCCGCGTATACGTCCGATGCGGCTTTCAGGATGCTGCGCCCGCCCACAATCTCCCGGAAATCGACCTGAACGGGCGGAGAGCCCTGCCTGCTGATTTCTGTGATGCGCAGGGGGAGCAGCGCCGACAACGGAGCGATCAACACAGTGGGGGGCACCGCCGGGACCTCCGGCGATGCAAGAGCCCGGCGCATGCGGTTGGACGGGCAACAGCGGCGGGGGGCAGACGAATCCACCCGCGTTGCTCCAGCTTGAGCAACAAGGTGCGGGCGGCCATGTCTTTGAAGACGGGCTTGGAGCAGCCGTTTGAGGACCACCAGAGCCAACCCGAAAACCCAACCCGTGAACTCACCAACCACCGCTCCCCCCACGCCTCAATCACCTGACCGGTCGTTCACAAATGGTACCCCCCCAGGAAAAAGCTGAGATGCGCCCCGTCTTGCCCTCAGCTCCCCGCCTTCGCCCTGGGGCGCGGCGCCAGGCGCACCTTCGGGTACGAAGACGCGGACTCGCTGCGTCCTGGAGTCGACGCGGCTCCCTCGAGCGCCCGGCGGATCAGTTCAGCCTGGCTGTCCAGCGGCTTGGCTCCCCGCGGCACGCGGACGCGTTGGTAACTCCCATCGGGGAACAGCGCGCGGGCCTTGACAGTGTCGCCCAGGATCACCGAGTCCAGTTCCCACAGGACGCGGTCGCGCAAGTTCCCGTCCTCGATGGGAAACGCCACCTCGATGCGCTTGAAGAAATTCCGGGGCATCCAATCGGCGCTCGAAAGCCAGACCTCGGGCCGGCAGGCGTTATGGAAGGCAAAGATTCGGCTATGTTCCAGGAAACGCCCGACGATGCTCCGCACGGTGATCGTTTCGCTCAGACCGGGCTGCCCGGCCCGCAGGCAGCAGATTCCGCGCACGACAAGATCGATCCGCACACCCGCTTGCGAGGCTTCGTAGAGGGCATCGATGATCTTCCGGTCGACCAACGAGTTCATCTTCGCGACAATGCGAGCCGGCAGCCCGCGGCGCGCATTGTCGGCCTCGCGCCGGATCAACGCCAGCATGCGGTCATGAAGCTCGAACGGCGCCACCACAAACTTCCGAGTCTCCTGGAACTGGCAAATCCCCGTCAGCAAGTTGAACAGGCAGGTGGCATCCTCGCCGAAATCGGGGTGGCACGTGAGCAGCCCGATGTCCGTGTAGAGCTTCGCCGTGGTGGGATTGTAGTTTCCCGTGCTCAAGTGCAGATAGCGCCGGATGCCGTCGTCGTCGCGCCGAACCACCAGCGTCACCTTGCAATGGATCTTGAGGCCGACCAAACCGTAGACGACATAAACTCCGGCCTGTTCGAGCTGTCTCGACCATTCGATGTTGTTGGCCTCGTCGAAACGCGCCTTCAACTCGACTACGGCGGTGACCTGTTTGCCGTTGTGCACCGCGTCCATGAGCGCGCCTATGATCCGCGCGTCCCCGCCGGTGCGGTAGAGAGTCTGCTTGATGGCCAGCACGCGGGGGTCGGTGGCCGCCTGCTGCAGGAAGCCGACCACGCACTCGAAGCTCTCATACGGATGATGCAGCAGAATGTCCCGATCTCTGATCGCCGCAAAGAGGTCGGGCGCATCGCGCAGGACCAGGGGAGCCGGCGCCAGGAAGGGCGGATCATGCAGCTCGGGCTGGCGATCGTTTGGGCAGAGCGTCATGAGGCGCGTCGGGTTCAGCGGCCCGTCCAGGACGTAAAGGTCGTCCTCGTCCAAATGCAGGGTTCGCAGCAGTTCGTCCCGGATATCGATCGGGCAATCGCGCTCCACCTCCAGACGCACCGCCTCGCCCTTGAGTCGGCGATGCAGTCGCGTCTCCACCGCGCTGAGCAGGTTGGCCACATCCTCCTCATCGAGGTAGAGCTCGCTGTTCCGCGTCACTCGGAACAGCCAGTGCCCCAGGATCAGCATCCCCGGGAACAGGTCAGCCAGGTAGTGGCCGATCAGGTTCCCGAGAAACACGTACTCCTTGGCGCCGCCGTCGCGGGGAAGCTCGATCAGACGCGGCAGGATGCGGGGCACCTCCACCACAGCCAGCCGCCCGCGCTTGCGACCATGGATATTCGCCCGCACCTGAACGATGAGATTGAGCCTCTTGTTGAGAAGCTGCGGAAACGGATGGGCCGGGTCGATCGAAAGCGGTGTCAACACCGGACGGACCTCCGCGCGATAGAACCGGTCCAGCCACTGCCGATCTTCCTCATCGAGGTCGGCGACCCGCGTGAATCGAATCCCATGCCGCCCAAGCTCCGGCACCAGTTGCTCCCGCCAACAGGTGTATTGATCCTTGACCATGCGTCGGACGCGCCGCGCGATCGCCCGGCAGCACTCGGTCGGCGTCAGCCCGTCGGGAGATCGCTCGGCGACACCGCTCTGCACCTGCTGCTTGAGCCCGGCAACCCGGACTTCGAAGAACTCGTCGAGGTTCGAACTGACGATGCAGAAGAACTTGACCCGCTCGAGCAGCGGATTGCGACAGTCCAGCGCCTCGTCGAGCACACGCTGATTGAACTCGAGCCAACTAAGCTCCCGGTTGATGTAGCGGTTGGGACCTTCGGCCATAGCATCCTCGCCATGCTGACCGCGACCCGCGTCAAATCAGCTTGGTCTGCCCGGGAATGGCCACTGGATAGATGCCGTCGGCGCCGGGTTTGACCGGCGGCTCCGTATCCATCGTCACCTCGCCCGCGGGTTGAAAAGCGAACCCCGAATCCCAAGCGTCCTTCCATGTGGTCTTCTGCCCGGAGTAGACTGCCATCTGCCCGACCACGGTCGCCATAGTCGAATCGGCCAGGGTCTTCGCCCGCTGGAACGGCGTCCCGTCCCGGATCGATTGCAGGAACTCGACATGCATCTGCTCGTAGGGCGATTTTGCCGAAGCCGCGGCGTCAGCCCGCCAGGTGACCTTACCCGCCAGATCGGTGAAATACGGACGGTCGAAAGCGGCGAAATGACAGCGGCCCTTGGTGCCGTGAAACACGTCTTTGTTCAATCCGAAACAGCCGGTCGCCGTCCGGCAGGATCCGTAGATGCAGCGTCCATCGGCGTATTCATAGGTGACGTGATGATGGTCGAACGACGTGCCCATCGAGGCCTGGAAATGCGTCGAGCGCCCTCCCATCCCATAGGCGTGGTCGGGCATCACATCGCCCAACGCCCACAGGGCCGAGTCGAGATTATGGACGAGCGATTGAGGGATGTCATCGCCCGAAAGCCAGGTGAAGTGATACCAATTGCGCAACTGATATTCCATCTCGCTCCATTGGGCCTGTCGGTCGATCAATCGGTAGGGCCCGCGCAGGTAATCACACTGAATCGCCACAATCTCGCCGATCTCGCCCCCGTGCACCCGCTGTATCGCCTCGCGCCGCCCCAGGTGATAGCGATACGTCACGCCCGCAAGCACCCCTGTCCCGTTCGCTTTGGACAACGCGTCGGCTTCGAGAATCTTCCGGATCCCGACAATATCCACCGCCGCCGGCTTCTCGATGAACACGTGCTTCCTGGCCCGGACCGCCGCCAGGGCATAGTCCGGATGAAACCGGGACGCGCAGGCGAGCAGGACTACATCGCAATTCTCGATCACGCCGCGATACCCGTTCAGCCCCGCAAACCGCCTCTCCCGCGGCACCTGGACCCGACCCGGAAACATCGGAGTCAGCGTGCTGAGCGAAGTCTCGATCTTGTCGGGAAAAGCATCGGCAGCCGCCCAGAGCACGGTGCCCGAGTCGCCATGCATCGCGTCCCCGACCGCGCCCGTGCCGCGTCCGCCGCAGCCAATCAGGCCGAGCTTGAGTGTGGCGCTCTCGGCCGCGTGCGCGAAGCGCCCCACATCGAGTGCGCCGACAAGTGCTGTCCCAGCGACTGTGACCGAGGTCTTGAGAAAGCCGCGGCGGTTTACGGATGTCGGATCGGAGATTGGACGGTTCGTTTTCATGTGCGTGTTCTTTCGGTGAATCAGTGGCGCGCCCAGAGTACCACTGCGATCGGATCGTGCCAGCCTTTCCGATCTGGCTTTTCCGATCTGGCTGCCTGCATGATCCACGAGCCGAAGTTGCTGTTGCTGGACGAACCGACCGCGGGCGTGGACCCGAAGGCGCGGCGGGACTTCTGGGGGGGGAGATGCACCGATGATGATCCTGATCAGGGGTCTGGCCATCACGGGCGAACGGGAGCGGGGCACGGTGGAGAACCTGCTCGCGATGCCCACGCGTCCGTTGGAGGTTCTCATCGGCAAGATCATTCCCTACATACCGATTGGCTACATCCAGGTCGCGGCGATTCTGGCGGCGGGTTACTTCCTCTTTGGCGTGCCTATAGTCGGCAGCGTCACCATGTTGCTGGTCGCCGCGTTCGTGTTCATTGTGGCCAATCCGGCGATGGGCATCACCTTCTCGATCATTGGGCGCAACCAGCTTCAGCCGATGCAGATGGCCTTCTTCGTGTTCCTGTCTTCCATCCTGCTCTCGGGGTTCATGTTCCCGTTTCGCGGCATGCCCGCCTGGGCGCTGTACCTGGGCGAAATCCTCCCCCTCACGCATTTTCTCCGGCTCGTTCGAGGCATCATGCTCAAGGGCATCGAAGTGGCCGAGGTGATGCAGCGACCCTGGCCGATTGCGCTCTTCGGCGTTGTCGCCCTCGCGATTGCAGCCAAGCGCTATCGGCGGGCGCCGGACTAGCCCATACCGACTCCTGCGCGCTCGACATGCCCCGGGCTGATGGGCAAAACCGCGCCCGGAAAGGGAGTCAATTCTCGATTGTCAACTATTTAGATGCGACCCCATTGCCTTCGCCAAGGCTGCGCGTGGTCTGACGCTCCAGCCCCAGGTTGGGGTGGTAGGCAACGGACAATTTCCGGGCTCGCCTTTGGCGAAAGCGATGCTACAGTCGGGGCGTCACCAACAAACCGAAGATTGTGAGTATGTCGCTGCGCGTGATTCCCTTCCGATGCCGGGCGTTTACGCTGATCGAGTTGCTCGTGGTCATTGCCATCATTGCCATTCTCGCCGGCATGTTGCTGCCGGCGCTGGCCAGGGCCAAGACCAAGGCCCATGGCATCCAGTGCATCAATAATCTGAGGCAACTGAAGCTTGCGTGGCTGGCGTACGCGCACGACAACGGCGACAGCGTCACGGCGCCCGGCAACAACCGCGACGAGCCGAACTCGTGGGTCGGCGGCTGGCTCGATTATCAGGGGAGCAACAGCGACAACACCAACACGCTTCTCCTGCTGACCGAGCGTTACAGCAAGATCGCGCCTTATCTCCAGAGTGCGGACGTCTTCAAGTGCCCTGCCGACAAAAGCTACGTCACCATTGGCGGGAGGCGGCATGACCGCGTGCGCAGCATGGGGATGAGCCAGGCGTTGGGCGGGCCGGGCGAATGGCTGCCCACAGCGCCGGGCATGCACGCGGGACAGAAGGAATACCGGACGTACTACAAGCTGAGCGAAATCACCGAACCCGGCCCTTCGATGCTCTACGTCCTGCTCGACGAGCATCCCGACAGCATCAACGCAGGCGGGTTCGCCAACAAGATGGTGGTCAATCCCTCGAGCGCCTACATCATCGACTACCCCGCCAGCTACCACAATGGGGCGGCCGGCATTTCATTCGCCGATGGCCATGCCGAGATTCGAAAGTGGAAGGACCCCCGCACGATCAAGCCGATCGCCTATCGCGATGGCGCGTTGACTCTCAACGTGGCTTCGCCCAACAACCAGGACATGGTGTGGCTGTCCGAACGCACATCGGTGAGGCGGTGAAGCCTTCGCCCGGATGTTCCATAGAGCTTCGCGAGTTCTAACACCCGAGCCTTCGATGCCTCGCCACAAGGCGCTGCTTCCTTCCGCGACGCAGGAAGCGGAAAGAATTCACTTTGAAATTCCAGGTCCGGGCCCCACCATCCGCCCCCGTTTGCGGTTCGCTCGATCCGATGTTCCACACCGGGCTTGGTGCAGGCACAGCCGGTTGCGTGAGGTCACGCGCCGCTGGGGTGCCCGCCTCTTGGGCTTCGAAGCCCGGTGTCCAGCCATGGTGTTCAGGGTCGGAGAGATGCGGGCTGGTGAGTCGCGCTGTTGTTCATGAAACGTACACATCACTGCAACGAATTGCGCCCGAAACACATCGGGCAAACCGTATCTCTCTCGGGCTGGGTCCATTCCCGTCGCGATCTCGGCGGTGTCATCTTCATCGACGTGCGCGACCGCGAGGGCCGCACGCAGGCGGTGTTTGATCCTTCGCATCTGTCGGCGAAGGTCTTCGAGCGGGCGGCCGGGCTGCGGAGTGAGAGCGTGATCCGCGTTGGCGGAGCGGTGCGCCAACGCCCGGACGGCACGGTGAATCCGAAGATTTCCACGGGCGAAGTCGAGGTTCTGGTCCAGGATCTCGAGGTCTTGAACCTGGCCGATCCCCTGCCCTTCCAGATCGACGATCCCGAGTCGGCCGCGAAGGTCAACGAGGAGCTGCGGTTGAAGTACCGCTATCTGGATCTGCGCCGCGGCGACATGGCGCGCAACCTGCGTTTGCGGCACGCGGTGGCGACCGCCACGCGCGCCTATTTCGACGAGCACGGCTTTCTCGAGATCGAGACGCCGATGCTGTTCAAGTCGACGCCCGAGGGGGCGCGCGAGTTCCTGGTGCCGTGCCGGACCAATCCCGGGCTGTTTTATGCCCTTCCGCAATCCCCGCAGCAGTTCAAACAGATTCTGATGGTCGCGGGCATCGAGCGGTATTTCCAACTTGCCAAGTGTTTTCGGGACGAGGATTTGCGGGCGGATCGGCAGCCGGAGTTCACGCAGATCGACATCGAGATGTCGTTCATCGATCGGGAGGACATTTACGCCACAATCGAGGGCCTGTTGAGTCGCATCTGGAAGAGGGCTCTGAATCGCGATCTGGCCACCCCGTTTCGGCGTCTGCCGTTCCGCGAGGCGCTCGACCGCTTCGGCAGCGACAAACCGGATTTGCGATTCGGGCTCGAGCTCGAGGATTTCACCGAGGCGTTTCGCGCCAGCGAGTTCAAGGTGTTTTCGGACGCCGTCAAGGCCGGCGGCGTGGTCAAGGCCATCAACGCCAAGGGACTCGCCGGGGTGACCCAGGGCCAGATGGAGGCCATGACGCAAATCGCCAAGGACAGCGGCGCCAAAGGACTCGCCTTCATAAAGGTCGAGAACGGCGAATGGAAGGCGCCGATGGTCAAATTCTTCACCGACGCCGAGAAGACCTTGCTGCGGCAGAAACTCGATATCGAGGAAGGCGACCTGATCCTGTTTGCGGCGGGCGAATGGCTGATGGCGTGCGAAATCCTCGGTCGCATCCGCCTCTACGCCGCGACCGTGCTCGAAGCGCAAGACAAACTGACGATCCCATCCGATCGCTTCGAGTTCCTCTGGGTTGTCGACTTCCCGCTGCTCAGTTTCGACAAGGAGCAGAACCGCTGGTATTCGAGCCATCATCCCTTCACGGCGCCCGTGGCGGAGGACATTCCATTCCTGACCACCGACCCCAGAAAGGTCCGCGGCCAGCACTACGACGTGGTGGTCAACGGGGTCGAGTTGGGCGGCGGGTCCATCCGTATTCACCAACCCGCCGTCCAGAAAAAGGTGTTCGAAGACGTGCTCCAAATTCCGCCCGAGATCGCCCAGGCGCGCTTCGGATACATGCTCGAAGCGTTCCGATACGGCGCGCCGCCGCACGGAGGCATCGCGCTCGGATTCGACCGTCTCGTCGCCATGCTGTGCGGCACGCCGAGCATCCGCGATGTCATCGCCTTCCCGAAGACGGCGAAAGGAACCTGCCTCATGACCGATTCTCCCGGAACAGCCGACCTCAAGCAACTGCGGGACCTGTACCTGGAACTGAAGATCCCATCGGAAGAGTAACACGCCTCGCCCCGGCGAAGAACGACGGAGGGCCGATCCCGCGACCGCGGGAGAGGCCCCAACTGGTGGCGGCCTGGAGCGTCCGTCGAGCGGGCACTCAGTACGCGGGGTTGGTCACGCCGGCGGCGGCGCGAATGAACGGGAGCCAGACCAGCGCCACGAGCCGCACGTTGATGTTCGAGCGGGTGGGGCTCAGTTCGATCGTCTCGAGCGTCTCGACCGGGAGGTCCTCGGTTTGGGCCATCTTCTCAGCCTCGAACTGCGACTCGAGATTCTCCAACTGCTGCTGCACAGCCGCCACGGTTTCCTCGGCGCGCCCGACATCGCCGGCCTGGCCCATCGCGCGGCCCGCGCTGCGCATCGCGGTGCCGGCCTTGCTCACCGTGCCGAGAGAGACGGCACGCCGGCCCAGGAAGGCCCCGAGCAATGTCGAGCCGAAGGAAATGACCGTATCCATCTTGGCCCGTTTGGCCTGATCGATCTCGCGTTGCCTGGCCGCCTCGGCCCTGCGCAGGCGCTCCTGGAGTGTGGCCATCTTTGGAGCGTACTTTGCGCGCAGCTTCTCCGCGGCCTCATCGCGCGCCTCCCGAGCGGCCTGCCGCAGGCGGATTCGAAAATCGCGCTCTTCCTCTCCCGGCTTCGAGACCTGGCCCAGAGATGGCGATCGGAGCAGGGTCAGCCTGCGCTGGTTCTGGATCCAGGTCGCAAAGTCCTTCGCCCAGGCCGCGTAGTTCTTCGCATCGCCGGCGGCGGGCGGGCATGAGGCGAACTCAGCCGCCACCGGGCTCTTCTCCAACTGATTTGCCGTGATGGCGAGTTCCTCCGCCAGGGTCCAATCCACGGGCACGGCGCTGTCCGTGATCTCGGTCGCCACGATGAGATCCTGCAGCAGGTCCACCTTGAACTTCGCGTTGGCGTACCGGACCTGCGCGCTGCCGAGCACGCGCGGCTGGTAGATGATCGTGCTGCCCGGCGGCGGCACACCCCGCACCGGCGCGAAGAACTGCGGCACTTGCGGCGGCAGCACGGGGCGGCTCGATCGCCCGCCGACCGGTACAGGGGCGACTGGGGTGGATGGGCCGGCGGGGCCGGCCGCGGCCGGAGGAGCGATCGAGGGCGTGTCCTGATGCGCGTCGTTGAGCGATTTGATTTGCGACCGAGAAAGCGGGCCGCGCAGATAGGACATTGCCCAACGCGACTCGAAGATATCCGGCTCGTCGTCGTGGACGTTGTGGAGAAGGAAGATGCGGCTGGCCAATCCGGCCAGCAGTTGCTCGGCGGCGGCGCGATCGAACTTCACGCCCCGCCCGGCGGCGGCGCCTTCGAGGCCTTCGAGAACGCGGGCCTTGTCCCGGTCGGTCTGGAGTCGCCCGATGAACCAGGAACCGATGTTGGCCAGGCCACGGTAGTCGAGATCGACTGGGTTCTGCGTGGCGAGGACCAGACCCACCCCATAGGCGCGCGCCTGTTTGAGCAGAGTCAGCAAAGGCTGCTTCGAGGGCGGATCGGCAACCGGGGGGAAGTAGCCGAAAATCTCGTCCATGTACACGAGCGCGCGCAGACTGTTGGTGCCGGACTGACCGCGCATCCAGCTCAGGATTTGGTTGAGCAGCAGAGTGACAAAGAACATCCGCTCCGAATCGCCCAGATGCGCAATCGAGAAAATGGCCACGCGCGGTTTGCCGGCATCGGTGTAAAGGAATCGTCCGACGTCAAGAGCTTCGCCCTGCATCCATGCGGCGAAGCTAGGCGAGGCGAGCAGGTTGTTGAGCTGCATGGCCAGTTCGAACCGCTCCTTGGCAGGGTAGAACGATTCGACATCGAGCACGCCGATTCGGCGCACGGGTGGCTCCTGGACCTCGCGAATCAGGGCGGCGAGATCGAGGTCGCGGCCTCCGCTCCAGGCGCTCTGCAAGAGATTGGCGAGCAGGATACTCTCCCGGCTCTTGACCGGATCGGCTCTGACGCCTATGAGCCCGAGCAGTCCTGTCACCATCGAGCCGACCCGCTCCCGCAGCAATTCCCCGTCCTCGAGCGTTTCTGGCGGAGGGACCGCGAACGACTCGAGGATTGAGACCGGGCGACCGGCGCTGCTCCCCGGCGTGTAGAGGGCGAAATCGGCCGCCGCCCGCAATCGCCGAATGCGCTCGCCATCCTGGTTCCACTGGGCGAGGCCTTGGCGCCAAAGCTCGGCTTGCTGCGCCGCGTAGTCGGTCATCGACAGCCCTTTCTTGCGCGCGTCGTCCTCGCTTATCCAGGGCGCAAAGTCCTCCGGACGCAAATCGGGGAATGTCAGGAGCAGATTGCCCAGATCGCCTTTGGGATCAATGACGATGGACGGGATGCCGTCCATGGCCGCTTCCTCGACGATGTCGAAGCACAATCCGGTCTTGCCGCTGCCGGTCATGCCCACGACCAAGCCGTGGGTAACGAGGTGCTTGGACTCGTAGAGCAGGAGCTCCGGAAGGCTCTGGTTCTTGCCCAGGTCGTAGCGACGCCCCAGATAGAAAACGCCGAGCTTTTCGTAGTCTTGCACAGTGAAAGTCAGTTCGACACCGGACGTCGCAAATCATGAAAGGTCGCTTTTACACACCGCTGAACCCTGCTCGCGCGCAGGCAGTTGTTCAAGACGAAACAGGATCGATGCATGAAGTGGAACGGTGCCGCCTGCCTGCCACCTGCCTGCCCGGCATAGGCTGCCCGGCAGGCATTTCGTTTGAGTCGGGATCAGCTCACGGGCCGCGCTTGCTGTCCCTGCCCGCATGTTTCATGGAGCGGAGATCAGCGCGACGCTGAGAACTCCAACACGCCGACCAATGCGGGCTCGAGGAGCACCCCGCGTCACGCCGGGCGCCAGCTCGAGATTACCCGCATGTACTGCGCGCGCTCGAAGGCGGCCGGGTCGGGGCAGTTCTTCTGGCTCAGCGAACCCTTGAGTTGCTCGATCGAATCGTACTCGTGCTGTTCCATCCACTGGCGCATCTCCTTCTCGATGGCGGCGATTTGGGGCAAGCCTTTGCGGAGCAGCACCGAGCAGAGCATCGCCACATCCGCGCCGGCCATGAGCACCTTCAAGGCATCGGAAGCGGTGTGAATCCCGCTGGTCGCGGCCAGGCTGGCCTTGACGCGGCCGTGCAGGATGGCGACCCAGCGCAGTGGCAGGCGGCGGGCCTGCGGCGTGCTCAGCAGGAGACTGTGCTCGACCTCGAGCGTCTCGAGATCGATGTCGGGTTGATAAAACCGATTGAACAGGACCAGGCCGTCGGCGCCCGCGCGATCGAGTTCGCGCGCGACGTTGGCCATGCTGCTGAAGAAGGGGCTGAGCTTGACCGCGACGGGAATCGTGACGGCCTGCTTGACCGCTTTGAGGATATCCAGATACGTCTTCTCGACATCGGCGGATGTCAAATCGGGGTCGGTGGGGATGTAGTAGATATTCAGTTCGAGGGCGTCGGCCCCAGCCGTCTGGATTTTCTTGGCGAAGTCCGTCCAACCGCCCAGGGACGCCCCGTTCAGGCTGGCGATGACAGGAATCTTGGTTGCGGCCTTGGCCGCCGCAATGTGCTCGAGGTAATCCTCGCCGCCCAGGCGGAACTCGCCGACGTCGGGGAAATAGCTCAGAGCCTCCGAGAAACTCTGGGTCCCCTGTTCGAGCGCTGCATCCAGCTCCGCACGTTCCTGTCGGAGCTGCTCTTCGAACATCGAGGGGAGCACGATGGCGCCGGCCCCGGAATCCTCTGCGCGCTTGATATCGTCCACCTCCTGTGTCAGCGGGCAGGCGGAGAGCACGAGAGGACTGCGCAGTTTCAATCCGAGATAAGTGGTGCTGAAGTCCATAATTGGTTCCTTTCTCGTTCCAAGTATTCAGTTCTCGCCAATGGCAGTCATTGCGTTCCTCAGGCCTTCGCCGCGGGAGCCGGCGCCGGTGCCGGTGCCGCAGGGGTGCCGTTGCCTCCCAGCTTGCGCGCCGCCATGTAGGTGTACAACTGCCAGCGCGCTTCGGCGTCCTTCTGGGCCATTTCGAAGAATCGCTTGGCATCTTCCGGCTTGCTCTTGGTCAACATCTTGAAGCGATTCTCGGACATCAGGAAGTCCGCGATACGCGTCTTGGCAGCCTGGGAATCGAGCTGGAGCGGGTTCTCGCCCGCCGCGGCGCGGCGCGGGTCGAAGCGATAGAGCAGCCACTGACCGGACTCGACGGCGCTCTTCTGCTGCCGCATCCCGATGCCTGCGTCCAGGTTGATGCCGTGGGCGATGCAGTGACTGTAGGCGATGATCAGGGAGGGGCCAGGATAGGACTCGGCCTCGATGAACGCCCGCAACGTGTGCTCGTCCTTGGCGCCCATGGCGACGCTGGCGACATACACTGTGCCGTAAGTCATCGCGATGAGGCCCATGTCCTTTTTGGCCAGGGGCTTTCCGCCCGCGGCGAACTTGGCCACGGCGCCGCGCGGAGTGGCTTTCGACATCTGACCGCCCGTGTTCGAGTAGACCTCGGTGTCAAGCACCAGCACGTTCACATCGCGCCCGCTGGCCAGCACGTGGTCGAGCCCGCCGTACCCGATATCGTACGCCCAGCCGTCGCCGCCCAGCATCCACACGCTGCGGCGGACCAGATTATCGGCGACCGACAGGAGCATCCGGGCTTCGCTCGAGGAATTCCCTTGGAGCTTCTGCTTGAGGGCGGCGACCCGCTCGCGCTGGTCGTAGATGCCCGATTCCATGGTCTGATCCGCGGTGATGATGGCGTTGACGAGGTCATCCCCGAGGGTGGGTGTCATGCGCCGCAGGAGTTCGCACGCGAATTCGCGCTGTTTGTCGATCGACACCCGGAACCCGAGACCGAACTCGGCGCAATCCTCGAACAGGGAGTTGTTCCAGGTCGGCCCGCGTCCCTCGTGATTCACGCAGTAAGGCGTGGTAGGCAGGTTGCCGCCGTAAATCGAACTGCAGCCCGTCGCGTTGGCGATCACGGCGCGATCGCCGAAGAGCTGGGAGAGCAGCTTGATGTACGGCGTCTCGCCGCAGCCCGCGCACGCGCCGGAGAACTCGAAGAGCGGACGCATCACCTGTTGCTGCCGCAACTGCGTCACCTTGATCTTCCGGCGGTCCAAATCGGGGATTTTTAGGAAGAACCCCCAGTTCTCGCGTTCGGGGAGCCGCAGCGGGGCCTGGGGCCGCATGTTGATCGCCTTGAGCTTCACCTCGGTCTTGTTCTTCGCCGGGCACGCGTCCACGCAGAGAACGCAGCCGGTGCAGTCCTCGGGCGCGACCTGAATGGTGTACTTCATGCCCTTCCACTCCGGCGCCCGGGCGTCGCACGACTTGAATGTGGCGGGCGCGCCGTCGAGAGCCGCAGCGTCGTACACCTTCATCCGAATGGCGCCGTGCGGACAGACGACAGTGCATTTGCCGCACTGGATGCAGGTCTTGGGGTCCCAGACCGGGATCTCGAGGGCGAGGTTGCGCTTCTCGTACTGGGTCGTGGCGGTGGGGAACGTGCCGTCGCAAGGGAAGGCGCTCACCGGGAGGGAATCGCCCTGCCCGCCGTAGATTTTGCCAAGGGTCTCCTTGATGCGGCTGGGCGCGTCGGCGGTGAACGGATCCGGAATGTCGAATCCGCTGGTGATCTGCGCCGGGACTTTCACCTCATGCAGATGGGTGAGGGTGTGCTCGACGGCCTCGATGTTCTTGCGCACGACGTCTTCGCCCTTCCTGCCGTAGGTTTTCTTGATGGTGTACTTGATCTGCTCGATGGCCTGGTCGCGCGGCAGCACGCCCGAGAGAGCGAAGAAACAGGTCTGCATCACCGTGTTGATGCGGCTGCCCATGCCCGAAGCCCGGGCCACTTTAATGGCATCGATCACGAAGAACTTCGCTTTCTTGTTCACCATTTGGAGCTGCATCGGGCGCGGAAGGCGATCCCAGATCTCGTCGGCGCCGAACGGCGTGTTGAGCAGGAACGTGCCGCCGGGCACCAGGGGCTGCAGCATGTCGTAGCGTTCGAGAAACACCGGCTGATGGCAGGCGACGAAGTTCGCCCTGTTGACCAGGTAAGTCGCCCGGATGGGCGTCGGACCGAAACGCAAGTGCGAGACCGTGACGGCGCCGGCCTTCTTCGAATCGTAGACGAAATACCCCTGCGCGTAGTTGCCGGTGCTTTCGCCGATGATTTTGATCGAGTTCTTGTTCGCGCCCACCGTGCCGTCGGATCCCAGGCCGTAGAACATCGCCCGCACCACCTTCTCGCCTTCGGTCGAGAAGTCCGGATCGTAGGGGAGACTGAAATGCGTGACATCATCCTCGATGCCGACGCTGAAGTGGTTCTTCGGCTGCGCGCTGCGGGCATTGTCAAACACGCCCTTGAGCATCGCCGGCGTGAACTCCTTCGATGATAGGCCGTAGCGCCCGCCCAGCACGCGCGGCATCGCCTTGAGCTGCCCGTAACCCTCCGGAAGCCCCTCCACCAAAGCCGCCACCACATCGAGATAAAGCGGTTCACCCCCCGCCCCGGGCTCCTTGGTCCGATCGAGAACCGAAACGGTCTTGACTGTCGGCGGAAGGCACTCGATGAACCGTTTCACGTCGAACGGGCGATAGAGCCGCACGCGCACCACGCCATACTTCCCGCCCTGAGCGTTGAGAAAGTCAACCGTCTCGTCCGCGGTCTCACAGGCCGAACCCATCAGGACGACGATGTCGGTGGCGTCCGGCGCGCCCGAGTACTGGAACACCTTGTACTCGCGTCCGGTCAACTGGCGGAACTTGTCCATCGCCCGCTGGGTCACGTCCGCACACTTCAAATAGTACGGATTGCACGCCTCGCGCGCCTGGAAGAAGACGTCCGGGTTCTGGGCCGTGCCGCGCAGGACGGGGCGATCGGGGTTCATTGCGCGCTGGCGGTGCGCGATGACCGCTTCTTCGCTGATCATCGCCCGCATGGTGTCATCGGAAATCAGCTCGATTTTGGACACCTCATGCGACGTGCGGAAGCCGTCGAAGAAGTGCAGGAACGGCACGCGCGATTCGAGCGTCGCCGCCTGCGCAATCAGCGCGAAGTCCATCGCCTCCTGTACCGAGTCGGAACTGAGCATGGCAAACCCGGTGGTGCGGGCCAGCATGACGTCGCTGTGATCCCCAAAGATCGAGAGTGCGTGCGTGGCCAGAGCGCGCGCGCTGATATGGAACACCGTGGGCGTCAGTTCCCCGGCGATCTTGAGCATGTTGGGAATCTTCAGCAGAAGCCCCTGCGACGCCGTGAACGTGCAGGTCAATGCCCCGGTCTGCAACGCCCCGTGCACCGTGCCCGCGGCGCCGCCCTCGCTCTGCATCGCCACCACGCTCGGAATGGTGCCCCAGAGATTCTTGACCCCTTCGGAGGCCCACTGATCGCACCATTCCCCCATGTTCGAGGAGGGCGTGATCGGGTAAATGCCCATCACCTCGTTGCAGCGGTAAGCGACGTAGGCGACTGCCTCGTTGCCATCAATTGTCGTGAAGCTCTTCATGATCGATTCCAATTCCAGGTTGTTGACCCCCGCGCGCTCCCATGCCGTCCCTGATCGGGACGAGGCGCGGACGAACGCCGTCCGCAGCCGCCAGTCCGCGGCTCGGACGCCGCGGAGCGCTCCGCGTTGTCGCTGTCAATACACATCACCTTCCCGGCCCGCCCCAAGATCGGCTCCACATGCTTTGCCGACTGCTTCGCATATTTTGCGCTGATCCGGCGCGAACAGGCTTTACTTCACCTCCAGAACACATATACCTGACGCGCCATGAAACGAACCAATCGGCTATCGAATGGCGCTCAGACGACACTGTTGCTGCTTCTGGAGCTCCTGCTCGCCCCGGGAATCCACGCCGTCGATTGGCCGCAGTGGTTTGGTTCGGACCGCACCGGGCGCTCCGCCGAGACCGGTCTGCTCAAGACATGGCCGGCGGACGGGCCGCGGTTATCATGGAAAACGGCCGGCCTGGGCAGCGGCTTCACCACGGTCTCAGTCGCCCAGGGAAGAATCTTCACCGCGGGCGACATGGCGGATGGGAATTACATCATCGCGCTCAAGGAGAGCGACGGCACGAAGCTCTGGACGAGCAGGCTGGGCAAGGCCGGCGCGCCGGGGTGGGGCGGTTTTGCGGGGCCCCGATGCACACCAACGGTGGATGGAGACCGTCTCTTTGCGGTGGGCCAATATGGCGAGTTGGCTTGCTTCGAGACGGCCACCGGCAAGGAACTGTGGCGCAAGCATCTTGTCACGGACTTCGGCGGCAGCCTGCCCGAATGGGGGTTCAGCGAGTCCCCGCTGCTCGATGGGAACAAGATCGCGGTGACACCGGGCGGCGCGCAGGGCGCGATTGCGGCTTTGGACAAGAAGACCGGGGCGCCCCTCTGGCAGAGCAAGGAGTTCACCGATGCCGCCCAATACGCCTCGCTGGTGCCCGCCACCATCGGCGGCGTGCGACAGTACATTCAACTCACCATGGAAAGCGTGGCGGGCGTCGCCGCAAACGACGGCAAGCTTCTTTGGCGCGCCCCCCGCAAAGGCAGGGTCGCCGTCATCCCGACGCCCATCGTCAAGGACGACCTGGTCTACGTGACGTCCGGGTACGAGGTTGGTTGCAATCTGTTCAAGATCGTAAGGGACAGCGCGACATTTGACGCAACCCGGGTCTACGCGAACAAGACCATGGCCAATCATCACGGCGGGGCGATCCTCGTCGGCGACTACGTCTACGGGCACTCCGATCGAGGAGGCTGGACGTGCCAGAACCTCGCCTCGGGCGAGACAGCCTGGCAGGAGAAGGCGAAACTGGACAAGGGGTCGCTGACCTACGCCGACGGCCGTTTCTACTGCCGCGAGGAAAAGCAGGGGTCGAGCGAGGTGGCGCTTCTCGAAGCGACGCCTGTGGCGTATGTGGAGAAAGGCCGTTTCAAACAGCCCGATCAGAGCGGAAAACAGGCCTGGCCGCATCCGGTCATCGCCAACGGCAAGCTCTACCTGCGCGACCAGGACCTTCTGTTCTGCTATGACGTGAAGGCGCAGTGACGCCGCCTCATGCCCGAATCCGGGTGTGAGACCCCGCGGGGCTTCATGAAACATCCGGGCCAAACGGAGCCGTCCGACTGGTTTGGCGTCCGTGCCCGACAAGCTCGAAGTGCTTGGCGCACAGATTCAGGACGGCGTAGGCGTTGGCGTCGCGCGTCTCGACCATGCCCGCGATCGTGACGAATGGCACGCCGTTGCGCACCGCGAAGGCTCCCGCGTGATTGTGTCCGTTGAACCACGCGACGATATTTCGGTTCCGGTCCAGCACATCGAGAACGTCCGCCGCGTTCCAGACGGTGTGGGCGTCGTCCGGGTGCACGGGATGATGTGCGAAGACAATCACTCGCCGCCCCTGGTTCGCGGCCGCTTTGGAAACGGCATCGAGCCACTGCAACTGACGACCGCTGAGCGCGCTGTTCCAGGTCTGGGCATTCGCGGCGCCGGCGTCGGCCAAACGCTTGAGGGCCGCCGCGGCTTCCGCGTGGTCGGGCGTTGACTCCGGGTGCGCGTACAGGCTCACATCCGTGGTGTCGAGCATGGCGAAGCACCAGCCCGCGCGCTCGATGGCGTAGAACCGCCGGGCGAGTCCGAGCCGTGCCGGCACTCGGGCCTTCAAGTCACTCGACACCTCGAAGTCGTGGTTGCCGAGCACGTGATGGAAGCGATGCCTCGACGCGGCCAGTGTCTCGAGGATCGCGTCGTAGTTCCTCCACTCCCCATCGATCAGGTCGCCGAGATTCACGCAAAAGGCGAGCTCGAGCCGGTTGAAGTGGCTCACGACCGATTCGAGCTTGCCGATCGACTGTCGATAGAATCGCGTGCCGGCAGAATCCTTGTCGGCATACTGCGGGTCCGCGGTCAGCCCGATGCTCAACACCGGACGGCTGATCCCGGCCCCGAGTGCGCGACGAATGCATGGAAAAGCGGCTCCGGCGACACCCGCCAACTCAAGAAACTGGCGCCGCTTGAGCCTGGACAGTCCAGAACGCTGTGCGTCATTTGATGTTCGATCTGTGGTCATGCTCGATCGTGGTGAACATAGGTTGACACGGGCTCGGCCCGGCTCATAGCAAAAACGGCATGTCACTGTTCGTCGGACGCCCCCCCGCCGCCGTGATGCGCTTGACGGTCCCGAGCTGGAGCACAGTCTCGAGAGGTTCGAAGTCACTGGCAAGGCAAGGGCTGCCCCTGAAATGGTGCAGAACATACTAGCCTCGGCCCGAGATCGAGCGCCAGAATGTCCGAAAGAATCGGCGTCTCCGCCTGCCCCCGGTTCTTGAAATGCACCGCCCATTCGATGGTCGGAAAATCGCGGTGCTCGACCGCGATGCACCGCACTTCGAGCCCGGTCCCCTTGTCACTGTAGACAACCGTGTGCTCGACGCGTCTCTCATCGAGTTCCCGACTCGAACGCACCGCCGTCCACGCAGGAAAAAGGTCGGCGGACCTCTTGCCGTCGTAGGTGAAGGCAAACAGCGGATCGGTGCTCAGCGGCTTGCCGGCGCGCGCGTTCAGTTGAACCGACTCGTTGTTGGCCAGCACGTGGAGCCCCGGTGCGGGCTTCGCGGTGATGGTCACCGCTTGGAACTTGGCCGCGGCCCAACGGGCGGCTTCTTCGAGTTCAATCTCAGTCGGAGCAACCGCCCGCGCCGCCAGAGAGCAGCCGAAGGTCCCCGCCAGCGCGAGGGCAAGAATGGCGATCGCACGTGTCTTCATGCGTCTGTACTGCCGCCGCACTCTCCCGCAACCGCGCATACGCGTCAACCCAAGCGATGGCTTTTGCCCTTGACCCATTGTGGTCTGGCACTGAGACTGATCATCGTCAGTATGATGTCAGCATGATGTGATCGGCAGAGCGGGGCCTCTTCGCAGGAGGTCTGCGTGCGCAGGCATGCGAAGGGGGACTCTGTGGGCACATCGTGAGAACCACTGCAGACAATGAGAAGAAAATGCTTATTTGGATCCCTCGCAGCGGTCGGACTGGGATCCCTTGCAGCGCTGGCGGGTTCGGCGTCCTGGGATTTCACGGTCGACCCCACGGATCCCACGGAAGTTCCACACCCGATCATCCTCCTGGGCAGCACCGTCGCCGGTGGCGCCTCGGGCGGTGGCGAGTGGATTAATTGGGATTATGGCTCCGACGGCACCACGATTGGTTTCCTGTCC